>NZ_JBXCJE010000001.1:0-564092 GCF_056786535.1 Sporosarcina sp. Y352
GCCAGCGTTCGTCCTGAGCCAGGATCAAACTCTCCATAATAGAAGAAAATGAATAGCTCATTTCTTGCTGACTCGAATCCGAAGATTCTTGTGTGCGTTTCTATTCAACCAACCGAAGCTAGCTTAGTTTAGAAACGTTTTGCTTAAGTGCGTTAGCACTCTCGCTATATTTCATTGATGTTTTGCTGTTCAGTTTTCAAGGTTCATGTCGGAAGAATCAACTTGCATCCTTCACCTTTAGTGGTTGTCGTTTTTTTGGCGACAACTTTTATATCATAACATTTCGTTTGGTTCGTGTCAACAACTAATTCCACTTTCTTTTTGCGTTGTTTTCATTATGTCGCAAAAGCAACTTTATAAATATACCATTCCATCTCATGAAATGCAAGTCTTGTTTAAAATAGTTTTCATTTCTATTTCAACGGCACCGGGGTGCACTATCTCAATTCTTTTTCATCATTAGAAATTAAACATCTTTCTATTCCAATACCTTTTCAATAGCAAGATGACGATTCCTAAAGTCCAATGATCCATCTACACTCCATTGGACGTAATCTTCATCAAGCGCACGCTTCGCCATCAACCCAATTTATGTTTTCGTCTTATTGTTTTCGACATACAACAAAAATCTTATCGAGCATACTTCAATCGAATCGGAGTCCGCCCTAGTTGAAGTATGCTAATGAATAAGTTGTACAGAGCATTGATACCACTTTGCTATACAAAAAAACGACCATCCGCTCAATTTGAGTAGTAGTCGTTTTTTATTTACTTTTTATTCTTCAACTTCTCGAGCAAGCTGCTAACTTTATCATGCACGTCTTCAGTTTCTTCATCTAATACTACTATTTCATAAACCGAATCCTCTTTGCTGATTAATACGATGTCACCTTCCGTAACTTCGGCCGGGACTTCATTCTTCGGAATGAGTAATTGATTTTCTTCGTTAGGATATTCCAGGAACACTTACCGACCATCTTCGATTCGATCAAGAGTGTATTTTACTTTTGTCATTCGCAAGCCCACCCATCCTTGTCACGATCCATTTTCGACTGGTATGCAGCATGACCTTGTGGGACGCCGCTAGGATGTACTGTCTTTAGGTCTGTACTTCTTCTATAACAATCATTTCTGCGCAGATGGGCTGTCCCAATAGAACGTCAAATAGTCAGGAAGACCTTTAATAGTATTTCGAAAATGTCGCCAAATAAAAACGACCTTTCCCTAATCGAATTGGTCGTTGTTTTTTCATTCCATACATTGTGCGCTGACTATATCTGAAAATGGAATCCTCTCGGGTCCAAAGGGGTTATCGAGCACAATACAGCTAGACTGCACATCAATTACTTCTACTATGGCTCCACGCGTCATAATCTTGCCGTCTTTCCAAGTCTTAATCAACGTTTGGCATTTGCGTTTATACGCTACTTCGATTTCTTCCTGGATAGATTGTAAATCCCAATCATTGAGTTCCGGACATTCAACGAAATGCTCCTTATCCATCCAATTTCTTAATTCCACAATATGCTCCGGCAACATCAATGCCGTCCATTTAATACTTCCGCGATCTCGAATCATGATATACCTCCCATTACTTATGTCCGCCAACCAATTTAGAGCGTCCGATTGCTGTCCCGTCATCCGTTAGAGACACAGCCCTCAATATAGCTGTGGATCCATACTTATTTCGGATATCATCCATAACCATGCCTAATTTACGATTCCGAACCTTATGCTCATCAAAAAAACTTAGCTGCATTGATGTTTCGTCTTCTAAATTAGTTAACGCGATTGTGATTTTCCTTACTGGACGGCCATCATGAAATTTATCGAATAGAGCCATGCAAGTTCGGTAAACTTTCATCGTATCGTTTGTAGCTTCTTCTATTGAAAGAGAACGACTAAATCCGCCACCGAATGAATGCTTACTGTACCCAATTCCAAGATGAACGGTCCTCCCCTCTCTTCTTGCTTCTCTTGCTCGACGGGAAACATCCTCACACATCTCTAAAATAACTACAAGGATGGATTCACGGGTTACGTAATCCCTGTACAGAGTCTGCCCTTTGCCGTAGCTCATCGCTTGACCTTCCAAAAGTGGAGCGCCTAACTCTGACAAATCAATTCCCCATGCGTGATGATAATATTGGTTTCCCATAACACCAAACTTCTTTTCAAGGCTTTGTAAATTGGCATGAGCCAGGTCACCAATCGAAAAGATTCCCATATTATTTAAAGTCTTTTCCGTTTGCCTGCCAATCCCCCACATTTCACTTAATGGTGATATTGGCCACAATTTTGTTTGCACGTCTTCGAAAGTCCATTTCGCGAAACCTGTTTTTTTAGCTTCTAAATCCAGCGCCAATTTCGCCATCAACATGTTCGGGCCCATGCCAGCTGTGGAGGGTAAGTTAAGCGTTTCCAGTATTTCTGCCTGTATATCCTTAACTGTTTCCACCGGGTCACCCCAGAGCTTCTCGGTTCCCGATAGGTCAATAAACGATTCATCGACCGAGTAGACATGTATAGCTTCTGCAGGAACGTAATTGTGGAGGATATGTGTGATTGCCATCGACATTTTGAGGAAATACGACATTTTTGGTTCAAACAAACGGATTTCGGGATGGCTTGGGATTTCAAATAATCGATTACCTGTCTTTATACGAAATTTTTTTTTCATAGCGGGACTGGCCGCAAGTACGACTGAACCTTTTTGTTGTAGGTTTCCGACGACCGCGATTGGCACAGTACGAACATCTAAATTGTGCAACGTAGCCATGCAGCTCGCATAGAAGCTCATCATATCGATACAGGCGATTTGTTTATTTGGTTGCCCCTTATATATCGAATGCATTTAACTAACAACTGTCAAAGTGCGTGGTGATGAATTAACAAAGTTTATAAACCCGTTTTCCCTCATCCTATCTAAATGACCGTGAACTGTGGATGGTGATTTGAGTCCGACTGCTGTAGCAATCTCCCTGATTGTTGGTGGATATAGGTTTTCTGCTGTGTAGCTTTTAATGTATTCTAAAATATTTCTTTGACGTTCGCTCATTAAATAACAGCTCCTTTGGTATGGTGTTCTCCGGACTTCGTAAAATAGATGCTTATCAATTCCTCGGTTCTGTTTCGTAACCGTATGTTTAAATATTTCCGTCGCTCTTCGTGACCATCGTGCATAAATAGGTACTCTGTAAACGTTCCATCATTCAGCCTTTTAATTACTTTCATTTTATTACGCTTCAAATATATATTCGTTTCTTTCATTTCATGCCTTGCAACCTTTAGTGCACCTTCAATAATATCGACATAAGGTTTTTTCAATTTGAATGAACCAATTTCGATTCCTCCACGATCCTTCTCCAATACAGTAATTATTATCGGTAAGTAAATCATGTTTTCGAAATAAGGTATTGCCCCAGATGGTATGAATCGCACGACCTAAATCACCAGGCTTTCTTTATATACGATGGGAACAAGCGCTAGCACGTTATCAATCGTAAAAGTTCTTCTGGACCCGCGAAGATGACAATAGGCTCGGAATGATACCTCACCCACCTGTAGCACCTTGATTCTACGTTTGCTTATTTCACCGTCTTTTGATATGTACATCATATCTAAGACATAATTCCGATCCATCGACTTAATCAATTCAACGCGCACATCTGTTCCCCCCCTCTTTTAATCAGTATACGGAATGTATGTTCGTATTGCAACCAAATAAAAAAGCACCTCCTGAGAGATGCTTAAAGAATTTTACTTAGTACTTCGAATTTTACGTGGTATAACTATAGTTGCGTTTTTATCTTCGGGGTATGTTTTTGATTCAAGACTGCACAACAAACAAGGACGCTTTTTTTTGCTCTCCTTCCCAGCTGTTGTTTTTTATGCTTTTTTTCAAATAGGAGAAGTAAACATTAAAACAGATGATGGATACGATTCAAAAAAGAGTGTTATTTGAATGACTTCGCTATTATATCCGATTGGCTAATTAATGCAATATCGTCTTTGGAAATTTCTCCAGTGACTTCATTCGCCGGGATACAGGATACGAAAAATCATATTGACCTTCTTCAACACGATCAAGTGTGTATTTTGCTTTTCCCATTATCGTTCACACGCCCATCCGTCTTTGTCTCGGTCCATTTTCGATTGATATGCCGGGTGATTTTTGAACACCGCTTGTATATACCGTACGTAAGTCTGTACAGTTTTTAAAGTTAGTCCGTGTCGATGGTTTTGGTTTAGCCACTGGTTTAAACACATCTTAATCCTGGGTATAATTGAATAGAGCGAATTCATTTTATTATTGTTTTCATCGCTAAATGAATATAAAATATACTTTTGTAGCCCTATGATTTGCGGACGAGATAGGAACTTATATAATGAATAAAAAGTTTTATTGGAGGTTTATTATGAATTACAAAATCATTAACAAACAAGTATTTGAACAGGCACAGCTACGTTCGGTTTCAGACGTACCGTTCACTCAAGAAGAACTTCAAATCGGTATGAAGATAGCTGTCTCTAAGGAGGATAATACCCTTGCACTGTATTTAGTGGATGTAAACGGTCAGAAGAAATTCGATGTCCGTTGGGATGATTCATCCGAGCATTTCAAAGGCTGGCAAACCGCTTGGGAAAATTTCTCTTGGTGCCTAAATATAGTTAGTAATTAACATATTATTTTTTTGTTAATTCGGATTGTTACCGACAAATTATTTGATTTTGGAGTATCAAAGTCTTAATTGCGCTAGTATTGACATAGTATCGGAAAAGAAGGACGGATTTAGAATTGACAATTGGCGCCTCCTCGATATATTTTCTTATACAGAAAATGTATCGAGACCTTTCATTTCCAATCCTGATTCAACATATCTTCAAAAAACGCCTCAAACCCTTACACTAAAGGATTTGGAGCGTTTTTTATATGTATTCCTGGATCCATGTTATCGCCCAGTCAAATAAGAAGACCTTCTCACATATTGATCGGCCGTTTTCCTTGTCATTCCTCACACTGTACACCGACGATATCCGAAAACGGCAGCCTTTCAATCCCGAATGGTGTATCCAAAATCAGAACACGCGACTGCATATTGATTTCTGTAATCCTCCCACCGTAGTGCCATATCTCACCATTCCCCCAAGTTCCAACATGCGTTTCGCACCTCCGTTTGTAAGCGATATCAATACTTTCCTGAATGTTTTCAAGATCAAAATCATCTAGCTGCGAACGCTCAACGTAGTGATCTTCATCCATCCATTTCTTCAAGGCCTCTAAGAAGAAAAACGTCATCCACTCCCCACTCGTAGAAAGAAAAGCGTTATTAACGGAGATTATAGAAATGATTGATTCATCATTTATCACTATTGTTCCCTACGTTCATGCGGAAGGTGAGGCACTTTTTGATGTAATGAAAGAGAACAATATGGTGGGGTGGTCGCCAAGCGATTAGGTACACCTTACGTGCCAGGTACTCGCTCGGACAATTGGCGAAAGATTATCAATCGGAGTTATCATGATGTGGTTGTTTCGAAAATCACGTTTGGACCACTTACCGTCCAACTTCAAAGTATTGATGGTGAATACTTGGGGAGCGTTACGATTGGATTCACTAAAGAGATAAAGGATAAGTTGTTTTCAAGTACTCCCCCTTCTGTCGCCAAAGTTAAAGCGCGAGGTTGGACGAGCGGGAAGAAATTGAGGTTACCGCAGATAATAGAGATTATTTAAAATCTGTCGTAACTATTTATATGATGACAGAATAGCAATAAAGGAGTGTTTATCTGCATGTTTTCAAGTGTCGAGGACGAAATCATGGGGTTGAGCAACGAAGAACCTGTAACTATCGAAGAACCCCACAACAGTGAATTGAAAATGTTAATGGAGCTTTTGAAATCTGGATCTATAGATGAACAACGTATCCTTGCACAAGCACTATTGGAAATGACGAGTAATGCATAAATTCAGATGAATAACTTTACAAACATAGCTTAGATAGAAACGCGACCCGTCCACTAATTTATGGATTGGTCGCGTTTTACATTGAATTCTCGCTTTAACACTTTTCTTTATTTCACCAAAAAGCCTGTTCTCATGCTCTATCATTCGTCCTCCTAAGCACCGCTCCGTACATTGCACGAGTACTTCCTCCATCATAGAATGGTTGATTAGTTGACGGCCATTAATTAAACCAGTTCGGCTGCTGGCACTTTCCACTATTTTTTCGAAAAGGCGCACAACTTCAAACTCTCTAATTGTTAATTCAGCAATTCTTCTGTCACGTTCTTCGATGGATCCGCTAGTTATGGTTGTTTGGAAATAAGGTTGTGTTTTCATTGGTTTCACCCTTTCATGGTTAAATAAAACAGGTAGAGAATTCTCTCAAGAATTCTCTACCTAGCTTTCCTAATATTAAATTATTTATTTTTTACAGGATGATAGTAGATATGCTCCGTATAATCTGTAATGATTCCATCTACATTTAAATCGAATAGATGTAAAGCTTGTTCTTGTGATCTTGAAGTGTATGGATAAATTTCCATCCCAGTTTCATGAACATCACTAACTAGTTCATCCGTCACAATGTTCATATTTGGATTGAAATAATCAGCATAAGTAGCGAATTGAGATAATTGTTCTTTCGTTACATTTGCCCAACTCGCTCCAGCTAGAACGCCATGAGGGAGATTTGGTAAAAGTTCTTTAGATTTTTTCATGGATTCATGGTTGAAGGACTGCATAATAATTTTCTTATTATTTGGCATATTCATATTTCTTTCAATCAGAGCATCAGCAATTTTCTCTTCCACTCCAGGATAAAGTTCTGGTGCCTTCAACTCTATTAAAATACCAACTTTTCCACGAAACGCATCTAATACTTCCTCAAAAGTAGGAACATTCTCACCAGCATAGGCTTCACTAAACCAGCTACCAGCATCCAACTGTCTAATTTCCTCAAACGTTAAATCGCCCACTTTGCCAGTTCCATTTGTTGTACGATCTACGGTGGTGTCATGAATAACGACAAGCTCCCCATCTTTTGTCATTTGAACATCAATTTCAATATAGTCCGCCTTCATTTCAAATCCTTTTTGAAAGGCTCCCATAGTATTCTCAGGTGCATGTCCAGAAGCTCCACGATGTGCTACGTTTACCATCTTTTGCTGTCCCTGTTTCGAAATTACCTTTCCTACTTCTCCGTGTCCAGCAGCTAGTGCAGGTCCAGTAAAGGATGTCATCGCAATACTTACTGCTAAAATAGTAATCATTCGTTTCATTTAACCACTCCTTATTTATTATTAACTCAATTATAAGCAGTGAATATATAGTAGGTATTAATAAATCATTAAGAAGTGTAAAGGAAATACACGTACTTTTCCCTAACACTCATTTGGGTAAGAAATTTCTCATTCTCAGCTTATAATGGTCGAGCTTTTCGTTAAGCAGTTTTGCTTTCTTTCCACATTAACTGTTCTATTAATTTCTGTTAATTCACAAATTCCTAGGCTAATTCATACATTAGTCAAAGAACGGAGTTGATTTTCATGGTGATATGGATTGACGTGTCTACTTCACAACATAAATTAAAACTTTTTGATGGAAACAGACTTATAAAAGCTTATCCAATTGGAGTTGGAAAAATATTGTCACCGACACCTTCTGGGACTTACACGATCATCAATAAACAACGTAATCCCGGAGGTCCATTTGGAGTGCTTTGGATGGGATTATCAAAGCCTCATTACGGTATACACGGCACAAGTAGCCCAGCTTCAATCGGTAAGAATGTCTCACGTGGATGTATTAGAATGTTTAATCATGATGTTCTAGAATTGTCATCTAGAGTTCCAATAGGTACAAGGGTTGTCATTCATAAATGACTCTGTTAACCTCGTATCCTTTACTGCATAGTTTGTGTATACTGCCAAATACCCCCACGTTTATCAATCGCCAGGTTCGGCAATACTGCTGCTACGCCATTAAGGTGACTGTTTTTAAGGCAGCTGAACTGCAATCAGCGGTCTTATTGTTCACAAAACTTCATTACGTACTCAACCTCCCGTTCAACATCCTCAACAATAGGAGGGATGTTACAAGGACGACAAAAACCAGCTCAATTAATTCGGCTGGGCTTATGGGCTTCGACTTCAGGGTAGATATACAGCTTATGTCTACAGATTTTAGTTTTGAAAAATACTTTGTGAATTCCCCTTCCGTTTATAAGTCAATAAAAATAACACGTACCATTCATTGGCTGAATGGTACGTGTTTTGTAATGTTTCAAAAGTATTTTTTGTTGTAAAACTTATTTTATAAATTGAGTTACCTGTTAGATGAATCTTAGGAATTGTTATCCTTTTCAATAACTAGATACCTAGTTTCGACAGTCTCCCAAGAAAATTTAATTTCCTAATCCTGTTTGGTGTATTAATCCCAATCCAACTTTAATCAAATGTACTTCTACAAATTCAAATAGAAAAAAAGCGTGGAAACTTTCTCCCGCTTTTTTTCTATATTTCTTATTGTAGTCCACCAAGCTCTCTTTCATAGTTAACTGGTTTTGGTGAAATTTTCGCTCTTTCTAAAGCGGGTGTGTCGGGACGTGCAACTTGGTATACTGCTGCACCAACGATTTCTGCTGTTTCTTGTAGTTTCTCTTTGCTAATTTTATCAATTGAATCATTTGGTGTATGGTACCAAGGTTCAGTAGGGCTATGAATAAATAAAGCAGCTGGAATGCCCGCATAATAAAACGGCACGTGGTCGCTTCGGCTTTCTTTTCCGTAACTCAATGGATTTCCTGTTCTCACTCCGGAAGCTGCCGAGAGGTCAGTGACGACATTTTTCTCTCCATCTACAGTGAACATTACCAGTTCACCAGCATCCCTACTTCCGACCATATCCATTTGGAACATACCGACAATCCGGTCGCGCTCATCTTGGGATAGAGTTTCGACATAAGCATAGGATCCAAGAAGTCCTAATTCTTCCGCACCGAACGTCACGAAGCGAATTTCAGTATCAGTAGGTATGTTGGCCATTACACGAGCCAACTCAATGGAAGTAGCTACTCCGGAAGCATCATCATTGGCACCTGGAGATCCCGGAACAGAGTCATGATGGGCACCAACAACTATAATCTGGTTAGTAGCTTTCTTCTTATTAGTAGGTTCTTTGACAGCAACAAGATTATGGGATGTTTTTTGTAGAACGCCGCCACCCGTGACTTTGACAGTTGCGGAAATAGTTTGTCCTACAGCTAATGATGCTAACCTATCTCCTTCGGTTTCTGTAAGAGAAACAGTAGGAACAAATGCAGCATTTGGTGCACCAAGAGTTCCAGCTAATGCGCCAGAAGTATTATTATAAATGATCACTGCTGATGCTCCTGCTTTAGCAGCGTTTAGCACCTTATCGGCAAAGGAAATATCTCCTCTTTTGATCAAAGCGATTTTGCCTGCTAAGTCGACACCTGCCAAATCAGTATCTTTTGCAAGACCTGCATAAACTACTTCACCTGACACTTCCCCATTTGGTGTATAGGTAAAGCTATTTGATGAGAGAGTATCACCCGCTACTGTAACGGAAACATTTGGCGTTTGGTAACTTTCAAAAGTAAAAGGCTGAATCTCGGTATCGTATCCAAATGAAGAGAATTTGGATTTGATATACTGAGCAGCATTCCATTCGGCTTCTGTACCCGCAACACGCGGTTCGCTTGAAAGATGGGCAATGTCGTTATAAATGTTATCCACATTGATTCTCTTGACAATTTTATTATCAAAAGCTTGCTGTGCCTGAGGGGGTGGAGCAGGCGTTTCCTTTGCATACGCCGCTGGGAGCCCTACTGTTAAACTTGTGGCAATTAATAATGCGATAAACGGTTTTCTTCTCATACTTAATCGAGCCTCCTAAAATATAGTTGATTACACATTAAGTATAAGTTATTGGACTATTTAGTAAAGTCTACTTGGGACTAGTTTCCAGAATAGTACTTTTGGTAGTTTGAGGTAATGCAAAAAAGATTTCTGCACCAAAGGATGCGTGATTCCCATCTTTTTACGTAAAAATTTCTATGCGTGAAGTAATTAAATAAAACACGTATGACTTTCCGTCCAAATTCCCAAGAAATCATTAGGATATCTAATTGCATTAACTTAAAAGCACTACTTTACTCCTGTCAAAGTCTAATTAAAATTTAACAACTGTTAAAAATTATTCCTTCTGATATTAAATTTAAAAACAACCTCCCAAAGTATGCTTTAAATAGATGATGGACGAGCCGATGTACCAATTCCATCCGGTTCCTAGGTTAACTCACAAATACCTTGCTTTATTATTGATTAACTTTTTAAATTCATCACAAATGAATACACTAATAAGTTATTACGCAGGATGCTTAAAAGTCTTGACATCGAATTGATTTCGGTTCATGGATTACGCCTTACACACGCAAGTATCTTACTTTACAAAAAGGTATCCATATATTATGTTTCCGAAAGGTTAGGACACAAAGATATTGACACCACATTGAAGTATTATGCACACATTATTAAAGATTTACGTGTACGTGATGAGAAGAGTACAATTGCTACTTTCGAGAATATGAACGAGTAAATCTGTATAATTTGAGTATAATAGTTTCACTTCATATCGTTTTCTAACGAATTCTCCAAAATAAAAAAACCGCTAGAAACGCTGTTAATCCAACGTTTCTAGCGGTTTTTTAATTTCTTAACTTCTTCTAAATTGTCTTAATTATGTCCCAGGAGGACGTGTAAATGTGTCGATTAACCCTGTCGTTATCACGTTTCTTAAAACCATGTGTTGTATT
The DNA here is from genome assembly GCF_056786535.1 of Sporosarcina sp. Y352. Taxonomy (NCBI): domain Bacteria; kingdom Bacillati; phylum Bacillota; class Bacilli; order Caryophanales; family Caryophanaceae; genus Sporosarcina; species Sporosarcina sp. Y352. The sequence goes on from NZ_JBXCJE010000001.1 coordinate 10,842, forward strand.
TGTGTTGCGTTTGATTAGAAACCGATATCTCCAACAAATTATTATGAATGACAAAAATTCAATTATCCCCTTCCGTTAATTATCATTCTGCTTTAACCTTTCATTCAGCCTTTCAATTCTCTCATTTGATAAATCAAAAATGTCACGCATTTTTTTCTCCGACTCTTTCCTTCACTTTCTGGATAGCATGAAGCATCTCCTCCAACTTACTTCCGTTTATAGGAAATGATATCTCCACCACTCTTTCGAACCTCTATGTAATACTTCTCCATATATTTACCAACCTCTTTTTTATGAAACAGCCACTTACTCCCTAAGCGTATCTTCGGAAATTCTTCATCGTATAAAAGGTGGGTTACAATCGTATTCCATGACATATTTAAATATGTAGCTAGTTGCTTCGAATTCATGAAAAACACTTCCGATTCAAGTTCTTGTAGATGCTCATCTATTTTCTGGAGGTAAAGCTCTTTCAGCTTTTCTTGATCAACTACTATGTTAATCACTTTTCTTCACCTACCCATTCATTCAACCATTCTATTTCCTCTTGCTGTAAATTCTGTTCTTCCTTCGTTTGTCTATCTACTACATTGTACCAATTTGCTTCTTCCCATTCTAAGTGGGCTTCCCACTCACGCATTACTTTAACTGCCTTTTCTGTTTCTAATTGCTGTCTAGTTTTGAATTTTATTATTTCCACCAAAATCACCACCTCTTCCGACTTGACTTGTTCCATCTATAGTAAGGGTTTCAATCGAAAGAATCAAAAAAGTCCAAACTATTCTAGTCTGGACAATCTTGATATCACATCTAATTTTCGTTTCTTTTATTTCTATTCCTTCTTTCAGTAACCACCCGTTACTTTAAGTACAATCCTTCAATGAATCACAATTTCAGTCTAGTTTAATTGTGACACCTAGTACAGATGCTCGAATCATGTCTATATCATTTTACTCGGCCAAATCTGATGCTATTCCTGTTATAAAGATATCAGGGGGTTTTTTGACATTTATTCAGCCCCAGATTCTCCTTACATAATAGGTATCCTTTTTTTCTTTCACTTCGTAGACATCCGGGTGCGACAATCCTGTCCATTCTTTGAGCCCCTGCATGCCGTCAATTTGCATCAATAAAAGCCCCATCGTATTTCGATGAGTAGCCAGCACGGTGCCGTCAGTTGCTGCTTCAAGCACTTCCATTCCCCTTTTTGCTACTTCACGGCTTGATTCTCCGCCTGCCATTTTCAAGTCCATGTCCCGGACGGATTCTTCGACGCGTTCCAGCCAGTCTTTTAGGTTTTTTGAAATCAGCTTGTGCTCAGCAAGCCGATCGTCAATTTCCACCTGCAGGTCTAGGCTGTCAGCTGTTGGCTGGATGGATTGAATCGCCCTCGTGAAAGGGCTGGAAATGATGTGCTTAATATTCCGCTTTTCAAAAAAGCGCATCAGTTCTTTCGCTTGTTCTTTTCCCTCTTCAGTCAATTCTGCCTGCAGCTCTTGTCCTGCAGCTTGGCAATGCCTGACCAGATATACTGTTTTGTCCATTTTTTTCGCTCCTATGTTCCTATACTCACAACGTTATTACTTTTTTCGTTTTCACTATAAGTTCGAAAAATTTTCTTCAGGCTCAGACCACTCTGCAAATAGTATACCTACCTTTTCTAGCTCATCATAGCCATTATTTTGATATGCCTACGCCGTTAAGGATCCCTTTGATAATCTCTCCTTCGTCAATTAAATCTATACCTTTCCCCTCTGTATCTGACTCTTTTAAGAATCCTTCCGCATAACCATCAAGCTAAGTTAAAATCATAATCCAAACAAAAAACGCTATGCTTATCGTAAGCAGTTTGGACTGATCCCTGTTTTTGAGACAAGGATCAAATTACCTTTTAAACAGCCAGCTTCCGGTATCCTGGTTGAGTAGGGCAGTGATTTTACGGTAGCCATATATCGAACCTATCTATTATCCCCGTCTGTAACAAAAACAACATCTGCTTGTTTAAAACGACTTTCGCGGAAACCGAATCCTACTGTTGTATCCGACTTGACTTGTTCCTTCAATAATAAAGGTTTCAACCGGAAGAATCAAAAAAGCCCAAACTATTTTAGTCTGGACAATCTTGATATCACATCTAATTTTCGTTTCTTTTATTTCTATTCTTTCTTTCAGTGATGTTGGCAATAGGTAAGCATTTGATGTTATCTCCAGCTTTCCCCTGCTCCACACGGAACGTGCCAGTTTCCAAGCATCATTAACATGGTTGTGCTTTTTCCAGCTCCATTTGGTCCAAGAATGGCGACAATCTCACCACGTTTAATTGAAAATGAAACATCGTCAACTGCCTTTTTTTCTTTAAAAACCTTTGTCAATCCATTGATTTCAACTACGTTATCCATTCTCTCACCCCCGCTATTTCTATCTATTATTCTATATATCGATAAAAGTGAAATTCCGTCAATTTTGTCATGATTATCAGGTGACAAATGTCATGTGTTTTTATTTTCTCAAAAAAACACACGAATCCAGGGTAACTCCCCATAAGATTCGTGTGTTTCGTCGTTTCTATTTATATCTTTCGCCTTTCCATTACATTAATGCCGATTCCCATCATTACAACCGCCATTAGTAACAAAATACTCATCGGCTGTAGCAGTTCCAAATAGCTGCTTCCATAAATCGTCGCTCCTTTTAACGCTTCCATGCCATACAGGATGGGTGAGAAATTTGAAAGGAACAACATGACATCCGAAGTAACGATTTCGATTGGCCAATAAGCGCCTCCAAGCATCGACAAGCTGACGGAAAGTATTGAAATGAACGAATTGAATTGACGAAGCGATTTTGATAGCCCGGCAATTAGGATGCAAAGCGCAACGATCGAGAGTACGTATGGAATAAGCACAATGAGCGTTTTACTAAAGCCGCCGTAAAAATCGACACCTGCCCCGTAGTGAAAGGCCATGAAAATGAGTAAGACTTGTACATAGCCCATGATAAAGCTATAGAGTAAATTCCCTGCATACATTTCCCATTTTTTAACCGAGGATAAAATCATTCGGTCCCATATTCGATCTTGCTTTTCTTCTAATATAGAGATGACATTGAATGCAATCGTATAGATGACGAAGAACAATGAAAAACCGAAAATGCCATGAAGTTGATTTTCCATTATTTTTGACTCATTATTTCGAAAGTTTTCTTTCTCCACGCTAAACATCGGCTCAGCAAATGATTGCTCCCATATTTCCTCAGCATCCACTCTTTCTTGTTCCGATGCAAGGGAATTCAAAAGTTCATCCTTTTGTTGGTTATTAGAATAAATTTTTCGAACAAATTGCTCAAGGATTGCTATGTTCGAGGAATTGGAGGAAACCAAGACTGAGAAATCTTTTTCTCTAATGTGCAGGCCTGCTTCTGTATTCCCATCCTGCACAGCAGTTCTCATCTCTTGTTCGTCCACACTTTCAAACGTAAAAACATCGGATTCATTCAATTTATTTAACACCAATATAGATTTTCCATCCGGAATTTCACTAAATACAGGAACAACCATTTTACTACTGCTCCCTTGCCCAATAAAAAAAGCAAACAGGATACAAACTGCTGTTAAGATGATAAATGGCCATGGTTTTCGAATAGTTAAGCGGAATTTTGTTAATAAGATTCCAATCAAACTGCTCCCGCCTTTCTTGGAAAAGTAAGGTAAGCAACAGCAAATAGTGCAACAGTTAGAATAAGTAACACCGAAAGATGATCCGTAACTTCAGCTACCCCAGCTCCTTGTTGCACATCCATAAACGCGGACAACGCAGCCCCATTTGGAGTTAATTCACCGATTTTCACCATCCAATCAGACATACTCCCTACAGGAGTAAAACTGCCTCCTAAAAAAGCTATGACTGGAACAAAAGCACTCATAAATAACTTTGTAGAAGAGTCATTCCCTAAACGATTATTCAACGCCATCAATAGGACGGCAAATCCCGCTACTGCTGAACACAAAGCAAGCGTTACACATAAAAGCGCAACTAGATCAGGCCAATACACACCGTAAAAAACGGCCGCTCCTGTGTATAATATCGCTAGCTGCAAAAGTGCAATGATGAATGTCGAGTAAAAGACGCTCGTCACATATGTTAAGCGAGGTACATTTGCTAATAAAATACGATCAAATACGTGTCGCTTTTTCTCTAAGAACGTTTGTGAACTGACAGTGGCAGCGATAAATAATACGAACATCACACTCATCCCGATTGTGTAATAACTGAAAGCACCAATCGGCTCTTTTTTTGTCAGTGTCTCAACAGTTCCACTCACATTTGCCGAAAGCATTGTTCCTTCCTCCATTTGAAAACCTTCTCTTCCTAAACCTGCATATAAGGAAAACTGTTCTTGAAAAGATTTCACGACATCCTCTACAATTCCTGCTGAAAGCTCCTTGCTTTCATTCGAGTAAACAGTAAGCGCTGGCACCTCTGTTTCTTCAATAAAAAGGGACTTCAACATTTTGCTCGTAAACTGTTCAGGCACCTCGATGATTGCTGAATATTGTTCAGCTTCCTTCGCCACCTGCAACTGTGAAACAGGAAGTTCTGTTAACGTGATGACTGATTGAAGCTGTGAATCTCCAAAGATTTCACTTTGTAATATTGTAATGGGCAGTAATGCCTCTGCTTGCTTTTCAATTTGCAATTTAGCCTCTTCTGGCAATTGCAATTTAGATAGCTCACTCATGAAAATGCTGAATTCCTCTTCTTCACTGGTATGCATGATGAGCGCGGCTTCTCCTGTAATCGGAGAAACTTCTCCATCAAGAAATGCACCGAGTGCAAACCCTAAAATAGTAATCAATATCAATGGCATCGCTACCAATACGAGTAGTTCCTGACGGTTACGTAAAACCAATAGAAATTCTTTTTTGATAAAAGACAACAAGACTCTCAATTTCTCAGCGCCCTCCCTGTTAAATGAAGAAATACATCTTCAAGTGATGGCGTTTGAATTTCAATACTTTGGATGACAGCCTCTGATGCTTCAGCAATTTTCAATAACTCGGAAACGAATTGTACATCTTTTGGTATAACAATTGTGACCCGATTTTCATGCCCATCAAGCCGGGAAATGACAGCTTCCTTCTGTAGGGCATGCAAAAACACTTCATTTCTCCGTTGAAGCTTCACTAAAATTGTATTTTCAGCAGATAATATATTTTTGATTTCATCTTTTGTACCTGAAGCAATCACGTTCCCTCTGTCCATAATATAAATGCGGTCACATAAGAATTCTACTTCCTCCATATAGTGGCTCGTATATAAAATCGTCATCTGCTTTTCCTGATTTAGCCGCTTCACGGTTTCCAATATATATTTCCTTGACTGCGGATCAATCCCGACTGTGGGTTCATCCATGATTAATATCTCTGGTTCATGAAGTAAGGCAGCCCCAATATTCAAACGCCGCTTCATCCCTCCTGAAAAATGTTTTACTAATTTTTTCCCTTGATCACTTAAGCCTATTTGTTCTAGTACTTCTTTGACTCTTCCCTTTAACTCACTACTCTTTATTTTCTGGATGCGTCCAAAAAACTCAAGATTCTCCTTTGCTGTTAAATCATCATAAAGTGCAATCTCTTGTGGAACGACACCCAACTTTGCACGAAGAACATGTGGCTTCTTTAGTACGTCGACCTGATTGTAACGGACCTCACCTTGAGTAGGTGAAATCAAGGAAGAAATCATCGCGATCGCTGTCGATTTCCCTGCGCCATTAGGACCTAAAAGTCCAACAATTTCTCCACGCTCCAAATGCAGGTTTATGCCTTGAACTGCCTTATGCTGTTTAAAATGCTTCGTTAACGCCACCGCTTCTAACATCTGACCCTCACCTTTCCTCTTATCTCTTATCTTTATAGTAAGCCATGAACCTCTCAATTCACACTGCCGCCAGTCACGAGAGTGAGGTGACTTCCGTCACTTAAAAGCAAAATTTTGAAATAAAAAAAACTGCCTCCGAAGAGACAATTTAAACAAGATCATTTCTAACCGCATAAATAGCGAGCTGTGTCCGGTCTCGAAGCTCTAACTGCTGTAAAATTTGAGTTAGATGATTTTTAACTGTCCCAATTGATAGATACAGCTGCCCCGCAATTTCCTTATTCGTCTTTCCTTCCCCAACAAGTCTCACAATCTCAAATTCCCGTACAGTTAGTGGAACATGCACCGGTTCCTTGCCTCTCTTCTTTAACAATCGCGGTACCATTTTCGCGGCAACTTCCTCATGTAAAACAAGTCCCCCTTGCAAGCAACTATGCACCGCTTGAATAAGCTTGTCTGGTTCAGATGTTTTTAACATAAAGCCATTCACACCGTCTTTTAGTGTTTCCATCGCAGCTTCATCATCATTAAAAGTGGTAAGAACTAATATTTTCACCTCAGGCCATCGTTGTTTGATTATTTTAGTTGCCTGTATACCATTCATTTCCGGCATTCGTATATCGAGTAATATTAAATCAATATTATGCATTTCCATCATACCGATTGCTTCAATTCCATTGCCCGCTTCCGCCACAACCGAAAATTGTTCATCCTGCTCTACAATCATACGTAAGCCTTTCCTAACAATCACTTGGTCTTCTACAATCATTATTTTCACCTTCATGGCAAATTCCCTTTCACAGGCATCGAACCTTCAATAGTAAACTCTTTTTCTGTTTGATAAATTCGCAGATACCCATCTATTTCTTCAACCCGTTCCCGCATCGCAGTCAAACCGAAACCAATCTCAAATGATACGGGATTTGCTATTTGATTCGTAACCGTCCACTCCACATTACCAATGGCTGAACGACCGAGTGTCACTGCCACCTCTCGCGCAGAACCATGTTTCATCGTATTCGTCAACGCTTCCTGAATAGAACGGTAAAGAACAATACTTTGCTGATTCGTTAACTTCGTTTGGAGCACACCCTGTTTCGTCGTGAACCTGACGAGCAGGTGATTTTCTGACTCTAATTTTCTAATCAACTGCAAAACCGAAGCAATTCCTGCCACTTCTTCATGTTTCAATGTTTTCACTGCTAGCCTTGTTTCTTCAAGACTTTGTTGAGCCAATTTTTTTAAATCATCATATTCAGCTGACTTTTTCTTAATCGAAAGCATTTCAAGCTGCATGAGTAGCGCAGTTAGCTTATGCCCGACAGAATCATGAATGTCTCGGGCAATACGCGTCCGTTCTTCTAATCTTACTACCCGTTCATTTTCAACATTCAATCTCTTCAACTGGCGATATTCTCCGAGTACTTGCTCATACAAATCCCTCTGTTCTCTTCTTTCTTCAACATTTCGATTAAGTAGAACCGCTAGGAATAGAAGAAATCCAGCAAATATGAATAACGACCATGGCCATTCTTTTTTTACCATGCACGATAAAATAAGCATTATTAAACTGAAAGCTATGTATAAACGATAAATATAAACAGGCAATTGAAAAATTGCTTCTATTGTCACATAAAGCAAAAGAATCCATATCCATACCAAATGACTCTCTAAGAATGTCACCGTGAAAATTACAATTTGTAGGCATATGTACAACACTATAGACTTTTTCACGACCGTGAGAAAGAAATAACAAGCGAAGGCAGCTGCACATGTGACTAGTAGAAATGAAAAAGAGCTAGACTCCCCATCATAGTCAAATAATAAACCCATCCAAAGCAATCCAAACACCATTAAACGTACGGACCATCGTTTCATGAGACGACCCTTATTAAGGCTAATTTATATGTCAGCGACAAGGAAACTTGAAAAATAAGTCCTTTGCTTTCTTTTCCTAATAAGGTGCATAATCTAAGTTTATTACACTCATTAGTCAAAATATGAACCTCCAATATTTGTCGTTTATACCTATTGTAGGTTAGTTCATAAAACAGTGCAATTGGTCTAAAATATCCATTACTGTCCTGAATAGGTAAAGCGATATAAGGATTGAAGGCTTCTCCATACAGTTAGTGTGAGATTAGAAGAACCATTACCCTTTACGGTTTCGACTGGGAAAGGGACTCCTTCAGGTGAAAACGCCTCTATAAGTCCTTTCTCCATACAAAAAAACATTTTCACCATTTAGCAAATTACATTTATAAACTGTTGAGCTATGAGAATCTTCAACTTCGTTAATTGATTGTACCTTAATTCCAAATTTTGAAGTGATATGATTTAACATCAAATTCCCCTCCTTGTTCAAACGATTCTGCCCGAATAGTTAAACAGGTGCACCTTTTCCCTTCCTGAAGTAATGTACCAAGTTCGCGAAACCAAGATTCTAATTGTTATTTTGTTTGGATATTTTGTCTGCTCTTCCTACACTAATAAATGATAAAATTAAGGCAAAGACAACGAATACAATCCAGTAACTATTGTTATTTATTGCCAGGACAACTGCAGCAACTGCAAATAAAAAGGACGTTATAAAGCCAAGTATGGTTTTTAAATCTTTTAATACAGCCCAATTCATTTTTCACCTCCATTAAATTCATTTTATAACTTTAGATATAAATAATTCCTTATTAAACTCTACTGCCAGTTAGTAAAAATGCGCCTCTACTTGTCTTTGAAACGCACCTGTTAGTTTAAGTACTTTGCAAAGTATAAATAAAGGTAGTAGCATTATTTCATATATGGATTATTTCCTTTTCTAATCAATGATTAACTCACTTGTTCCTCGTTCAAACAAATCTCTATGAATTCAAAGAGAGTCTTTGCTTCAACCGATCGATTTCCCCAATCATGCCAATAATATATAACTTGTCCTACCACGCCTGATTCAGATGGATCTGTATCAATGCAAAGGTAATCACCTCCACCGTTTTCTGCAATTGGAATCCACTTAGAATGCCAGAGTACCGGCTTAATTTCTTCTCCGATATCAAGTTCTAATTCATCATCTGGATCAAATTCCTCCTGAAGAAATTTCCAATTTTCTATAATTTCAAAAGTAGGAGAAATAGTTAAGTTCCTTAAAAATGAATTCCCCCCATTTTGCCAAACTTGTCCGTTATACATCCTATAAAAGTTCTTCATTTCTTCAGGAAGTGAAACGCCCAATGTAATTTCAATAAGTTGAAACTCTTCATCACTTGCACCTGGCTGAAGATTTAATGATTCTTTAAAGTTTTCCTCTATATTCGAACCTCTTTCAATAATACGTCGCCATAGCCATTCTGCTTGATTTATCACCTTTTTACTCTCCTCTCACTTCCTAAATATTTGCCAAACTGGTCGCTCAACTTTTGTACTTTATAAAATATTAGATAATCTTTGTCGATTTATCTTACCAACTATACTTTTCAATTTTACTTCGTAAATGTCTCGTCTTTTTTAAGTATCCTGACCTAATCAATTTGTGCAAATCTCCCGTAGGTTTACTTTTGATAATGATTGATATATCTTCTTTCTCAAAAGGCCGACTGCCGTTCGAATAACCCATTTCATTTACTTTAGCTGCGACCTTTTCAACACTACCTATGTATGCGTACTCCTTGATGATTTGATCTTCTAGTGTCTCTGGCTGAAAGGATTCGACCAAATCAACAAACTCTTTTAATTTCACAATTTCATCTTTTGCTTGATCTACGGTTTTCAAGTTCTTCATCATCTCTCCCCCTTATTCGGATTATTCTATATTCGACACTAAAAACCCTCTTATTAATGATGCCAAAGGTTCTTCACGATGAAAGTTAATAATATTAGATTCCCTTGATTAATAAAAAATTAAAAGCACTACCCTAAGGCAGTGCGAAAATGTTCAGTTTATTCTTTAGATTTCAAACGCAGTAAAACTTCCCTTATCATCGAAATCCTTAACTTGGACAACTTTATCGGAAAACTGTGTCACCGTATTTGTACTACTACCTATTACAAGGGAAAGTACATTGAAGGCTTTCTCTTTTTTCTTCTTACTAAATGCTTCTAAAAATGAATCCTTTAATCTGTCTTCACCGTCCGTAACAAACACGACATCGGCTTTTTTAAAACGACTTTCGTTTATGACATCCATCGCTTTATCAAGAGGCAGTGCAAAGTTCGTACCTCCGCCTAAGAAGGTTTGAGCAAAACTAACCATATCTGAGCCTTTAATTTTCCCTTTCTCATATTTAATGATCTTTGTCCGAGTAGAGAACAAGATTAAACAAAAATCCCTTTTCTGTTTTCTTGCAATCGACATAAGAGCTAACGTAAACCCTTTTGATTGAGTATCAAGTTTGTGCATACTGCCTGATTGATCCAAACAAAGTACGATTGGACCTTTCCCCAATACCTCATGCCCTTTTTGTTCATACATCATCGTCTGGCCTTCTACAAACCGACGTAGGAAGTCGATCTTCGTTAAGGGATGTGTGTATAAGCCCAATTCCATCGGCAACAGCCGCTCAATATAGTTGCCTAAAGTAACCCCACTTCTTTCCATTGAATCACTATGCTTGGATTTCTGCTTTCTACGGGCAATCTGTTTAAATCGTCCAGCCCAATCTGCAATTTCTTTCATCTGTTTATGAGATGCAATTTTTTCAGCTAATGAAATTTGATCTCGTAAAGGAACTTTTTTCAGTTCTGCGTCACCACTACCAGCACTCGTGCCTCCAAGTAATGATTTCAAGCTATCCTTCGTCTGTTTCGTTTCCTGCATTGCTTGTTCCATAGCTTTGGAGAAGCTATGGCTGTTATTTGCCAATGTCTGTTGAAGTTGTCCATCTAAGTCTGACATTGCTTCTTTTAATTCCTCTTGTAGCTTCTCACTACCATTTCCAGCCCCATTTTGTTGTTCCTGCTTTTGAAGTTGTCTTTGCATCGCCTGGATTTCTTGCATCTGTTTTTGTAGGTCTTCATCCTGCTCTTTTTGGTCAGCCAGCCATTGATTCGTCTTCTCCCCGAATTTCACTGTGCCGATGGCTGACGATAAATCATCCAAACGAGTGAAGCTTCTATAATTGCCGAAGGAATCATCTGACATAATTTTTTCCATCAGTGATTTGTTAACTTGAAGATCCGCGGCAACGTCCTCTTTCGTCATTTCGGGTTTCATCTTAAATAAGGATGCCCAAATATCAGCTAGTAATGGCTCGAACGTCGGCAACTCCCCCTTATCATTTATCTTCTGAAGTCCTTGTGACATCTCATAAATCTCTTTAAAACGCCTTTTATCGAATGCGTCTGCATTTAATACAGAACGATTTTCATTTTGAATTGTATTTCTTCTCATGAAGAACACTTCCTTTCATTATTTTAAAAGAAATGCCTAAGGAAGTCCCTAGACATTTCAACTCTTATTTCATCAATTTTTAAAACGGCATCTCTACTGTTTGCTTTTCATTTGAATTCTTAAAATCCATGGGCTCTAAAATGCTGTCCAGGATTTTTTGTTGCATCAATTTTACTTTATCGAGTATTGGTTCGATATCCATAGATCGGCTTTGATTATGTTTCTTAAGCTTATTCAAGTCATTCACCAATGCCTTCATTTTCTGGGTAGCTTCCATTCCTGCATCAGTAGAACTATTCTTCAGCATGGAATTGAACACTTCATTTGCTTCATTTTGTATGGAATCAATGGCACGAGTCACTACATCTTGTGCATGACTACGAACAATGAGCGATACGGTATCCTTTTGATCAACCGTTTCCCAGAGTGCATTTTCAAGGATGACAATATCATCTACTTGTACAAATTGCCTTTGGTTAATCAAAGCCTTCGCTTGAAGCACCGAAAGCGACTGTTTAAAACGTCTGTCAGAAGGGCGGATTCCTTCATCGCGCAATTCATTACGGATTTTTGATAGTGTTTCATACACTTCATCAGGAATTGTAACCATGTCTGTAAAAAACTGAAATTGAACTAATTCATCCATCGACATGGAAGGCATGACTTGATTTTGGCCGGTTCCCTTCATCATAGAAACAAAATTCGTTTCATCAGCAATGTAATCTAGCTCGAATCGAAGTAGAAACCTATCAAAAAGTGCTTCAAGACCTTCGCCTTCTTCTGGGTATTCATTTGAAGCTCCAATGACTGACATCAAGGGTACAGTCACTGGCGTTCCGTTATTATAGAAGAGCCTTTCATTTATTAGCGTTAGCAAGCTGTTCAAAATAGCTGAATTCGCCTTGAAGATTTCATCTAGAAATACCAGATTAGCTTCTGGCATTTTAGTTGCTGTATTCCTCTTGTACACGCCTTGTTCAAGGTCTTTTAACGACAACGGGCCAAATACTTCTTCGGGTGTACTGAACCTTGTCAGCAACCACTGGAAATATTCAGTTCCCTGTACGATTTTGGCCAATTCAACCGACAATGCCGATTTCGCAGTTCCAGCAGGTCCAATCATTAGCATGTGCTGCCTAGAGAGCAGAGCGACTAGTATTCCTTCTACTTCTTGCTCACGCTCGAAAAACTTTGCATTTAGTGCATTTTTAATTTCTACTAATTTCGCAAAATTAGTATTTGTCATATTGAATAACTCCTTTAATTTTTAGTTTAAAAAGAAAAGGAAGCCGGCTCCTATTGCATCCGTACTTCCTATTAAGAATTCTCTTCAGTATTTCGATGAAAGAATAAACAATTCTTGTTCTTTTATTGAAAGCTCACGCATTTTCATCTGCAATTCCTGTTCTTTTAAATCATTTGAACGTTCGAGCTCATGAGCAATCTGTCTAATATGTTGCACACAATCGACAACATCTCTATCGTAGAATTTTCTTCCCATTATTGTTTGATAAAACTCAGTCATATTAATCTCTCCATTCCACTATTTTTAGTGATCCGCAACCATTTTCGAAACTGCAGCACGAATTGTCATAATTTTAGTTTCTAGCGTTCCTGCTTCACTAGCGATAATGCCTTTGTAATTTTGATAGTTCGCAATTACAGACTTAGCATTTTCGATAATCTCTTTTACTTGCCCCTTTTTTAACATTGAACTCGATTTACAATCATTTAAAATAGATTCTAAATGGTCATTTAGCTTCGTGTTCACCATTTGTCGGTTATCGAATGTATTAACAACGGGTATCTTGAACCCCTCACTGTTCTCAAGAGAGGACGTGAAGCTTACAAGCTGATTCAACCCTTTCGTGTGTGAATCTGGGACAAAGTAAATTCCCCCGTTTTGGCGTACTGGTGTGGGTGCTAAAGATTGTAAGATTTTATTAACCATTACTCTTATTTGCTGGGCTGAATAATGCTTTCTATAAATATTAAAATTTCGTTCCGCTTCATAGCACAGCTCTTTTGCAATTTCGTTCTCCGTTATAAATGTTAGAGAACTATTGTGCTTATCTAGCGTGATTACTCCCGCTCTACTGCTGTAATTAAGACGTTTACCAGCCTGATCCACAGTCTCCACTACAATGTTCCGCTGCACGTGGCTATTGTCCGAGAACACTTCACGAATAAGATAGTTCTCGAATACTCCAGCGTGCCCAGTAGATTTTCTAGTCTCTATCTCTTTAGTACTTCTTCGAAATGCATCGGCTGGACGAATCGCATTCGGCATCCATTCAACAGGCAATCCTGACTGAATAAGTGCTCGCTCCAAATCATCCATTTTGATTAATTGCTTGCCAACCGAGAACCACATTAAATGCCCTAGCATACCGTCTTGTTGCTTGTTTTGGACAGCCGTCATATTATCAAGATTAATCGACATACCTAACAACCCTTTCTATTTTTGTATTTAAATAAATAAAAAAACGCATTTATACCTAGCGATTGCTAAGTAAATACGTTTTAAAATAACCCTATTTTCATATTTCAATAGATCCTCTTCCATCTCCCTTCAATAACTTTTTGAATGCAAAAAACCGACATCTCCTGAATAGGAAAAATCGGTTTTAATATAGTTCACGCAATATGCGTAAGTATCACTTTTGATATGCAATGTAATTTATTGACGTGTAACACGTCTACCTAACTTTTCCTATAAATTAGGAATATAAAGGCTGAACATTTATGCCGAGTCTCTTTCTGCATATGCAAAAAGTGTAACGACTTTCACTAGTTGAAGAAAACAGTAACTTCATTTAAAGAATATACATATAGAATAACAAAACCGTTTGCCCATCGCAAACTTGCGGGGAATCATTGTTGCCTAATGTGAATAAATAGCAAAAACACAGAAGTTTAGAAACTCCACGACTGTTTATCAGATTTGACACTAGTAAAATTGCTTTACATTACTAAGTTATCCTTCACTATAAAAAAAACGACCATCCGCTCAATAGATGGTCGTATTTTTATTCACTTTTTACTTTTCAACTTTTCGAGTAAGTTACTTACTTTATCGCGCATGTCTTCAGTTTCTTCTATTAATACTTCGCATTCATAAAGTGGATCCAAAATAATTGTTTCACAATCTACAAAATCCATATATCCATTTATCAGTTCAATGAGTATTTGCTTCGCCATGTACATCATATCTAAGATGTAATTCCATTCCATCGACTTAATCAACTCAACACGCACATCCATTCCCTCCTCTTTCATTCTCTATTAGCCATTAATATTGATTTTCAGGCAAATTAAAAACACCTTAGATTAAGGTGTTTTTTCTAATCCTTTAAACTTTCCCGTTAATTATTTCAACTGGATTAATAAAATCCATATATTTATATCCCCAATTATTTTGGAGATTATTCAATTCCTGCTCATAGTCCAGATTGTAGCAAGCAAAGTAAACTTTAGGTTCACAATAATTTTGTTTTAAATATCTATAACAATTCGCTAAGTACTTAATTTTATCTTGATCAGCTTGCTTAGCTTTTTCAAATGGACGGAATTTGGGTATAACATTACTAATATTAGCCTTGCATTCAACAAACTCCAAGGGGTTTTTATCATCGTAATAAGATACTATATCACATTTGTTATCCGAATCACCAACAACGTTATTTTCATCCTTAATTACAGGCTCAACATAACGCCTTTCACTTAGGAAACCTTTCGTTATGGGTCCGAAAGAGAATATGACATTTTCTAAAATTTTTGCTCTTGTATCATTAAATTGCTCAGAATTTAATTCATATATATTTCCCAATACTTTTGCTAGATAATCAACTTTACTCTCGGCTAAGTTTAATGCAGGTGAAGACAGCATTAAATTAATTTGTCTATACACTTCAGGTAAATTAGACACATCATTTTTATTGTAAATTGAAAACATCCTTGAAATAAAAAGAAAAACTTCCCGATTTCTTTCAACTTCATCTACAACTGCTTTAATCAAAGGTTTATTACTAATACTCTTGTTCTCATAAAAGGTAAGTGCCATATCCTAATACTTTGGTGTGTATTTATAAGGAGGTATTATTAGGGCCGGGAATCCCATTCTCGTTGTAATTGAGCTTACAGTTTCTCTCACATATGGCCAAGCATTAATAGGTACGTTTCGATCTACAAAGGTTTCTAACTCATTCTCTATATCAATATCAATTAAAAAATCATTCTCATTCTCAATCTTTAAATTGTATTTTAAGTTTAAGACAAAATCGATACTAAAAAGGATATCCTCTTCTGGTATATCGTCATTTTCTTTCTCTTCATTTCCATTTGTATTTACAGCTAATACATTAAAGTCCATTTGTATTAGAATTTCTATACCATCAATATTAGTTTTTTTTAACTCTGATTTTAAAACTATATCCAGATTCCCTTTCTCTAAGTGTTCAAAATCAAGATTCTGTTTACATTCAAGAGAATTTAATTCCACTTTATCCAGGTTTATTACTTCAATAAATTTATTATACTTATCCTCAGTCATAACTAATTAGCCCCTATGCAGTGATTTTTTCATTAGGATTGTAATCAAACTTTATTGTTTGTCTTTTAATACTTTGAACTCCAAGTGAAACTTGTCGGTTAGGTAAGTCAGGTAAACTTTCTATACTTAAATCCATTTTCAAATATCGTGTAAACTCTCTTATATAGTTGCTCATAAACTCTATACGATTAAAATCCAATTCTTTATCAAAAAGTTCTGTAACAAAATTCTGTTGATGGTTTATTACACTTTTTAAGTATTTATATGTAGTTACATCTAATTTTTTCGATTTTAAATCATTACTTATATTATTTATTAAATTTAATCCATTTGTATTAAACTTCTTTTCTGATGCCAAAAATTCAATGATCAAACCCTTGAAGTAAGTATTTGTTATACACTCATTATTATCCTTAATACATTCCTGAAAATACCCCTTCACTTTTGAGAATGAGCCCTCCACAATATCTTTAAGAACATTTAGCTGATTCTGTAATGATCTAATATCACCTTCATAATTACTAACAAGACTTTGATTAATAGTTATGTGAGAGTAAATTAGTGAATCTTGCTTTTGTAAATTAATGTTATTCATTATAACAGCCCCTTTCATAAACATATAGAGCACCTCCCATTTCAACATACATAAAGAATTAATTGAATAAACTAGTTTATTCACCATCATTTCCAAAATGTATGTGAGAAATACTTACTATATACTTATTTCGATATTTTTTTCCATTTCCCTTTAATCGTAGAAGGGATTTATAAATAAACTTAAATTAAGTATTGACGTATTTTCAAAATACCGCCCCTACTTTCTTACATCCATACTCTACGCCGATTCATAAACATCATTCAAAACACATGTAGTACTGTTTTCTGAAAATCCATATCTGGTTCTAGTGCTGCCCAAATTCTGTCTAGAAGAGCATTGGAGCATTGGATTATTCAATTACAACAAAAAAGCTGCCCTTAACCTCTTTTTTCATACTCCTTTCTAGTAAAAAATGATTAGTATTTTCTTTCACTCCACTAGAAATCATTAATCTTTTAAACACTTTAGAAAGTCCATGTTATGAGTTGATATGGACAGTTGTAATTGATTTTTCTCCTTAGCAATAAAACTTTCAATTAAATTAATCTAAATATAGAACCTAAATATAAAATTAATGTGATTCCCAATCTAAATTTGAAATCGGTTCACCTATCTATAATTAAGTTATCATTATTGTTTCCAGACTTTAGTTCATCTTTAATTCTAGCAATAAAATAACAAAATGCAATTAAACTAGATTCACTTAAGTTTTTTGATTCTGCTCCCTTTTTCTTGTGACTTAACTGGAAATGCATAGTTCCTATACAATCGGGCGTTTCTTGCAGTATATTTATTTACTTTTGTTGAGAAGTAACAAATCCCATTAAAGGTTGATTCCCTAATCAATTGAAGTAATACTTGTGGAAATATATACGTTGCAATAGGTTTAAAAATCACACAACAAAACGTTCTAATAGTTGCAATATCACTTTGGAAACGTTCGGTTTTTTCGAGACACATTGAGGAACGATAATAAGATATAATTAAATGAGGATTCCTATACTAAATGTCAAAGAAACGGGAATTACTCTTATCAATGGAAAGGTCTTTCACCAATACTTCCCAACAACCAAAAGGTTGTGATAGAAATTGACGGTAGGCAGCATTATTCTACTGAAGTTAAATCTAGCCCAAAATAGTATGCGGAAATGGTTTCTGCAGACAGTGAAGGCACAGCGGGGGCATTGAGCTAATGGATGGAGAGAAAAACACTTTGAAGATTTTTTAAATAAGTATGATATTGGTTGATAATATTATAGATGGAGGCATTATTAAATGGTGGGCAATATACATTTGATACGTATTAATGAAAACAAAATAGTACCAGCTCTTTGTTTGATTTCCAAAAATCACCAAATGGTCTTTTCCCAACTACGCTCAGCAAAAGAAATAGAAATTATATATCATAAAGATCCTAAAAAATATAAAAAAATTAAAAAAGGAAGACCAATGAATCAGCAAGAGTCCATTCCTAAAAACTGTGTGTATATAGACAAACCAAATGGACTAAAAAATGAATCGGTTGTAATGCTCTCCAAATTACATACTGTAGAACAAATTGATGTTCTGAAAAAAATCAGTGAAGTTCCCATTAAACAAGTGGAAGATATTCTAAAGGCAATCTTAAATGTAGAAAAAGATCCAGAACTTCATAAAGAGATGCATATATTGAAAAAGAAAATACAAATTGCACAAATGAATAATGAAAAGTATAGTGATTTGGAAAATCGTTTAATGGAAATTACGAGAAAATTAGGATATGCAAACAAACGAACCAACGGCCTCGATAAAAAACCTTATGAATCATATAGAGTTGTACCTAACAAAGGTTCTATTAAAATTTACTTAGGTGGAAGATAGTAAGAAAAATTAGCTACACCTAGTTGTAAGACCTGTTGAAAAGGAAAGTATATAAAATATTAATCTATATAAGCCCTGCTTCTAATTGATAGGATAGCTTAGTGCTCTTTTAAATATTAATATTCACCTATAAAAAAGCGTATCATTTGTTACCTTATCCTGTTTTTACGCTTTGCCCTGATTAATGTACTTTTTGATATGCCAGTCATATCCTCAACCTGATTATAAGAAAAAGATTCTTTCAGCATAAGGGCATGATCTATTTGCTTTGATGAATACTTTCTCGGTCTCCCCTCTTTGAAGTCTGGCGATAGCCTTGCTATTGCCTTTCCTTCTTGAGTCCGTTCGACAATCATATCCCTTTCGAACTCTGCAAAGGCCAACATCACGCTGAATATTAACCGTCCCGTAGCTGTATCTTCAACCAGCCCCATATTTAAAACATGAACTTAAATTCCTCTTTCAAATAACTCCTTAATTGTATTTATACCATCCAATGTCGATCTAGCGAAACGATCTAGTTTAGTAACGACTAATGTGTCGTCCTTTTGCAACAAATCAAGTACTTTGTTAAATTCGGGTCTATCTCTTTTCGTTCCAGTAAATTTATCTTTGAATATTTTATCACAGCATTCTCGCTCCAATTGCTCTAATTGCGAGTGGAGATCTTGGTGAGTCGTCGAAACCCTCGCATAGCCATATTTCATAGCAAAAAGCCCCCTTACTTATGACACTAATATGTGACACCTTGGTAACCCCTAATCTATCACTATCACTTTAAGGTGTCAAAACTTAAAAGTTACGACACCGTTATGATGTAAAAAAAGCCGATAAAAGGATCGGCCTTCTTGTTCAACTAAAGCACCCGATTGCGTAAGAAAGAGAACTATTCGTTACCTTATTTCACGCATTAAAAAAGCCACTGTATCCTACAGCGGCTTTCATCATTATTTTAATAAGATTTGCAATACTTCTTTTACAGTTGTTGGCTTCCGACCTAATAGCATTTCTAAATCAGAATGAGATGCTTCTAATCCACCTTCACGGATTCCTTTTTGAATCATTACTGTCAATGATACAAATTCTTCTGGTACGCCAGCCTCTTTTAGCATTTTTGCATGTGCTTCAGAATTTACAGCTAATAAAGAAATTTCCTTGCCTGTAACCTCATTAACTACATCTACGAATTGTTGTTGTGTTAAGTTTTCACCAGCTAATTCGTATGCTTTATTATCATGTCCTTTACCTGCTAAAATATTGGCAGTCGCTTCACCTAAATCTGGACGGTACACCCAAGCTACTTTTCCTTCTCCTGCAGATGTAACCCATGGTTTGCCATTTAAGCATTGTTGGATTGTACCTAATTCATTTTCAACGTACCAGTTGTTACGCACAAATACATATGAAATACCTGATTCTTTAATGATATTTTCACGTTCACGGTGAATACCAGCTAAAATGAAGTTACTAACATCCGCACGTGGCGCACTTGAGTAAATCATTTGTGAAACGCCATTCTCTTTTGCAGCTTCTACCGCATTTGTTTGTTGACGAATTGATGTTTCCACATCACCAAATGTTGAAATATTGAAGACGCGATTCACACCTTTGAAAGCTTCAACTAATGATTCTTTATTTTCAAAGTCGGTTAAGCGAACTTCAATACCTTGTGCTTCATAGCTTTTTGCCTTTTCTGAATGTGGATCACGTACACCTGCTATGATATCAGAAATTGGCACTTTATTTACTAAATTTTCAATAATATTTGAGCCTAGATTTCCGGCTGCACCTGTTACTAAAATTTTCACTCCTATATTCCTCCAAGTACTTTATATTATTTGTGTTTCTACTGCTATGAATGCCTTGATTATCAGAAAAACTATGTTATCTTAAAGTTTCTAATACACCACTCCATGCTATCACTTGGTCAAGCATTAAGTTGACAGTCGGTAGATGGTTTTCAGATGGTTTAAATGTTGAAAAGTTTTCAAAATCAGTAAAAAGAGATAATGTTGGGTGACCTTTTACACTTGCAACTTCTAATTCTCCGAAAATTCCTCGTAAGTGTTCAGCTGCACGAGCTCCACCTGCTCCACCATAGCTAACGATTCCTGCTGCTTTGTTATTCCAAGCTTCTCGATTTGCAATATCAAGTGCATTTTTTAAAGCTCCAGAAATACTGTGATTGTATTCTTGAACAATAAATACGAATCCATCTAGGCTAAAAATCTTTTTAGTCCAAGCTGCTATTCCAGGTTCTGTTCCATCAGTTGTTCCTAAAAACGGCAATTGGTAATCTGCAATATCAATAATTTCATAATTTGCATCCCCACGTTCGTCAGCTATTCCTTTTACCCAATCTCCAACTTCAGGGCTAACTCGACCTTGACGAGTGCTTCCTAAGATAATTCCGATAGTTAATTTTTCATTTGTCATGATTTCTTCCTCCTATTAATAAAACTAGTTTGTTTAAAATACCTTCTACATTCAACACTTTGTTATTTAGATAAAGCTCTGCGCACAATTGGTGCTACTTCATTGGCCAATAAATCAATTGCCTTTTCAACTCGATGTAATGGTTGATTCCCCATATCAAATTGCCCCATGAAACGTAAATGACCAAATAGCTCATGTTGATATAAAATCTTCTCTGCGAGTTCCTCAGCGCTACCAACAGCTAAAATTTGATTCGCTACACGTTGTGGCATCATTTGCTCTGGTACCATCGGGGTATAGGGCATCCCGCGATCTTTCATAAAATGTAGCATGTACTGATTATAATGCGGTGTAAATTCACGCATCGCCTGTGCACCATCTTCCGCGATATAGCCGTGACCTGTGACGGAAACCTTTAACTGTGATAAATCGTGACCTGCATCATTCGCTGCTTGCCAATAAAGATTCGTTAACTGCTGAACACGTTCAGGCTCGCCACCTAGTAAACCTAAAGCCATGTTCGCTCCGAGCTTTCCGGCCCGAACAGCACTTGCTGGTGTACCACCAACACCAATCCACATCGGCAATCTCTTTTGCACGGGACGAGGTGCAATTTGTGCATCTCTAAGTGGGGAACGGTACTCACCATGCCAGTTTACTACGTCTTTTTCTTGTAGCTCCATAAACAGTCCTAGCTTTTCCTCAAACAGCTTATCGTAGTCATCTAAACTAGCGCCAAATAATGAAAAACTTTCTAAAAAGGCACCACGACCTAAAATGATTTCTGTACGACCGCCGCTTAGTAAATCTAATGTCGCAAAATCCTCATAAACACGGACTGGATCAGATGTGCTAATAACAGATAATGTACTTGTTAATGTAATATTTTTCGTTTCACGTGCAATGGCTGCTAGCAGCATCGCATAGCTAGATGTGACAAAATCTAAACGATGGTGTTCACCGACACCAAAAACGTCCAGTCCTGCTTCGTCCGCCCATTTTGCCATTTGAATGATGTTTTCCACGCGCTCCTGTGCTGATAATACCTTGCCTTTATCATCTGGAATACGTTCTCCAAGAGAATAAACACCGAATTCGAAGTTCATATTTTTCACCCACTTTTTATAATAGAATGATTAATAGTACAAGAGCAAAAATGCCAAGTACACCAATCGTTGCTGTATCTTTCATTGTGTCTTTAATGCGAATATGAGTAAACACGCCACCAATACCTACTGCTACTAAAATGGCTGCTCCGATGATGGCTGACGTTTCATTCCAAAAACCTACGATTAATAAAATCGCTGCACCTAATTCAATAACACCAGTTACAATACGGAACCATTGTGGTAAGCCCCATTTTTTAAAGCCCTCGATGTGCATTTTTGAACCAGTTGCTTTTCCTAAACCAGCCATGATAAACATTAATCCAAGTAAACCTTGTAAAATCCAAGCTAAAATTGTCATCGCATTACCTCCTATTTATTAAAGACGATAGGCATTTTACCTACCCATTCTTGCTTACGAATTGCGTCATACATACATGTTGCTGCGTTTTTACGCGATACATTAAACTTCGCCTTTGAGTCACCTAAAGAAATCGTATAGCCGTTGCCATCTGTTTTCACGTTCGGGTTAATAATACGCACAACCGTCCAATCAGCCTTGCTTGCTTTTACTAAAGTTTCAACACCCTTCATTTCGGCATGGCCAGGAGGGAAAAATAGCTTTGGCATTAATGCTGGCATAATTGTTGCAACTTGTTTTTTATCTTGTGCTGATTTGACCGCTGGTGTTGCAAGCGTAATGAAACGTTTCACACCTGTTGTCTCCATCACGCGTAGAATCATTTCGTGTGCGTTTCGAATTGGTAAGCTTGTAATTTTGCGCCCACCGTTTAAGCTTGGTCCAAGTGTACTCACTACGGCATCTTGACCTGCAATTGCTGCCGTCACTTGTGCTTCGTCGTTATAGTTTGCAACGATGACTTCTAGATTGGGATGCGTCATTTCAAGTGCACCCTCGCGACGTACCACCGCTTTTACTTTATCTCCATTTTGTAAAGCTACGTTAAGGAACTGTTGTCCGATTTGACCATTTGCACCGAAAACTGTAATATTCATTTTAATTACCTCCAACACATTTTGTATATCCAACACTTGTTGTGTAATTATCTTATGTCAAAACGAAAAAAACGACAACCAACAAATAGCTAGAAATCATCGTATATACGACATTTGACGTCAAATGTCGAAAAAGTAAGGAGAATAACAATGGAAAAAAAAATGGATCCACGTTTTTTACGTACGCGTCAGTTAATTATGGATGCGTTCATGCAGCTTGCTGTAGAGAAGGAATTCAAAGATATTACGATTAAAGATATTACATCGCGCGCAACCATAAACCGAGCAACATTTTATTATCATTTCTTTGATAAGTATGACTTGTTAGAGAAGGTGTTAGCAGAGGACGTCTTAAAAGGGGTGCTCACAAATGTCAACTCACATGAAGCGTTAACACCGGAATCAATGAAAAATATTTTTACTAGTATTTTGCAATTTCAAACCGGACTTGCGAATCAATGTGCGCGTAGCTATGAGGCGTTTACACCGAAAATTGAAACGATCGTTAAAGATGAACTTGGACGTATTTTTAGAGATTTCTTAAAGGACAAGCATTCGGACTGGCCATTTGAAAAAGTGGATCTACAAAGTATTATGCTGAGCTGGTCTTTATATGGGATGTCCACTAAATATGTAAAATCAGGCGAAACACCAACGGATGAAATGATTCATCTATTATTTGAAAAGTTAATGGATTAAATAAAACGACCTCTTCGCAAAATGCAGAGGTCGTTTTCATTATGCTAGTAATTGTTGTAATGCTTCTTTTACTGTAGCCAGTTTGCGACCAAGTAATCGTTCTAAATCAGTTGAATCATTTACTAATTTACCTTCACGAATGCTCATTTGTGTCATTACTAACATACCTTCTAGTTGCTCTGATATTTAATTTTAAATTGAATAGAAGGACATAGGGAAATTTAGAAACAAAAATAGTGATCAAAATAACTTTGATCACTATTTTTTGCTGTACATCCACCTTGGATGTAACACATATCACCGCAAAAAAAATTGTATTGTTATTATACTAAACTGCCCCGTTAGTTGAACAAGTAATTGGATTAGCTCCATGAGGTCTATCCGTAAATCAGTGATTCGATCGCTGAACGGGTTTGTATGTTACATGCACCTCTGGTTGACATAACGCCAGTTCTCGGCAGTTGATTCAGACAGGAAACCCCTTGTAATGGCTCCTTTCCCCTCCATTGGCCCTTCACTTTCTTTATGCAATAAATATACATCGTTGAACTAACGGGCTTTCTGGTGAACGTCAGGCCTGTCTACATGAATAGTTATGCAGTTTCACCCAACGAGAAGCAGACGGAAAACCCTCCCTGGAAAATCATAGCGGGGGGGGGGGTGTGATCAGTTCATATTCTATGCACCTAATCCCCTATTCATAATGTTTGTTTACCTGACCGTCTAAGTTAGGTTTGACCACCCTTTTAGTAAATGGGGCTTGTCTATAATTTCATATGATAACCAGTTATTGAAAGGTGCCTGTTCGTAGTTCAATTATTACAATTCAAGACTTTGAATAAAAAAATTAAAAGGAAGTCGACAAGTTGTTATATAGTCGGCTTCCTTCTTTTACTTTATGTAATTTAGTGATAAAAGGAAAAGAAGCAACCCCAGATGGATTGCTTCCCTTAGTAGGGGTCCCAATTATGCTAAATCGATTAGTAGGAATTTCGTATCCTCTATTGCTTCGATTTTTAACTCAGTTATGTCGACGATTCTTGCAGAATCTCGCGTACTCAGCTTAAATTCATTATTCAAGGTGACTTCTCCCTCGATGATAAAGATAAACGTCTTACGATTCGCTTCTTGTTTAAATTGATAAGAGTGGTTACGGTCCAGCACAGAAAGATACATTGTTATATCTTGATGGATATGAGCAATGTTCTCTGATTGGATCCGGTTGGAAACAACAGGTAACAAGTTATTTCTTAATGCGTTATGATCAAAAGTAATTTGTTCATAAGAAGGATCTAGTCCATTTTTTTCAGGAATAACCCAAAGTTGCAAAATGTTAACTTCTTCAGTATCAGACGGATTGTATTCAGAATGTAAAATACCTGTTCCGGCCGTCATTCTTTGAATCTCACTAGGACGACTTATTTTAGAATTCCCAATTGTGTCTTCATGCTTTATTTGACCTTTTAGGACAATAGTGACGATCTCCATGTCCTGATGTGGATGCATACCAAAGCCCTTGGAGGGTGCGATAAGATCGTCGTTTAAGGCTATCAGTGAACCAAATTGTGAATTCTCCGGGTCGTTCGGTGAAAAGCTAAACGATGATTTAACCCACCCATGGTCCGCTGAAATACGTGATGCTGAAGGAAATACAGTTATCATTGTTAATATCCCTCCCAGATAGGTTATTTTAGTTTTTACAAACTCAGTTGTTAACGTATGGCTTAAAATCGCCAAACGGCAATAAATAATGCCAGCACAATAAAAATAATGTTCATAACTATTCCTGAATACTCTTTACGCTTAAGGTGAAATCCAGCAGCCAGTAGCATAATGACAGCTAGTGCAATCGCTACTACAGACGTTAGAACAGGTAAAACGTCCGTACTACATTATTTATTTAAAAATGGTACGTTGCGATTTAGTGAACTTCAAAAAGCGCTTCCGCACATAACCAAAAAAATGCTGACCGCTCAATTGAGAGCACCGGAGTATGTTCTTGGCACAAAAATCACTAATTTTATCGTACAGTTTTTAATGCGCGGCTCCAAGAAAGAACTTGGTCAAACATTGTGTTCGCGTTGTCCGCATGGTAGTCAGCAGGTTTGAACACGCTCATGTTTTCAAAGTCAGACATCAGTGAGAATGTAACTGCCGTACGTACGTCAGCAACTTGTAGCTCACCCAAGATTAGACGTAGGTTTTCATGTGCACGTGTACCACCTAAGCTACCGTATCCAACAAAGCCAGCTGCTTTATTGTTCAATTCTGGGTTCAAGAAATCCAGCGCATTTTTGAGCGCCCCACCGATTGCGTGATTATATTCAGGTGTTACGAAAACATAGCCATCGAAAGAAGCCATTTTTTCTGACCAGGCTTTTATTTGTTCTCCAGCATCTGATTGTGCATTTTCTGAGCCCAAGAGTGGAAGATTGTAGTTGGCAAGGTCTACAAGTTCATACTCAGCATCATTCCGTTTTTCTGCAAAATCATGCATCCATTTTGCTACAGCATCACCATTTCGTCCTACACGTACACTACCTTGAACAATACCTATTTTCAATTTTTCGTTTGTCATTGTTTTTTCCTCCTCATTAGATCTACCAAATATTTTGTCTAAAAAACCCACTATAATAACCACCTAAAAGATTTATTTATTACCTACACCAATACTTTAACTTTATAATTTATCACCCCCCTTGAGGATGGATTGAGGAGCAAGTTCAGGCACTTTAAATAATATTACTTCAGCACCAGATTCCTTCGCTCCCTCTTCACCCCATTTTGATAGTGAAATAATAGAACCTAATATTAAGACAGCTGTCATGGAACAACCAAGGGCTGCTGATTTAGTTGGCCATGTATAATGTCGGCATTGAGCCTTTCCTAAAAACATCAAGAAAAGCATCTTCTTCTAATTTCGCTGTTTCGACTAATTCTTGAATACGTTGTTGTGCAGAAATTCATTGCCCAGTTACAGAATTCCTTAAATGATCCCCGATTGAATATAAGCCAATTTCCATTCCATTTTTCGGATGGATTCGATATTTTTCCATACTATTATTCTCCTTCTAAGACAGTTCCTTTGCAGCAAGACCAACTGTTTTTAATAATGCTGTTAATTGCTCCTTTTGACTGTCATCTAACACTTCTAAATTTTGTACAATCATTTCTACATGCTTCGGTAAAATTTCATTAAAAAAATCTTCCCCTTTTTTTGTTAGTACGACTTTGCAATAACGTTTGTTTTCTTCATTGATTTCGCGTTTCACAAATTCCTTTTTTTCTAGCTTGTTCACTACATACGTAATACTTCCGCTTGGAGTCATTAACTTTTCGCTAATCACTTGAATAAATTGAGGTCCTTTATTATAAAGCAGTTCTAGGACCATAAAGTTTTCAATCGTTAAACCATGACTTGTAAGATCCTTCGTTACGTTATCATAAAGTGTTTTTGTCGCTTTTAACCATGTTCGAAATAACTTTAATTCTTTTTCTCCATATTGTAATTTTTGTCCCATTAATTAATCGCCTCCGATATTTCTTTATCTTCAGCATAAAAGTTTTAACTAGCTTAGCCAAGTAAAGATGAGTAGTTTAATACCAATACGATTGCTCCAAGCACTAGTAAAATGATAGGCATCATCATATCTTTCAATTTGTCTTGAATTTTAATGTGTGTAAAAATCGCACCAATCATCGTTGCAACAACAAGGAAGCTACCAATTGCAGCCAATGTTCCATTCCAAATACCTGCTATTAAAAGAACTGCTGCTATAATCTCTACAGTACCTGTGAAAATTCGAAATCCTGCTGAATAACCATAACGTTTAAAATCTTCAACCATTTGCTTTGAACCAAATTTCATTAAACCGAACATAATAAATCCTAATCCTAAAATTACTTGTAATACTGTTGACACCATTTTTTTCTCCTTCTACTCATCCTAACATTAGGATGAATGATAAATTTTTTATATGGCTTGCTTAAAACAGAAAATCATTTTGCATTTGTTTTGCTTTTTCTACAACAATTTTTGCTGGTGTTATATCTTCACCTGATTCACTCAATATCGTTAAACTCGTCATTGACGATGTCACCTGTCCACGAATTTCTTGTAAGTATTCTTGTCTTAGCTGCTCTCGTTCAAGTGTTTCATCAATGGTTAAGCCTTCATTATGATTTTTCGCAGCAAGTTCATTAATTCTTGTTAAGCTTGCAATCATACCAATTTATCCTTTCTTCAAAATTTCATCCTAATGTTAGGATGTATATATCCTAACATTAGGATTATTACGTTGTCAACTCCATTAAATTATTATTTATAAAAAATAGGCAATAATTACATTAGAAGATTACTGCCCTAGTCGTAAACATCAGAGATCCGAAATGTTTTTGGATCTCGAATGATAAGCAAAGGCGTACTAATTTAGCACCTATGCATATTTAATACAACATGTGCAAAATAGCACTTGAAATCTGCGCAAATTATCGCCTAAAGTGACAAGAAAGGGAGACTTTTTTATCTATTTTAAGTGTCATAACTTTAGAGTTACGACACCTTTGATAGTGTAAAAGAAGCCGATAAAGGGATTGGCTTCTTGCTCAACTAATATCACTTTGACCGATAACTTGCCTTTATTTCAACTAATGTTTTGCACATCTAACCTAAAAAACACCTACCTTGAAACCATAGAGTTTTAGTTTTAATTTTAGTGAAAATGTATCCTACAGGTACACTCCAATGATACAAAAAAACTCACGTTTTGGTGTCAATTCTCAAAATTCATGACCTCCCATGGTTATAAAAAAGCCACGCGATGAGATCGGGACTATTGATAGTTAACTTATGATAGTACATAAACCCTTGTCCTTGCTTAACCTTGTTATCGCTATCAGTTGTGTTGATTTTTGATAGTGCTATAAGGAAAACGTCTGTTATAAAAGTAAAGAGACATAATGTAGGTTTACTAAATGTCCCTAAAGAAACCTATGTACATCATTTCATAAGCGAACCTCGTTCATATAGGTGAGTCAATGAGATCCCCTTTTTTGCAGCTACCCGTTTAATTAGATTTATTTCATGGTACATGGCATTAGATAAAATTCCATTCTCTATGTTTTTGTTAATATGGTAATAAAAACCTGCTAACAATTCTATTGGCATTCTATTGTACAAAGAAAATCCCCCATCATCCATTACAACACCCACCCTTTTCAATTCAGTATACAGAGTATTTACTCAATTGTTAATAGATTTTGCAAATTATGTCGAAAGGAATCTAATATTTCTATATTTCCATAATCGACTATCGTTAATTGATCTCAAAACCATCTATTAAATATTTAATAAAAACAATAATATAAATTACCGTAAGACAATCCTGCCAAATTCGGGGCTTTTTTTCGCTTTATATGTGCCATAACTTAAAAGGTTTTGACACTACTACAATATAAAAGAATAAGTGAACTTATAGGGTAGAGAAACGTCACCCCTCTCTACTTATAATTTAATTTACTAACCCGAATCTTTTATACATTAGAAAAACTAACCGTTTTTTTATTTCAAGTTAAGTTATAGAAATGAGCGTATTTCCGGCTAAATATTGTAAATTATCAAATTGTTCATTTTTTAATTGTTTCAAGTGAAGATCTGTCGGGTAGATATCTAATACATATGAATGTTATTACTTTTCATATGTAGTATATTTTGGAAGGATGATAAATATGGAAAAACGAATTGTTGGGAGCTTTAATTCAGATGAAGAAGTCTTGTTTGCAATTGAAGGATTGAAACGTCAGGGGCATCGTGATACAGATATCATGGTGGTAGCAGAAAATAAAAGTGCCATTCCATTAGTCACTTCCCGTACCGGAGTCATGGTAGAAGCAGATCAACAAGTAAGTACTATAGCAGGTGTTATGATGAACAGCTATTTTTCCATGTTGTCAGCAGGAATGGGCCGCACACAGGATAATACCCTGTCCAGCAGGCTAATTGAAAGGGGCCTGCCAAAATATACAGCAAAACAGTGCGAAGAGGAAATAAATAAGGGGAAAATAATGTTGCTAGTTGATACGAATACAACTTACGACAGTCCTGTCTATAATACACAATATGAAACTGAAAACTCAAGAGCAGTCCGACTCCATGAAGAACAGCTTGAAATTACAAAAGAGAATGTTCAAGTTGGAGAATTACAGCTCCGTAAAGAAGTAGTGGAAGAACAGAGAACCGTTCATGTTCCACTATTTCGAGAAGAAGTATATGTAGAGCGACGTCCTGTCATAGATGGAAAGTTTGATGGCAGCCCGTTTGGAGAGGATGAAATTATTCGAATCCCCATTATGGAAGAAAGAATAGAGGTAACAAAAAGAGCTGTAATTGTTGAAGAGGTAATTATAGGAAAGAGAAAAATTCAAGAAACAAAACAGGTACAGGATACCATTAGAAAAGAAGAAGCTAGGATTGACCGTTCTTTCCCTTCGGCAATCGCAGCAGGGAAACTAGTTAACCAAGACACAGCTGGCCACGCTGAAGATATTACAGTAAGCCCTAATATTTTGATCGTGGAAGGCAATCCCGATATCGAAAGGATAATGGCGGAAGACAAAAAGAAAGAAACCCGCGATATACGCACAGGCTCCCTCGCTGTACAAGAAGTGAAAAACAAACTAGAATCAGCTGTCAGTAAAAAGGACGAGGTAAGCGGGCCACTAACAGATTCTCCTATTAGTAAGGATAGTAAAAGTTCTGCACCAATTTCAGCAGCTGCTGTAAAAAAGGAAGAAGCAATCCAAAACAACGAAAATTCCTCAATCGATGAGGAAAATAAAAATAATAAAAATCAAATAAAAAAGAAAAAATAATAAAACTCAGTAATAGGTTTGGATAGGATAGGCTATGCGGTCCTGAGATATTATACAAAAAAGGTTGATTTCAAAGGTCACTAAAAGGTGACCTTTTGAAGTCAGCCTTTTTCAGAGGATCTAGATATAAATCTCTGACTATTGGGTTTCCTTTTTTATTTATCGTTGTTTCTTTAGCCCTTCTTTGTAACTCATAGCTTATAGGATATATATTCTCGCATACGCTGCAACTTTGTGAATGAAACAACTTTTGATTCATTGAACCATTTTATATATCAATTTACGGATTGAGTGTATCCTTTGATGGTATTTTCACTTAAATTGCTTGAAGCTAAATATTCTTGGAAAGACCCTTTCGTAATATCATCTCCTATAAATTATGTTGCATTTATTATCGGATGCATCTCGTAAACTATGTTGCATAATAGCCTGAATCATTTCTAATAAAACACAAAAATACAACATAAATGACATTATTTTTTAAAAGAATACGCCCACTATTATTGTGAAGTTTATATTTTACGCTTATGATATACAGTAAGATTACCTGTTTCGCAACCTTAAATAAGCGAATCCATTTAGTTAACCAGACCATTACAAGACTTTTACCACAGCGAGACTACTATCAATTCTTAGATATGAAGTAAGAGTATAATCCAAAAGTTACGGTGGTTGAAAAACTTATAGTCCAAGAAGCTGCTTTTTTTTCGCTTCGAATTCTTCTTCGGTAATGATTCCTGAATCTAAAAGTCCTTTAAACTTTAAAATCTCATCGGCAGTAGAAGTATTGGCAGATGGCTGTGGAATATTTTCTTGACCATTAGAAGACTTTAAATTATCCAAAACTTCGTGAATCGTATTGTTTATGGATGACGCGGAAGCTGAATCTAAAGCAATATTAAACTTCTCTTGAGGAGTATCGATGGTTAGAACACCAAATACCATTCCTTTTTCAAAAGATATATCGTTGATTTTTTCGTGATTAACCGCTTTAAACTTTTCGCCAGTTAAAGACTTTTGACCAAACAAAATTCGTTTGTTGGTAATAGCATAAGCATAGTTACTATCGTGTTTAGTAGTGGATTGAAAATTGTGCAATCCGATGAAAGTCATTAATACCTTTTCACCGCGGATTAGATTATCTTGTAAGACTTTGAAGTGTTTAACCCCCCACTTTTCGTTAAAACCAGAACCGAATTTATTCTCTTTACAATAGTTGTACATATTTTCGGCGTCTGACATTGGGTCATCACCAAGTTTGTCTTCCTTCTCTTGAATAATCGCTTTGATTTCTTCAACAGTGATTTTATTCACATTAAGCGCCGTAGCGCCTCCAGCTTGTTTTAAACAAATGGGACACAGCCAAGCGTCTGATTTTTTTATTTTAAAACGATTTAGTCCAACTTCTTCATTACACACACCGCAAATAGCTTTTCGATCAAAGAAACCCACAATAACATCTCCTCTTATGCAATATAGTGCTTATATCATATTTAATCCATTCGTTCGGCCAAATTTGATGGCATAAAAAAGAGAGTAGCTTAATTGCTACCCTCTAAATTAATTAACATTCACTAAAGATAATACAGAAATAATAATCAACTCATATTTTTCATTTTTTAATAAAAGAAGGATTTACAGCTCTTGCTAAAAATGCAGAAAATTGTCCTCTAGTTAGTAATTCATTTGGACGATAAGTATTATCTGTATAGCCACTGGCAATTCCTAAAGAAGATATTCTTGATACAGCATCAAATGATGAAATGCTTGAGTTCATATCTTTGAATGAATTAGGTGAAGCTGAAGAAATGTCAAATGCACGACTAATTAAAATTGCCATTTGACCACGAGTAACTATTTCATCAGGACGATACGTATTATCATCAAAACCTTTAATAAACCCTTCTTTAACTGCTGCAGCAATATAGCCAGCTGCTACTGTACTTTGATTAACATCTGTGAATGCAGTTTCTCCTACAACTTCTTTCAGTCCTAATGCACGACCAATCATAATTGCTGCAGACCCTCTTGTTACGGCTTCATTTGGTCTAAATGTATAATCCTTATATCCACTAATAATATCTTTATCAGAAAGATAGAGGATTTCATTAATAAAACGATAATTATTCGATACATCTCTGAATACATTTAGTGGCGTTGATGTATCTTTTACAGTAACTTCAGTCACTGCACTAATATTTCCTGCACCATCTGTTGCAGTTACATTCAATTTTGTTCCTGCTTCTTGTTTCTCTATTACAACATTATATTTACCATCGGTATTAGTAGTTGCTGTACCTAATATCGTCGTTCCTGCTTTTACTGTAACGGTAGAACCTGCTGCTACTGTTCCATTTACACTAGTAGATATATCAGTTACTTCATTCACCGTTGGTGAGGTTGGAACTGTTACATCTTTTACTGTAACTTCTTTAACTTCACTGATGTTCCCTGCATTATCTGTAGCCGTTACACTTAATTTTGTTCCTATTGTTTGTTTTCCTATCGTAACCGAATACTTACCTTCGTTATTGACAGTCGCTGTTCCTATTACCGTCGTTCCTGCTTTGACTGTAATAGAAGAACCTGCTTCCGCTGTTCCAGTCACACTTGTTGATGTTTCAGTAACTTCATTTACCATAGGTGAGGTTGGAGCTGTTACATCTTTTACTGTTACTTCTTTCACTTCACTGATGTTTCCTGCATTATCTGTAGCCGTTACTGTAAGCGTTGTTCCTGCTTTTTGTTTCGCTATCGTAACTGAATACTTTCCTTCAGTCGTTGTTGTTGCAGTTCCTAGTACCGTCGTACCTGCTTTGACTGTAATAGAAGAACCTGCTTCTGCTGTTCCTGTCACACTTGTTGATGTTTCAGTTACTTCATTTACCAAAGGTGAAATTTGAGCTGTTACATCTTTTACTGTTACTTCTTTCACAACACTGATGTTTCCTGCATTATCTGTAGCCGTTACCGTTAATTTTGTTCCTGCTTTTTGTTTTGTGATTGTAACCGAATACTTACCTTCGTTATTGACAGTCGCTGTTCCTATTACCGTCGTTCCTGCTTTGACTGTAATAGAAGAACCTGCTTCTGCTGTTCCTGTCACACTTGTTGATGTTTCAGTAACTTCATTTACCATAGGTGAGGTTGGAGCTGTTACATCTTTTACTGTTACTTCTTTCACTTCACTGATGTTTCCTGCATTATCTGTAGCCGTTACTGTAAGCGTTGTTCCTGCTTTTTGTTTCGCTATCGTAACTGAATACTTTCCTTCAGTCGTTGTTGTTGCAGTTCCTAGTACCGTCGTACCTGCTTTGACTGTAATAGAAGAACCTGCTTCTGCTGTTCCTGTCACACTTGTTGATGTTTCAGTTACTTCATTTACCAAAGGCGAAGTTGGAGCTGTTACGTCTTTTACTGTAACTTCTTTCACAACACTGATGTTTCCTGCATTATCTGTAGCCGTTACCGTTAATTTTGTTCCTGCTTTTTGTTTTGCGATTGTAACCGAATACTTTCCTTCAGTCGTTGTTGTTGCAGTTCCTAGTACCGTCGTACCTGCTTTGACTGTAATAGAAGAACCTGCTTCTGCTGTTCCTGTCACACTTGTTGATGTTTCCGTAACTTCATTTACCAAAGGCGAAGTTGGAGCTGTTACGTCATTAATGGTAAAGTCACCATTGCTTAAATCCAAAGAGTTAGCTTCAATTAAGGTTAAATTTTGATTAGTATCTTTAACTTCAATTGAATCAACTTTCCAAATTCCTATTTCGCTCATATCATCACTGAGAAAATCACCAAAAAAACGATTTGTAATATTATCGTAGGTTAATGAAACAGAATATTTTTTTTTACTTTCAGGAGCAATGTAGTGTATAGTCGCCTCCGATAATTTTGTATCATCACTTGCATCTACATTAATCCTTACAAAATCCCCCGGGTTCAGCTGATTCTTATCTATTGATAAACTTGTAAAGATAGGCGGATTTCCTTCCTTAAAAAAGGTGATATTTCCTTTTTCAAACAAATCACTATAGTTATAGTTATATAGAGCTGTGCTATTCCCAGAAGCGTCGTATATTCCTAACATAAATAAGGAGTACATTCCTAATTCAAAATTATTTGGAACTAAAAGACTCCCTTCAAATAAATTTGTTTCATTATTATAGTATAAATCTACATTGAAGGTCTGGTCGGATACTGGAGATGAGTAATAAATATTTAAATATCTAACACCCACAAGTTCCAGCGACTTAACAGTAAATTTAATTGTTTCACCAATTGTTACTTCTTCCTTATCCACTGTTATGCTTTCAATAATATTTTCCACATTTGTCCCACTAACGTTAAAATCACCGTTCTGAAATTTATCTGCGTAATTAGAACTATGAAAAGCTGTAGTATTACCTCCATCTTCATATGTATTTAACTTAAAAAGCTTGTATGTTCCAGATTCCATAATGCTGGAGATAGGAAAATCCCCTTCAAATGTATTTGTTTCGGGATTGTAGTATAAAGAAACAGATAATGTCTGATTAGTAATTGGCGACATAAAGTAAGAGTTCATATATCTGATACCTAGATGAGTTGATGTATTTAAGCTCACCTTAACCGTATCTCCTTCTACTACTTCCTTCTTATCTACATTTATACTTTCAATTAATTCTGTACCACTTGTACCACTAACAAGAAATTCTCCGTTATCGAAACTATCATATTCCCAACTATTAATCGTCGTTATACTAGACCCATATAGACTCAACATATTTGGTGAATAATCTCCAGATTCAATGTAATCTGTAATTGGAAAACTTCCTTCAAATAATTTCGTTTCATCATTATAGTTGAGACTAATGGTTATACCCTTGCCGGTTTTTGGAGATGTATAATAAATAATGAGGTATCCAAATTGATCATATTCCTTAATCTTGACACTTATATTAACTATATCTCCGGCCTTCACTTCTCTCTTATCTACACTCATACTTTCAATTGTTGGTTTTATTACATCTGTCGAAGCATATACATGGTTTAACTGTAATAGATTAAAGACTATTATTATTACTGTTAAAAATGAAATATTCCTCATATCAACTTTCCTCCTTTTTGACCTTTTAAACATTAGAAAACTCCCTCTCAAGTCACGCTTATTTTTATTATTTAATACATAAAAACACTTATCTATTATACTCCCCTCTATCTTAATTTAACTATTTCAATATACCACATTACAATCAGGATATTACAACCAGGATATTCCAATACTAAAATGTATAACATACGTCAAATTAAGTCAACAGACAATATTCCGAGTTTTCCCACAATTTTTAAATGTTTATCAGGGTTGCAGGAATAGAATACATAAAGTCATTCTTTTGATGGTTGATAGGTTGTTTGGGTAAATATTATGGATATTTGAACGGCAATATCTGCTAATCTATCGCTGTATGTCGTTGAGCCCGTCGCCGCCAAACCTATTTATTTCAGTTTCTGCTGCTAAAATCGCTTTTGAAAACTAAAAAAGCCCTCCGGATCTCCGTCGGGCCTTTAGTATAACTATTTTTAATTACTTACCGGAATAATTCCGCTGTCAGATTGATAGCCTGCTAGCGGATAGGCAGGGATTTCCTCCCAACGATTTGGATCAACGTTTTGTACTTCACCCGTAGCAATTCCTGAAATCAAGGATTTTAATCCAAGATAATTTTGTTTTATTAAGTGACCATTTGATTTTTGTCCTAAATTTCCATCTCTCGTATTTCCTTTCGTTTCAAAGAAGATTGCCGGATTGCTATGATGAGTTGGATTTATGTTATCGTAATTAAGCCCTAACATCATCGCCGAAACGACTCCGCCCTTAATGTCAATGTCATATTTCTTATCACCGCTGCCAGTTTGGTAACGATCGATGTGCATATGCCCGTAGTCTTTTAATGCATCATATACATACACCGACATTTGGCGAGTAAGATCATTGTACAAGCCATCTTTTATAGCCGGTAAAGTTGGCCCATTAGGCGCCAATGACACACCGAGCGACATTGATGTTGATTCATTTGTTCCGTATACCGTCTTAAATCCTTGGTGATGAAGATCAATCGCGTAATCCGGCTTTACATCTGCCCAATACTTATACGTTGTGATTGACTCTTTCGCTCTAAATCCATTCTCTGCCCAATCTCGATTTAAATCAACCGTGATCGGCCGCTCTCTGTTGTCTAATCTAGGTTCGCCATTTTCATTATAGAGCATAGTCGTCCGTGTATTCATAATACTCCCATCCGGATTGTTCATTGGGATCGCATAAATCGTCGTATTTTCCAAAATTGTTTTAACTTCTTTAGATCCACTGTTGCCAAATGTCTTTAATAATTCTAAAACAGCATCAGTTGTTAATTTTTCATCTCCATGAATTTGAGCTTGTATCCATACTTTGATAGGTCCCGTCCCAACTTTTGCTGCGTAGATGCTTCGTTCTTGTTCACTCTTCCCATACTCGTCCAAAGTAAATATTTCTACTTTACCTTTACTCGTGTGTTCGATTTTCTTTAACGTATCGATCATATTCTCATAAGTGATCATACTGTTCATGCTCGTGTTACCGTTAGTCGAAGGACCCCCGGGCACTGTGTCTGCTGCATTAGCTTGAGATGAGAATGCTGTTGAAACAATTAAACCGAATGCAATAACAAACATAAATATCTTTTTCAAATAAATACTACCTCCTACTATTTTTATAATTACCTACTTTTATAGTATAATTGGTAGAATATTTAAGTAAATGGTCAATTCGGACTGTTGCGAAAGCGAAATCATAGAGACTTCCTAACTATTCATATTGCCCCAAACGGATGCAAATAAGTTACCTAGCTAGGATCTGTCGTTTCATTCCCTTCTGCATCAATACCCCAGTCGGGTGGAATTTGTTGACCCTCCTTAACCATACATGCCTTTCTCAATCGCATTTGAGCAAAAGAAATGACGAAGATCTTGCTATATTCTTGGAAAGACCCCATCGAAATATTATCTCCTGTAAATTATGTTGCATTAATTATCGAATACATCTCGTAAACTATGTTGCATAATAGCTTGAATCATATCTAATAAAACACAAAAATACAACATAATTGACATTATGTTGTAAAAAGAAAACGCTCACTGTTTTGCTGTGAGCGTTTCGATATATCAAAGCAGTATCTAAGGTAAAATATTGAATACGATTAGATGAAACTCGATGAATTAAGGCAAAAGTAAAAACCCTTGATTACCAAGGGTTTTTACACTGTTTAAATCATATGATTTCTAGGTATGGAGACGGCGGGAGTCGAACCCGCGTCCAAAGGCTTCTATACTTGAGCGTCTACACGTGTATTTTGCCTATTTAGTTTCGCGCGTCATTATGCCGAAGTCTAGAGCAATAAGCGTTTGTGGCGCATCCATACAATTTTATTTTACGGTTTTACTCACTATGGAGTATTACATATATACGAACTTGGTTCAAAGACCTTCTAACGACTAGTATATATCAACCGTTTAGAATTTTGAAGCTTAACTAAATTTTTCTTGTAATACAGATTTTAATAGCTCAATTGCAGATTCATCATTAGAATCATTCGTTCCCAATTCTCCCTTAAATGCTTTAGCTAAAATAGCACTCTTCAAATTGTCTAAATCAGGGATTTCCTTTAATAGACAATTTGTATTTTCTAACTTAGATAATAAAGCCTCAACTTGAAGAACAATTTCATCTTGACGTTTCAGAGAAACGATTGGGATTTTTATACTTTTCAAAGGTGGAATATTAATATAAGGTTGGTCAGAACCGCCTAGTCTTTTTTGTACCTCATTTAAAAATGTAGACGTAGTTAAATAATAGTACAAATATTTTAAATTAATCTCGATTTTCGGACGAATACATGCAACTCTTTGATATAAAATAGCAGGTAAATCTTTTTCATTTAATATTGATATCTTCAGTTTATTATTGGTTATAGGTCTATTAAGTGCCAAAATAATATCATTTTCTTTTAATACAAGCTTTTGTTCTATCTCTAAATAAACTTGTGGTAAAAAAGATACTTCTTTCCAAAGCGTCTTTCGATGAGATACATTTTGAATTTTAAGTAGTTTTATACCCTCTTCAGCGTATTCAGATTTCTTAAAGCCCTTTCCAGAGAATATTTCACAAATATCCCCTAAAGCCATTTCATCATACTTACTACTTATATACATTTGATATATGATTGCCGCACGACGAAGTTCAAATGTTTCTTTTGCTTCTTCAATTAATTGTCTAGCTTCATCGATTTTTGATAATAAATACTCTACTTTATCAACAATTCGTTTTTGTTCATTCAATGGTGGTAGAGGAAAATTTAATGGTCCTATATCTGTATTATTAATTTGAGGAACACTTGAACCGTTGTTTAGTTTTGCTAAATCAACAGTTAAAAACCAATAATATAAATATTTTTCATTAATATTCTGAGGACAAATCACAGCCATAATATTTAAGTCACAAAGAATTTCTTTGATTACTAACCTTTTTTTATTAGTTAATATCGCACCCCCTCTTTTAGGGAAAATAACACTTCTTCCTGGTATTAATGAATTTTTGTACTTATCTCTATCTTTAATATATCTATTAGATGCCAAAATCTCTTTTTTATTTTCTTCAAGATTCATATCAGACACTTTTACGTATAATATTTCTCCGAAATCAGCTTCATCGCTTTTTTCAATTGTTCTCCCACTTTTAAGCTTGAACAAACTCTCTATACTACTCCACACCCAATTATCTGGAACTTCATAAGGCTGTTGCAGTTCCTCTACAGCTAATAAAGCATCTTCTAATAATTCATCCAACGTATGATGTTTGTTTTTTTTACTCATCCTCTGCCACCCCAACTGTGCGGAGTTCCACCACGACTTCATTCAACAAACTCATTGCTTGTTGAAGTTTGACAATGGCTTCTTGTGCTGATTCAATTGGGTCTGGTAAGTTGTCGTAAGCTGATAGGGAGTCGTCTGCGATTAGACCAATGTCTAATCTATCCTCTTTTACTGCAATGTTTTCTCGCGTGTACATACTAAAGCGCTCATCTTTCACAGTTAGACGGTTTTCCGCTTTATAAGCATCAATAAATGCTTCAAAATATTTCATTGTAAATGGGGTACGTTTACCAAATGAAGGCATATTGGTGCGCATATCATAGACCCACACTTCTTTTGTATTGCCTTCATCTGTTGTTCCTCGATCAAAGAATAATACGTTTGTTTTTACGCCTGCTGCATAGAAAATACCTGTTGGTAAACGTAAGACTGTATGCAAATTACATTTATTCATTAAATCCCGACGGATTTGTGCGCCCATGCCACCTTCAAATAGTACGTTATCTGGTAATACAACAGCCGCACGTCCTGTACCATCTGTTACTAACGAATTATAAATTAGCTGTAAGAAGTTTAATTGCTTGTTGGATGTTTCAAATGTTAAATCGTCACGTGTTGCACGTTCGCCGCCTTTTTTCGTACCAAATGGTGGATTCGTTAAAACAACATTGAAGTTTTTCATCCATTTACCGTTTGCTGATAATGTATCACCTTGCTCTAAACGTCCTTCCATATCATGCAATAATGCGTTCATTAATGCCAAACGATGTGTATCCTTAACAAGCTCCATCCCCGTAAAGGCTTCTTTCTTCTGGAATTCCGCTACTTCTGGGGAAAGGTCAAAATAATTATCCGTTTTTTCTTTCAAATAATGGTCAGCCGAAATCATGAAGCCTAATGTCCCTGCTGCTGGGTCATTACAACGCTCTCCTACTTTTGGGTCAATTAGTTGAACCATTACATCAATTAAGACACGCGGAGTAAAGTATTGACCTGCTCCTGATTTTTTCTCACTTGCATTTTTCTCGAGTAATCCCTCATAAAGGTTTCCTAATCCTTCTTCTTTAGCATTGTACCAATCTAATCCATCAATAGATTTAATAATTTTTTCTAGATTTTTCGGCTCATCGATACTTGTAGATGCACCATTATATATCAAACGCAAACTTTCATTCTCAATATCTTCACTGCCCAAATCGAGTAGTAATTGTCGATAGAATCGATTTAATTCAAGACCTTCTTTACTCACTAGGTCTGCCCAACGGTTCCCCTCTGGAATAATAGACTCTGTATCTTGTTCTTGCATCATTTTCAAGAAAAGCAGATATGTTAATTCGGTTACGTATTCATGATAAGTTATACCGTCGTCTCTCAGTACCGACGCTAAATTCCATAGCTTTGAAACAATCTCTGTATTATTCATTTTGTTCCTCCTAATTTCTGTTCATCTAAATCATTATACTAGAGTTTCATCATATTCTCGATAGTAAAAGGGAATCTACCGAAGTAGACTCCCTTTTTGTTTACTCCATTAGTCGTTTATCTGTCAAAATCGCGTAAATATAAGAATGCGCTCGTAAATGTTGTATGGATACAGTATTACTAAGTGGCATGAAAGATAACGCTTTTTCAAATTCTGATTTTGCAACAAGTTGATTTGTTGTCATTAATTTAATTGATGTTCCAACAACACTATAAGTAAACTGTTTCCCACGAATTTGTGTGAATACATTTCCTTCATTTTTAACAATATGCTGCCATATTGGTTCAATCAAATAATCACCCCATCAACTTATATATAAATTATCATTAATTGCATATACAATCTTATCAATCTCATCACCAAATTCACGTTTCAGCACGTTATAACCGCCACTACTTTTAAATGGCTCTTCTGCAAATGCTTCTTCTGGTGTTGGTGCTAAAACAGGAACTTGCAACAATTGCTTTTCAATACGGTCAAGCCATTTACGTTGCCTAGGCGTCCAATCGTGTAATGCATATACTTTTTGCATCGCGTTTTTCACACGTGTTTCATGGTCTACCAAAGCTTCCCCTATTGCAGCTTGACGAATAAAACTAATAATATCCGCAGCAATATCTACATTCTTCGCTTGCTTCCAGGCTGATTGTAAATGTGATTGTTTGAATCCTTTAGTATCTAGAAGAGTTACAAGCTCTCGCAAATCTTTACGTGTTAAGTCTTTTGGTCTAGTGCATATTAATTGAAGTGCTGGGATTTCATTCATGTTTTCCCGAATGTATTGGACAAAGCCGTTAATATAGTCTGCGGGTTTCTCGTTTCCTTCCCCATATCCACGGGTTACATCCTTTATTTCATCTTCATGTTTTGAAATAACTTGAAGCTCTTTAGGTGTCTGATACGTTGCGACATATTCAAATAAGATACTATTTGTTTGGGCTTGTTCTGGTCGGTAGTGTTGAATTTCTTGCGCCCATTCATCAATTGATACACCGTTTGATAATTCTTCAAAGCGACGTTTCCCTGTATCATCGATCTTTTGTTTTTTGCGCTGAATTTTCGCAACGAGCTGATTACGGAAATGATCTGCTTCATCTTCTGTCTCAGCTTGTGTAAATGAATCATGTATTTCAGTTATAGTGAAATTTTGCTGCTTCACAACAGGCTTCATATCTGTATATTTTTGCAGTTGATTGTAAATACCAACCGCATCATAAACTCGGAAATGTGTTTTCCCGATGTCAGGGCATAAACGTGTTGCACGACCTAGCATTTGGTCATATAATATACGCGACTTTATACGACGTAAAAAAACTAAGTTTGTAATGGTTGGCACATCTATTCCTGTAGTAAGTAAATCAACTGTTACAACGACATTTGGTAAACGCTCATTTTTAAAGCGTTTAATCATTTCATTTGGGTTGTAAATAGAACCTGTAATTTTTACAATCGCATCATCTGATACTAAATCACCGCGATTCTCATATGCTTCTTTTAGTAAACGGACAACCAAATCAGCATGTTGATTTGTTGCAGCAAAGATAAGCGTTTTTTCTCGACTTTCTGGGTCAATATAGTCTGTTAATTTTTTTAAGACTGCACGATTAAATGATTCAGTAATGACTTGTTTATTGAAGTGTTCTACATCAAACTTTAATTCGTCTTTTAAGCGTTCGAGGATAACTTCACCTTGCTCAGGGTCATATAATTCAACTTCCTCGCCTTTTTCGAATGAAATTCCGCTTTTTGCTAACTCGGACTCAAATAAATAAGGCGGCTCATGGTCTACTAAGTAGCCATCTAATACCGCTTCTGTATACGAATATTTGTAAATGGGTAATCCAAAAATATCTGTTGTATGGAGTGCTGGTGTTGCGGTTAAACCAAGCACTGCTGCATCGAAATAATCGATTACACGACGATATTGACTTACATAGTCATTTTGATTTTGAAATAACAGCTCATCATCCGACATTTCGCGGTCACTTGTATAGCCCCTATGTGCTTCATCGACAATGATAAAATCATATTGCCCAACTGAAGGCAACTTTTCCCCATCATTATAGAATAAGCGTCTGACCATTCCCTGTACTGTCGTAA
Organism: Sporosarcina sp. Y352; assembly: GCF_056786535.1. Taxonomy (NCBI): domain Bacteria; kingdom Bacillati; phylum Bacillota; class Bacilli; order Caryophanales; family Caryophanaceae; genus Sporosarcina; species Sporosarcina sp. Y352. Next base: position 53,711 of record NZ_JBXCJE010000001.1, read on the forward strand.
TCTGAACTTTGGTTTCAACATCTGGTGTCAGATCGTCAAGTTCCTTTACATCATAAATACTAGCAAATGATAAGCCTTCAATTTTGGTATCCTTTAATGCGTCAATTGCTTGCTGTCCCAGTGAATTACGGTCAACTAAAAATAAGATACGGCGACACTTTTTCGCTTTTATCAGTCGATACATAAGTGAAATCGCTGTACGTGTTTTTCCTGTACCTGTCGCCATTGCAAGCAGCATTTTACGCTGTCCTTCGATTAATGCTTTTTCGACAGCTAAAACTGCAGTTTGTTGATAAGAACGTAGACCAAATTTTGTAATATCTTCTGCTGCGAGTTTTGCATTCGCTTCTGTATCATCTACATCTAAGAGTAAACGTAAATCCTCTGGAGAGTGCCATCCTTCCAATGCATGTGCATGTTTATGAGGTGTACGTGAATCCCAGAACCAGATACCTGATTGATCTTGTAATTGTTTTAAGTATGGTCGTCCATTTGACGCGTATAAGAATGGTGCTTTATATTCACCATTTACAGGAAGCAATTTGATACCTTCCTTTTCGTCTATTAAACGTGCATACGTTTTCGTTTGGCTTTCAAGGGCTGCTGGAATATCTCGGTGCTTCGCTTTTGCTTCAACAATACCCACCAATTGTAAGCCAATGAATAACGCGTAGTCGGCATACTTGCTACCAACTTTCCATTCAGCAATTGCCATATTTTTATTCTTCACTGGCATTGTTTTATTCTTTTTGAAGCTGAGTTTTTCTGTATCAACAATCCAGCCAACAGAGCGTAACTTCTCGTCAATAATAGTGCGTGTCTGCGCTTCCGAAAGACGATGTTTCTTTACATGAAGCTGTGATTTTTCCTTACGCTTTACACGTATATCTTTCGAAATCGTATCATCTGTTATTACATGTAATTGTTCAACAAGTTGTTTCTCTTTAACTACAATTTCTTTTTCAAGTTGTTCAATTTTTTGTTGAAGTTCTTTAGTTGTATCAACTTGTTTCAACAATTCTATATATTTAGGAGCGGAAAATTTCCAATCAACATACACTTCCACAAACCAAATGGATATTTGATATGCAAGTTCTAATAAGCTTTTCGCTTCTTCCGTTGTGCCATAGTTTGCTTCATGTGAAGCGGTGTTGCCTTTACGACGCAATATATCAAAAATATCCAATAGTTCAGGCTCTGCTAGCCCTTCTTTTCTCATTGTATTTATGCGGTCTACTTGTGATGTATTGTAAGCCATACGAATATTATCAGAAGCTAATACCGCCTTCGCAATTGTTTCACTAAATAATCGAAGTTTCATAATCGATGTATGGGGGTCTTGATACACATTACGCTCAGCACTTTCCCCTAACTTTCCCAGCACTTCCCATTGACCTTCAAAAAAAGCAAAGTTACTCTTCAATGATTTCACCGCTCTTCAATATAGTATGTTTCTTCAATTGTACTATATTGGAAATATTAAACACACTATGTAGAGCTTGTTTTCGATATTTCACTGTAATATATGTTGCTATATCTCGACTTTTCTGTTTACTCAAGTTAGCTTGATTGTTTCTATTTCATCGTCAGTCGGAGCGTTAAATGTTTTAGCTATAACCTTGAGTCGCCTTCACACACCTACACTCTTTCCACTCAAACCCATCATGCACAAATATACGAAACCATCTCCCTTGGAGATCTGCAAATAACAAATACTACATTTATCTCTACTTCTATCGGCGGGCGAGGATAGGTGGGGGGTGATTACCAGATTTCACTAACTCTTTCCTAGCAAAAAGGGTTAGTGGGTGTATCTACACAACTATCGATATCAGTAGTACTTAAAAAAGATGACTCCTATTCAATATAGGAATCATCTTCTAGTTGCTTAATCTCTTTTTTTATTGTGTCCTTGACATAGGTACCAATTTAATTAATACGCCCTTTATCGACATTTTACATATAGCCCTTTTCCTTAAGTGATATGAATTGATGGTCTCCTATAATTACATGATCCAAAAGCTCCACCCCCATCACACTGCCTGCTTCAGCCAGTCTCTTCGTAACTTCGATATCCTCTGGTGAAGGACTACACGTGCCGCTAGGGTGGTTGTGAAGACAAAATATCGAGGCTGCACTATGTTTCACAGCTTCCTTGTACACCTCCCTTGGGTGTACTATCGAGGAATTTAGCGAACCAATGAAAATGGTCTTTTTATGAAGAACTTCATTTTTCACATTTAGGTACAAAACCACGAAATGTTCTTGGGTTAGCGACGTCATCTCCGCCATAAGATAAGATGCTGCATCCTCTGGGGATCTGATTGTATAACGTTTTTCATTCTTACCAGCATTCCGTACTTTTTTAGCAAGGAGCATTCCGGAATGAACTTTCAAAGCCTCATTATGCGTCATGCCTTCCTCTTCTAATTCAGAAACAGTCATTTCGACTAGAGATCTTATCCCACGGCCCGCTAAACGACCTGTAAATTCTGGCGTTGAGGAAGGTCCGATTAAGACGGCAAGAATGTCCTGTAAGTCTATGACAGCTTCAGAACCGATTGCATTGTATGTTGCGACTGCTTCACGAGCAGATGTAATATATTTTGTTGTCATCTCTATAATCCTCTCTCACATAAAGCTAGCGCCGAGTGGCACTAGCTTTCATGTGCCACTCATTCCTGCCCGGTGGAAGGCTTTTTATGTTATAATCAACCTACAAGGTTTTAAAGAATTACTTTTTCCGAGATGCGAACCTACGCGTCTCTTTTTTTTCGCCCATTTTTGCAATCACAGCATCTTCCCAGCCCATCTTTTTCAAGTTGGAGGCCGTAATATTCAACATTTTCCATGGATTAACACCTTCAAGCACCATGTTTTGCGCTACTTCCTTCATTCCCTTTTCATCGAATTGCCACGATGCAGATACAGTGTAATCCCAAATAACATCACCTGTATCAACTGGACCATTGTTGTCGACGAATGCCTTTAGTTCAGCCTTCATTGCTTTTAACGCTGATTCAACACGTTCAATTTCCTTTCCTAATTTAATTGCATGATTCATACTTTCAATGACTTCTGTTTTTGCAAGTACCATTTAAAATGCCCCCTTTAAATTCCTATTTTTCCGCTGCCAATTACCTTCACATCACCGTTTTCAAGAGACATGAAAATATCATGAATATCGGTAAGCGAATCCATCTTTTTAACTTCTCCTTTGCCATCTAGTTGGTAGATACTTCCAAACTTAAAGACAAGGAATTTCCTCTCACTCTGTTCATCCACATAGCAGATGAATGACTTGTTTGCACTACCCTTTTTGTTGTTAGAAACTAGACGTTCTAATTGTTTACCAACCATTTGAACCTCTCCTTTTCCTATAATTTTTTAAAACAGAAAAAGCCGACCGCATCCTGAAGGATTCAATCGACTTTTAATATATTTCACGCAAAAATGCGTAAATAACCCATGTGATTATGCCCGAAAGCAAATTTGTGACGTACAATTACATCTACCTGGCTTTTCTCGAAAAGAGAATTCAAAGGCTGCAACATTTGTGTCGAATCTCCTTTTATAAAATGAAAAGGTGTAACGACTTTCATCAAAATGCGATGACTTGGAAACTAATAGAATATAGATTAAGTTTATCAAATCAGAGTAACAGTCGCAACACTTCGAAACACGTGTATCAAGTAAACCTCTTTGGCTGAATGCTTTGCGACCATACATTTATTGTTCATATGTATTCAATACAGCTTTGGTTTCAGGCTATGTTAAATAACTCTATCACTAGTTGGTTTCAATTCCTAGATAGCGTGAAACATCTGTTGTTGTTCAACTAAGTTGTTTAATAAGAGCTTTACTCTTTTTTAACCCCAAATAGGATATGATATTCGAGACTATCATCAAGTAGGATAGGCTCTTTTCTTTATTTCAGAAAATGTAATAAATACTTTTCTATATGTTTTGTGGTCAAAATGTGTTCACAAATTTATTGGGGCCTTTTCTGTTAGATTCGAACCATACGTAAGCTGATTAATATGTTCATTCTCTATTTCAGACTCATGGTTTGCCCTTATATAGATTAGTCATGACTCCAACAAAAAATAGCGTTTTTTTCTACCTTTACAGTTTGTGGATAAAGGAATAAACTGTTGAATTAGTACGAGTGATGGTTACTTATGCAAATTACTAGTAAAAGGGATGAGATTTCATGGATGAAAAACCGTTTATATTAGATGAACAATTCTATGCAATGCATTACAAGCCATTTTTCAGATCAGATTTTAGCTTCAAAACAGCTATACAGTTTTCTATCATCCTGCCTTTTCAAATTCCATATCCCGATTCGTCAATAGTGTCTTTTCAGAAAGATATCTCCGTTTTATGCTACAACTTTATGCACATTGAAAGAGCAGTGGAATATACAGCAGGGGCTGTGAATAGAGGGGTAGATATCAATTACTTTGTGACTAGGGTTGAAATGACCCTATTCACCAATCAAATTTATTATATATTTTCTACAGAGGAACTAACCAAGGTTTTCGATAAACTATTACATAATTTAAATAATTTCATTACAGCAATAATGATTAAAAAGAAAGATGTTGATCTCTATAAAATTTCCAAAGAAATGTTAGAACCTGTTTGCCTATTTCGCCACTTGAAATTAGATGAAGATTTCTTCGAAGAGGGAGATATGGGACTCTTTACACTTCACTTAAATGTAGCTCATAAAAAGAGTATTATTGAACTGAAATACCCAAATGAAATAACCGATTATGCCATAGTCATAGAAGACAATATTAATCCTTTCATTCTAACAGAAGAACTAATGCTAAATGCTAGGAGAAGCTTCAAACAAGGCTTTTACAAAGAAAGCATATTGAATGCACAAACCAGTATTGAAACCTTTCTCAGAACGTTATTTAGTGAATGTTTGAAGGTAGAAGGATTTACCGAAGAAGAAATAAAAGTAACTCAAGAAGGAACCAACTTTATCACTATGGTGAAACGAGAGTTTTCAAATAGGCTTGGCGGATCATGGGATATAGGAAATGAAAGGAAACAAGTAGGTATGTGGTATAAAAATTGCTATGAACTAAGAAATAAAATTATACATGTTGGATATACCCCATTATTTGCAGAAGTAGACCTAGGATTAGACGCTGCACTTAAACTAAGGGCTTTTGTCTATGATCGTTTAAAGAAAACAAAAAAGTACCAATCCATTTTAAACCTTCTATAAAATAAATCGAATAGAATTACACTTATTGCATTAAGAGCTAATTATCTAGCTCTTATTGTTTCCCTCTATTTACTTGGATATAAAAACACCGACAGCTGTCCCCGTCGGTGCATGTTGTACTTACATATTAATAGCTGCTGAACCGTTGATAACATTCAATGACAAACGGGCAATGCCTACAATGGCTAGAAGGTGTTGATAGGAATAAACTCTTCGCTTCTGCTGGTAGCATGCCTAAAATTTCCCGTTTAGAATTGATTTCATTTGCTATACCTAAAGCCCACTGTCTGGAACTTTCCATATCAGCCTGATTGAAAACATGTTTGCTTGCTCTTCTGAATCGAAGAAAATACAAGTTACCTTCAACCGTCGTTCTGTTCTTTAATTGACCTACAGCCCACGCATACAATCCTACTTGGTGATTGTCTCGAACGTCGTATCTAACCCTGTTCGTCTTCCAATCAACTATTTCACTACCGTCTGGTGAAACAAGATCTATATAGCCTTGTAAAATCGGGGCTGAATCTTCATCTGAAAGAGGTAGTTGAAAATGAATCTCCGTTTCACCCATGTTCTCTTTAATCGGTGCATGACTAACCAACTCTGACATTTCATCCATGGTCACTTCTGGATGAAACTCAGCTTCAATCATCCCGTTTAAAATGGCTTCTGAATGAGACACCCCATTAATTTTATCTTCGACTGCTTTATGGACCCCTTTACCCAACGCTAAAGGATAGGTGGTCGGCTCTTCGTATCCTTCGATGTACTTCTTGAAGAATCGATAAGGACAGGTTGTGTAAAGGTTTAAACGTGAAAAAGAGTAAATCAATATGATCTCTCCTGTCTTCTATCTGTTTTTTAAAAACAAAAGGAGACTGGATACCCAATCTCCTTCTACTAAGCTTCCATTAGAACGGCAGGTCATTATCGCTAACCGCAACAGGAGCTCCGCCCGTTTCGAATTGATTACCATTTTGACTTTGAGTGTTACTGTTACCAGCGTAAGGATTAGGCTGTTTCTGATAGTTCTCCTGCCCTTGCTGTTGTTGATTGCCTTGCCCCTGTGGTTTTGGATCTAGGAACTGCACAAAATCAGCGACAACCTCTGTAACGTATACACGGTCTCCTTTGTCATTCTCATAATGTCGGGTGCTAATGCGACCATTCACCGCAGCTTGACTGCCTTTTTTAAGGAAGTTAGCTGCATTTTCGGCAGGTTTCCTCCAAACTTGGACCATGATGAAATCAGCTTCGTTTTCACCATTGGCATTTTTAAATGGACGGTTAATAGCAAGTGTAAAATTACAAACAGCTACACCGTTTTGTGTGAATTTCATTTCAGGGTCTTTCGTGAGACGACCTACTAAACTTACATTATTCATAGTGTTCTCCTTTTCTCATGACTGATTTTCAGCCATGTCCCTGATTTCTCTCCGTATAGGGTAACGGATATTTTAATTAGCCAAAGACACTTTATTGTTTGTTTTTAAATTATGTTTTCGCATTTCAATCTTTCGTTTTCGATTTTTAGCCATCTTCCACATGTGAGATAGAAAGGCCACATTCAGGATGACTTTATTCATTTCAAAGTCATAGGTGGACAGTGAGACTTTCCATGCAGCTCTTCCAATCTCAGCACCTTCTATAGCCCATCCAGCACGTTCATCTTCATCTTTCACGTATTCAGCCAGCAGTCGATTGAACATCAAATGAATTTGTGTATCGTGACAGGACTGCATGATAAAGTGAAGAAGCTCATTTTGACGTTCTTCTTGATTTTCTATATGAGCTACCACTATGAACATGGCAAAGTGCTTTGCAAGCTCTTCGTATTCATAGTTCAGCCAGTCATTTAAGACCATTTCTCTATTCTCTTTGAATGTGGTTCGGTTTTTCCGTTTATATTCAGCCCAACCAATGGACCGAAGTTGATGTGTATTCAAGCTTTCCGCCGGATGTATGGGTTTCTTCCTTACCCCGAAATACTTTTTACGTATTTCAGAGTAAGGTATTCCCGATAACTTGGTCTCAAAGTCTAATACTCCACCGGAAACACCACAAAACCAACATTTAAAGATTTGATCATGTGTGTTAAGCGACAAATAAAATTTATGCCCTTTCCCCGGTTTGGAATCCTCTTCGCAAAAGCTACATTTGCAAAGAGTCTCTTTTTTACCGTGAGAGCGAGGATTAAACGTGAGTCCATATTCCTCTGCAATTTTCAGGATTTCAGGAAGCATAATTAAGCCACCCCCTTATCTGCATCTCCTAATTTCTCGAAAAACGTAAATCCGTTTTCCGTGCGGGTCTGCATCGTAAACTTTTCACCTTCAATAAGGTGTTGTGTTTTTTTAACCGCAACTTCCCCTTGTGCAAACACCATTGATTGAGAATTACTGGCAACACTCTTTACATACATTTTTGCGAAGGTTATGCCGCCCGGAGTTGTCCCCTGTTCATACTTTTCCATGATGAACGCATCAAGTGGTTCAGAAACTGTTTCGTTTTCCTGTTGAACAGGCTCTTGCTTGGATTCATTTTGAATCGACTCAGATTGTACATGCTGCTCATTTACTTGAAGATAAGAGAACTCTTCAAGGAAATTGAAACCACTCTCTTTCTTAATGACCAAAGCCAACTCCTGACCCATTTGAACGTGGCTAAGAGACTCGATTACATCCTGCTTCCCTTTCACTAGTACGAGAGTTACCTCATTGGTTGCCTTATCCATGACATTCAGTTTTGCGAATGGCACACTTTGTGGACTTATCCCTTTTTCAAAACTTTGTAGGATGAATACACCTTCAATATTTTCATCATTTGATTGCTGTGCATTCGGCTCGGGAATTTGTTGATTTCCTGCAACCACGTCTTGTTTGTTGGGGGCTGGATTAGATTTCATTGGTACATCCATGTTTCCGCTATTAGCGTTATCGTTTTCTTCGAGCGACATTTCCTCACGAGTGTATAAACCACCTAGAGGGAACTGACGACGAAGTACGAAGACTTCTGCTATCTTCTGGATCATAGCGGACGGCATTTTATCCCAAGTGTTTTTATTTCCATACTTCGAGTTGAGTTCACCTGAATTTGCTTGAAAGTATTCCTGGAAGTCTACAAAGACGGCAACAGGTCTAAAACGTTTATGATGCATGACTGCATAAGCACCAAGTATTGGACCACGCTTCTGACCGAACTCATGGCGAACACTTCCCTCTGAAGGGATGAACTCGAATGTATCTCCTTCTCTGACTACATTCGCGTTGGGAGGTCCTACATAGCCTTCTTGCGTAGTGGCTACACGAAGCAATCCATCGCGAGTAGTAATGAACGTTGTATTTGGTCCGTTCTTCGTTTCATAACGTTGGAATACGATATCACCAAGCAAAGGATTCAATCCGAAGGTCTCACAGACTTCAATGAAATGATTCGCCTCTTCTTGAGTTCCTTTTGCTGGCTGAACAAACCTATTCCAAATCAACGACTTCTGTTCGTTTGTAAACGTAAGTACTTTTTCCACTTAAACCATCTCCTTTTGTATTTTTTATAAATAAAAAAGTCGACTTCACCCATAAGGGATCAATCGACTTTTATCTAACCCACTGCAACAGAAAACGAAAGTTGTTTTGTTTTCATATCAATTCATTGCAGCACTCCTTTCAGATTTTTTGAATCAAAAAAAGCCAATGTCACCCATAGTGGGATCAATCGGCTTTTAAAATATATATCACGCAATAACGCGTAAGTATCTAGTGTGCATAGCAGTTTTGTGACGTCATACGTCTGCCTAACTTTTCTCAAAAGAGAATGAAAATACATAGGCTAAACATTTGTGTCGAATCTCCTTTAGAATTGAATAAAAGGTTGAACGACTTTCACCTGCGAAAAATGGTGACGTGAAAACTAATGAAATATGTATATATTATATCAATTTCAAAAAGTGATAGCAAATCGAAAGGAATTACTTAACCTTTAATTTGGAATGTGATCACTCTAAAATTAAATTATTGGTACAACCTTCATTAGCTATGAATTTTAGTAAAGCATCATCCATGAAGTTTAAATTTCTCACAAAAAACAAAAACACCTGTTACGTAAAAGGCGTATGTTAAAAATGTCATCTCGCTATCATCCACACAGTTTATTTTTGTTCATAATACTTTGTAATAGTAACATTTGTATAAGCTTTTGATTAAAAATGTATATTCAATTCTTCTCGAATCGCTTTTTCTAAATATTCTTCAAAACTTCTTGCTATTATTTCTTTTCCAACTAAATCAAAGTCCAATGTAAAGATTTCTGTATTAGAAGAATTAAAACCTACTGGATTCCCTGCACCGTCTATTCCAATAACAATGAAATTCTCATGCCTTTCAGGAAGAATATTTCTAAACTGTAGAGATTTCTCTACAAACGATGGTGTAGCAAAAAATTCCGCCTCACTCAATCCTAAAACAATTGCTTCACCAACTGCTCCTGAACCATACCTCAAAAGAAACATTTTAAAATCCTCTGGTAATTTTACTTTGAGTTCAGCTTCAGCTTGTATCACTTCCTCAATATTAACAGGCCCTCCAAAGGCTTCAGGGCACATTTCAAAATCTTCATCAATCGAATTTAACAATTCTATTTTCATTCAATTATCACCCTTTTAATCATTTCATTGGCATATCTTGCTTTCCTATATTCTTCACGCCATTTATTGAATTCCTGCCTAGCTTCTCCACCGCCAACTCCCCCTTTATTTCCAAATGGATGCTGTCTTTTGTTTCCAAGATCATGGTATCTACTAGGCATCTCAATTATTGGTCCCTCAACTCTTTTTTCATGATGATGAAATATAATTGTATCATTTACTCCATATTTGGTGAGTACCCTTTTTTAAATGAATATATCAATTCCTGTTAATCTACTTACTATTTGCGATCCCATTTTTCTTCTTTGTAAATAAACCTTTTGATAGGATGAATATTCCAAGTATACTTTCACCGTATAGTCAATGTTACTTGCAGTATTCTTTTAGTGAATGACATAAATTAACACAAATTTAATTAAAAATTAATGTGTAGTTTACATTATGTATATATTATAAAGATGTATCAATCATATAGAATAGGAAGTGGAAAAAATGAAGAAGAATCTATTACTATCGTTAGCTTTACTTATGTTTTTAACATCTATTCTGTTTGAAAGTGCTGTAAGTGCAGCGCCGAATGATAACTGGCTACATAGTAATAAAACCGAGTTAAGTGCTCACCGTGGTGCACAAGTGGCTGCTCCAGAAAACACATTGGAGTCGATTACACAGGCTGGATTATTAGGATATGGCTTTGTTGAAATCGATGTACAAAAAACGAAAGACGATCAATTTATATTAATGCATGATCAAACAGTCGATCGTACAACAACAGGCTCTGGAAAGGTAAAAGATTTAACATTAAAAGAAATTCAAAGCTTTGCAATTGAAGATAAACAGGGTAATATGACCAATTATAAAGTACCAACACTTCATGAAGTGTTAGATGAAGCTAATAAATACAATATTGGTATCAATTTTGATGGTTCAAAAGGCGACTGGGATGACAAGGAATTTGTAGACGGTGTTATGGAAGAAGCTAAAGAAACGAAAGTATTAAATCATTCATTTTTTGTATTGAGTAATACGAGTATTCGAGATCAATTTAACAGATGGTACCCAGAAGCAACTGTGACCTTCCTTGGAAATGCTTTAAAGAATGTAGATGCCGATATTAAAGAGTTACAGAAATATGAAAACGCCATTTATTCAACATCTATTAACAATATAGATGAAGATACTGCCAAAAAAATCAAAAAAACAGGCCTAAAACTACATGTATACTCAGTTAACTCAGCTGAAACATATGAAAAAGCGAAAAAGATTCATCCACGATTGATTGAAACCGATGTAATTGTACCCTAATATAATTGATTGAATATCCCAATATTAAAAGCCCAATTCCTCAGCAATAAAATTGAGAAATTGAGCTTTTTTCTTTACTCCATAAACCTTGCCCGATTCTGAAGGATCATTAATCCAATCTTATTGAAGAGAAGGACGCTTGTTAGAGAACATCTATTTCTCTAAACTGTTGTAACACTTTTGGATTGTGTGCTGTAATCGTATCATCAAGAATTAAGGGGAACGCAATTTGAAATGCTGCCATTCGCTCAATTGCTATTTTTGTTGTTAACATGGAACTTATATATTCTCTCGGCTTTCCCCAAACGCTTATCTTACCACTAATAGACACCAGAAATATCTACAAGTATCGGCGTCAGATCATGCGGTATAAAGAGCACAGATGCAAACGATGATACAACAGGAAACAATGCTTTTGGATTGTCGTAAAGTGGTGCCATGACGTTTTCTATCCATCCCTGCACACTACCACTGCATTGTATGGCATTTAATCGCTGTACCTCCAATTTATTGTCACGAGTAAAGAAAGGGCCTGGCATAACAAACCCTTTCACTTGTTCATGAAGCGTTTCATAGACAGCCATTCACAATGCCCCCTGGAAACGGAGAGATTGCGAATAATGCCTGATTGCTTAAGAATAATGGTATAGTCTATGCTATATTCCTCCTAGACTTTTACTTCGCTAACAAACTCGCCAGATTCATCCAATACATAAAAAAGTTTTTGAAGGTCTTCAATATTGTCTCTTAAATCCACGTCTACCGTCATCCTTACTTTGAGAGTTTCCGCAATTACCTTTAGCGGTTGTAAGTGTCTAATTGACTCGATAATTATGATAAGTCGTTCGTTGAAGTGTTTAGGTCTCCACTTTAAATACATGAGCAAATCATATACATCACCACGCACTACATATACATAAATTGGCTTGCCTTCAAACTGGATTGCACCACTAAATGGCTCATGCGCTGGTAGAACTTTCGATTCCGGAAAATGTTGGAACAGTTGAAAAAACAGAAGACGTTTCAAAACATCCTCTGCTTTGTATTCAACCCAATAATTACTTTCATAACAGTCATTCAGCTCAACAATGACTGCTCCGTTTATTCCCAGTGTAAAAATCGGTATGACCTGCTTGTTTCGATGAATTTCATTACGAACGATTTTCTTCTCCAATACCATACGTTTTAATCGTTTCTTATCCAAAGAAAATAACCGGGAGATTTGTGCTCCCCCGATTAATCCTACTACTGCTAGTGCCACTATGCTTTTCGATCTTTCGATTTCGAACCGCTTCCCTGTCATAATAAAGAAAAAAAGGAGATCAATAGTCTTTTGACCCCCTTTCATTTACTCTTAAATATTTACCTTTTGTTCGTCTAAGAATTTAATAATACTTTCTAGTACTTGTTGATCCTGTTCAAGGTGCACTTGATGACCAGCTTTACTAATTATTTCCCATTCAGAACCATCAATAGCCTTATGAACTTCGTAGGATTGCTTCCAAGGTACTACTTGATCATTTTCGCCTGCAATAATTTTTACAGGGCAGTTAATATTTCTTAATTTCCCCTCGATATTTACTCTATTTATAGCTCTTAGGGATGTAGCATAATTCTTTTTGCTATTTCCCTCTACTATCTTCTTATAAGAAGTCACTTTTTCTGGAATTCTATCAAAAGCCTCTTCATAAAACCCAACTTTAATTATACTGTTTACCATGTCATTCGTTAGTCCATTTAATTCAATTAAAGTTGCTCTTTCGTTAAAGGAATTTGATATTTCTTCTGTAAATTCTTTAAAACATGAAATGGCAACTACACTTTTCACCCATCTGTTCATGTCTGCTGCAGTAGCCAAAGCAATAAGACTTCCTAATGAATGTCCTATTATATTAACCGGCTTACAAGCAACTGTATCGATAATATGACGTATATCATTTAACCATTCTGAAAAATGAATGTTCTGGGAGTTTGATTCGCCAAATCCTCTCATATCTAAATTGATGATATTATAATGTTCGGAAAGTTTTTTCGGAATATCTCCCCAAACATTACGATTTGCTCCTAAGCCATGCAAAAGGATAATAGTTTCACCTTTTCCAAATTCATCGTAATATAGGAGTGTATTATTTATTTTTATTTCCAACTCGAGACCCCCACATGAATTGTTATTTAATTTCCCTGTTTTGGTATTCTTCTTTTTTCCAAGTTACTGGAGCAGCCTCCCCTGCTATGATTGCCATCATATATCCGAAGTCTGTACCAATATTTCGGAATCCTCTCATCAATTCCGTAGGCATCGAAACACAATCCCATTGATCTAATTTCATAGTGGTGTGTTCTCCATCTTCTTCCCAAAACACTTCAAATTCACCACTTAGTACAATGAATACCTCTTCGGTTGTATGATCATGTAACTCTGGTCCGTTACCCGGTGGGCAGCAAACAATTCCAATGGAGAAATTTTCACCCTCAATAGGGGATTTACCTAATTGACTTGCACTTGCTACGGGCCCCATGTAACGGGATAAGCCTCTAAAATGTCCGGGAATATCACAATCTTCCCAAGCCATCCAATTTGGCACGACATCCTTGAATATCGCTACACGTTTTCTAGGGTCTCTTTCTTCCTCTAATTTAGTTACTTTTACAGTTTCAGTGGCATTACTCATAATAAAATCTCCTCCTTAAATTTGTTTGGTGTATCAATACTAGTTTGNGGTGGGCAGCAAACAATTCCAATGGAGAAATTTTCACCCTCAATAGGGGATTTACCTAATTGACTTGCACTTGCTACGGGCCCCATGTAACGGGATAGGCCTCTAAAATGTCCTGGAATATCACAATCTTCCCAAGCCATCCAATTTGGCACGACATCTTTGAATATCGCTACACGTTTTCTAGGATCTCTTTCTTCCTCTAATTTAGTGACTTTTATAGTTTCAGTTGCATTACTCATAATAAAATCTCCTCCTTAAGTTAAGTGTATAAATCATATATCCTATTGACAAAGAAGCTCTGTTCAAAGCGCGAACTACTATTAAATTTTCACCCTCATTAGGGGATTTAACAAATTGACTTTCCCTTGCTACAGGCCCCATGTAACGGGCATAGGCCTCTAAAATTTTCTGGAATATCACAATTTTCCCAAGCCATCCAATTTGGCACGCCATCCTTGAATATCGCTACACGTTTTCTAGGATCACTTTCTTCCTCTAATTTAGTGACTTTTACAGTTTCAGCTGCATTACTCATAATAAAATCTCCTCCTTAAATTTGTTAGGTGTATCAATCATATATCCTATTGACAAAGAAGCTCTGTTCGCAGTGTGAACTACTATTTCAATGAATTCCTTCTTTCTTGCAAAATATCTGTCTTTTGGAATTGTTAAAGCATAAGAACCTATAGGCCTTCCATTTGACATAAATATCGGGGCGGCTACACAGCAGATTCCTAAAGTAAATTCTTCTTCGTCCAAACAGTAACCATCGTTTTGAATTTTCTTTAACTGTTCCTTTAACTGTGCTTTGTTTAAAGGAGTTTTTTCCGTTACTTTTACAAACTCGTAATCTTGAAAATATGAATCTATTTCAACTTCATCCCATTGCGCTATAATTACTTTGGTTGCCGCTCGAGCATGGTAATGTTCACTGTAACCTTCATATAATGCATTTACTCTAATTGCATGAATACCTTCAACAATGGATTGAATGAATATTTCTTCCTCTTTTAACCCTGACAAATAAACAGTTTCTCCTGTTTCATTTTGTAATGCATGTAATTCCTTTAAAAGGTTGATTTCAGGATTAATAGAATCCATAAACGTATTACTTAACCACGGAATCTTAGGTCCTAACAAAAAACGGCCATCTTTCGTTTTAATAAGGTAATTTTCATCTATCAAGGTATTTAAAATGTGGTAACAAGTACTGATATTCATTTTTTTTTCATAGGCAATCTCTTTGACTTCATAACCATTTGGATTTGATCCAATAAAATCTAATACCTTTAACGCCCTCTGTAATGATGAGATTCTAGTAGAACTTTTTTCAATATCCATTTGTTCACCTCCTAAACAAGCATGTCCGCGCTTTTATTTTATGATACCCTGAATTTTCAGTCAATTAATCATTTTCCATATTATGAAATAGCAACTTTAACTCTATTTTTGTCAGTTATTTCAACTTCATTTTTGATTAACTAATTCTGTATCGATTAAAACAGATTTATAACTCTTCATCGGCAAACTCACTATGATTGAAACAGTAATATTTAAAAATAATGCTACTAATCCAATATTAATGTCTTTTATAACTGATGGAAGATCAGGAAATATAGTTCCAATGGTCGTTCCAGTAATCGAACTATAAACTACCAACAATACTCCTGAAATAATACCAGTTGCTACTCCATATTTTGTTATGAAGTTTTTCTTCATTAAACTAAATATAATGCCTGGTAATATTTGCGCTACAATACTGTAAGCCATAATGAAGAGTGCTACAATCGACTCTCCCCCTTGAAAAGTAAAATACACAGATACAAGTGCTATAACAGGTACTAAATACTTTGCTAATTTAGCAACACTTTGCTCAGAAGCAGATGGATGAAATACATGATATACATTTTTTGATAATAAAGTCGCTGTTGATATTAAAATCATGGAACCAGGAACAAGTGCTGCTAATAAACCTGCTGAACCAATAATCCCTACAACCCATGGATCAAACGTTGCAATTGCTAATAGAAGTAAGGATTGATCAACAGCAGCTCCTTGTAACTCAGGTATTTGTAGAACAGCTGCAAAACCTACAAATATTACAAATAATAAAACGAGTTGATACAGTGGCATAACCATCGCATTTTTACGAAAAACTTTTTCATTTTTTGCTGTATAAATTGCTGCAAAAGCATGTGGCCACATGTAAAATCCAAAAGCTGAAACAAATATAGTAGATATGAACCAAGATATGCTAGTAGTTTCCTCAGGAAGAATTAAAAAGTTTGGCTTAGCTGTATTAATCGCTTCAAACATAGGTTGAATTCCTCCATAATGGTGAAATGGAATATAAATACCTATAAATAATACAACAAAAAAGAGTAATATATCTTTAAATACTGCCGTAGATGCAGCTCCGCGAATTCCAGAAATCATTACATATGCCGTAATGACTATGGCGCTGAGCCATATAGCCATTGTTGATGAAATACTCCCAAAAGAGGATACAGAAACTATTAAACCCAGACCTATAAATTGCGTCATAATGTAAGGAATAATCGCTCCAACAGCTACTAAAGAAACAAGAACACCTAATAACTTACTTTTGTATTTACTTACAAAAAAATCTGACTGTGACAATAATTTATGCTTTTCCCCATATTTCCAAATTGCAGGATGAAGAAAGTAAGACATAACAAATGCTAGTGTAGGGTAACAAAGAGCATAAAATGCAGGTGCCCCTTTCCCATAAGCCCAGCCACTCGCTCCAAGAAAAGTAAAAGTAGTATAAATTTCACCAGCCATTAAAAGAAAAACTAAAATACTTCCAAATCCACGTCCTCCAACACTCCACTGCTCTAAATCCATATCTTTCCCACTTCTTGCTTTAATCCCTAGATAAAGAGTAAACAGAATAGTTCCAAAAATAATAAGAAGTGCAATGTTCATTAATTATCCCCCTCCAAATTCCTATTATCTAATTTATAAATAATTGCCATCACCACTGATGTAAGTACTATCCATAAAGTAATCCAAAATAAAAGAAAGGGTAATCCTAATACATATGGTTCTACTTTGTTAACAAATGGAAGAGCGCCGAGCATTCCAATAAACGGAATCAATGCTAGCAAATGAATTAATTTCATACTTAACCTCCTCGTATTGACTTCTGTAGCGCTTACATTATATTATTTAGAATATTAAATCAATGAAAACATTTTCATATTATGAAATAAGATTAATTATCCACCTCCAGATTCCTATTATCTAATTTATAAATAATTGCCATTACCACTGATGTAAGTACTATCCACAAAGTAATCCAAAATAAAAGAAAGGGTAATCCTAATACATATGGTTCTACTTTGTTAACAAATGGAAGAGCGCCGAGCATTCCAATAAAAGGAATCAATGCTAGCAAATGAATTAATTTCATACTTAACACCCTCGTATTAACTTCTGTAGCGCTTACATTATATTATTTAGAATATTAAATCAATGAAAGTATTTTCATATTATGAAATATGCAGTTTAATAGAATACCACGCGTGTTAATTAACCAAAACTATACAACTCGTGCATTATAAATAAGTGCATACCGTTCGAGTATTTTTTTCATTTCTATTCGTCATATAAAAGACAGGGTAGTACAAAGCAGCAGACGTAAAAAAGTGGCTAGTTACAAGGGTTTACGAGCTACTCGCTCACTCGTTTGAACATGAAGATATTTGAATATAATGTATATAATAAGTGCCGAGAACAGATTATTGAAAACCGCATTTCTGTCGTCCCAAATAACACTGGAACATTAAGGGTTTGCTTGATCCTATAGGAAAATGATTTGACCAGCGGCTTTATACATGTCTGCAATTATTTCGGCTGTGATGTCCCATAAACTAGTCACTACACGGATTTTCTTGTCTTCTTGATTTTTTAAAAAATACAACATGGTGACGCTTTTTTGTTTGAATTAGCGGTGCCCCAATTATGCATGTAAAATCCGCTGTCACATACCTCTCGAAGATTTCTTGCGACTTTATTGAATATTTCTATCTTTTATCCAAAAATCAAAATATTGTTTTCAGTCATATAGCGATCCATCTCAACAATCACGACTTAAAGGTGCATGTTCGTTTGACAAACTAACAAGGACATAATGCCGGCACGCTCACCGTGCAAGATCACCCAAGGTAAACGTGTTTTTCGACAGTGATTGTAGTTGATTCAATAGATAAAAGGGTTTTCGGCATCTTCAATTTGCGATGAGCTGCACGATTTAATTTGGCAATGATGATGCCAAATACACGTTTCATAATGGTATAATCGAGTGCTTTCATATGTTTTGACAGTAAGGAATGATCAATGGAAATCAGCCCGACACTTGGGCCAACATCCGCCGAATGACGAAGACTTTTCTACTCATTCGCTACGGCACTTGTTAGTTACGAAATCAGCGTCGAAACCGTGCATTTATACGCTGTATCCATAAAATTCAACTCTTCCAAAATCGATTGTATCTCTGTTACTGAAAGAAAGTTTTGAATCAATGTCTGTAAAGTGGTATTCCATAAGAGATGCCACTTTTATAATTCAAGAAAAAACGCCGACATCACCTGTAGGGGATCAATCGACTTTTAAGAAACCATACAACAGAAAACAAAAGCCATTTTGTTTTCATACTTATTTATTGCCATACCACTATTGAATCCTTTAAACAAAAAAACGATGTCATCCATTGTGGAATCAATCGGTTTTCCAAAATATATATCACGCAATTAATGCGTAAATATAAATTATATATAAGAAAAATTTGTGAACTGTATTATCCGTCTCAACTTTCTAATAGATCTAAAAAATACTAAGATTAAGCATTTTTGCCGAATCACCCATTGCAAAAAAAGTTTGACAACTTCCACCTTTAAATTTGGTGACGGAAAAATAATAAACTATGAATATGTCTTATCTTACTAATAAACAGCGGATAACAAATTATCTTAATTTGAATATGGAAAATATGTCATCTCTATCTTATTTAAGACACTTTCTACAGCAAGTCTCTAATGACTTCTCCACCTTTATCGATTATATACATTCTATTTTGAATGCTATCATTGTCATCTAGTAGGTCTGCATCAATCATTATTCTAACTTTTAAATTTCCCAGGTTCATACTAAGTGGCTGCAAATGACTAATTGATTCAGTAATTATAATAAGACGCTCGTAAAAGTTTTTTTCCCGCCATTTTAAATACATAAGTATATCATTTATCTCACCACGCACTACATATACATAGAGTGGCCTGCCTTGAAATTGGATTATCCCACTGAATGGTTCTTGTATTGGTAATACTATTGATTCCGGAAAATGTTGAAACAATTGAAAGAACAGAAGACGTTTCAAAACATCCTCTGATTTGTATTCGACCCAGTAATTGCTATAATAACAGTCATTCAACCCAGCAATGACTGCTCCATTTATACCTAGTGTGAAAATAGGTATGACCTTCTTGTTTCGATGAATTTCATGACGAACGATTTTCTTCTCTGATACCATGCGTTTTAATCGTTTCTTATCCAAAGAAAATAATCGGGAGAGTTGTGCTCCCCCGATTAACCCTATTGCTGCTAGTGCCTCTAATGCTTTTCGTTCTTTCGGTGATTCTCCGTTGACAAAATCTGAACGTTTTATATTCGATGGTATCCGTGTCCAGTGTAACGACCAATCGTGTAATAATGAATATGGACTAAGTGACATAACTATCTCCTCCTTTGATTAAAACTCAAAGGGGGTCACATCAATTTGACGCAACCCCTATTATTTTTACAGCACACGAGTAATGCGTGTACGAATCTGTTCTTTTTTTGCATCAGTTTCCAATACACGGACAAGCACCCGATCACCCCTTTTAACGTTTTGAAACTTCAAGTGTCGGGCTAAAGAATCGACACCAGCTTCCAGATTGATGAAGACACCGTATTCTCGGACACCTGAGACTGTACCGACATATTCGTTGCCAGAAGTATAGCGTCCGATAGAACGCAGCCACGGGTTATCCTGGGTTGCCTTTGCACTGACTGATACCTTCTTCTCTTCCTTATCAATTTCCAGGACTTTAACTTTCATGTGATCTCCTTGCTTAACCTCTTCTGTTAGATCGTCAATCCAGCCGTATCTGATTTCTTCTAGCGGAATCTTCACTTCTATGCCCCCAATATCAGCACGGACAAGTGAAGGACTGACACTACGAACTACGGCAATGATTTCATCTTCCACTTCGATTTTTTTGAGTGTAATGGTTGCCATGTGATCCAGAGCCGCAAGACGTGAGCCAGTGAACACATCCGCTTCCCTGTCATAATTCAATACTTTGAACACTACGGATTGTCCTGTCATGGCACGGAGCTGACGAAGGTTCGCTGCTCCCGTAAATTCCAAAGGAATGAATCCTCGGATGTTACCGATACCTACGACTGCACATGGCTTATCAAGTAGCTTTTCAATTCCGATAATTGGCGCCTGAATGATTGAGTTATTTTGATGTGCTCCGTAGACCTCTTTCCAATCCTTATCAAAGTTATTTACCGCTTCCACTTTCGATGGGTCAAAACCTTCTATTAGAACTTGCATATTGTTTTCAGCCATTTTAAAATCTCTCCATTTCATTAGTTTATTTTTTGTGAGACATTGAAACCCGTTTCATTTTGCTAATCCCAAAATCCGTCATTAGACTTCACTACATTGCTCGTTTCTTTTGTTTTTGTAACCGGTGACTGCGCATCCTTTGCTTTTGAATCTTGAACGATGGACTTCCTCGTCTCCTTCGAATCCTTTTTCTGTTCAGGCACCCGTTTCAATTCAGGTTCCTGTTTTGTTTCATTTGAAAGAGAATCAGGCGAATATATACTATCAGGAGTTACTTCAAAAGAATGTAGCACTTCAAGGTGGGGCTGGATAATTGGTTCAGTTGCTGATTCAGCCCTCTCTTGATTCGTCTGTCCAAGTTCAGACACCTGTTCTTTTTTCATCTTCATTCGACGGTGAAAATGTTTGAGTAGTCTGTTCCCCTTTAACTTTTTAAATGACGTTCCATCTTCCCATTCCCTCAACTCCTTCCAGTTACGGGGGACAAATTGACCTTTAGCTAACGATGGCTTCTGCGGTGTACCATCCTGCAGGAGTTTATGAACGTAGTTAAATTTCGGTATTCCGTCCATTAAATCTGTTGGATCAAAACGGTACTCTTCATCCTCTGTGTCCCGATATGAATCTGGAAACAGCCGTGGCAACAATATTCGGTTCTTATATGTGCTTTGCCGCATGATGACTTTGTCTTTGCCGAATTCGTCCGCAAAATCTTGTGCATCTTGTGCGGATATACCGCCAAAACAGATTTTGTTTCGGCAGGATGTAAGAATCGCTTGTTTCATTGCCTTTGATCCAAGGTTCCCCGATTCGATTTCAAGTTGACCAAGTGATTGTGTCGCAAAAATACCCGCTACCTTGTATTCGGCAGCGAGTGATAAGAAAATCTCTACATCTGGATTAATATAGCGACTGTATTCATCTACAATCAAAAAATGGGGGATACGTGTATCTTCTGTTCCTGGTCTCCTGAACGTTCCATTTTGTAAATGCATGATCATAAATTGGCCGAAGGCATCACCTGCTTTTCGTAGCTTTCCAAGTGCCGTATTGACCGCAAGGACGCCGCCTTTTTCCAAATGTTCATCAATGTTCACATCACTCTTACCAGTCATGATGGTTCGCAAGGCTTCATTGCTGACGATGTTTTCAAGTTGTGCTCTGAGACCAATTACGAATTGCTGGTATTTCTCACGCATGCTTCCGAGTAATTCTGATTCAAAGAAATGGACCAAGTCCGTCATACCGTCACGGTGCTTAAGTTCCGATACCTTTTGCTGCAAGACATTTTGATCACGTAGCGTGTTCATTACATCAACGATATCCATGTTGTTGCCATGCAGTTCTTTAAGCAGTTTCGTAACGTTACGTGCCGATAGTTCCTGAACGGTTGCGAAGAACGCATCCTGCTTACCAAACAATCCTTTTAATACAACGACCGTTGCCTCTGCTACTGTATCCGTATCACCTTCCATTGGATTGAAACTTGCAGAATCCGGTTTGTCAGGGTCAACGTGAATACACGGGATATCCATTTCTAAACACATTTCATTTACCATTGCCGCCACGTCACCTTTGGGTTCGACAACGGAAATACCTAGTGGCACCCCTCGTTTTTTCTGTAGCAGCAATTGATAAATCATCGGTTTCAATATCGTTGCTGTCTTACCACAACGTGTAGGGCCTACGGCAAGCATATGTGTGAAACAGTCGCTACCTTGCCATACAATGGGCATACCCATCTGCTTCACCTCCTTTCAATATCATTTCTTTATCCAATCCCACTTGCCGAAGTACTCATGGATTTGATCCATTTTGAACGGTGCACGATGATATTCCCCAAAACTGAACAACGTCTGAATGGTTCTTGAAATTTTATATCTGAGTAATTCCAGATGCTCTTTGTTATGTTTTCTAATTAACAATTGATTTGATAGTTCACCTGCCTCCCACAATAACTCGGGAAGCGAGTGGGCATTTTGCGATATACGTTTCATCCAAAACCTCAAGTCCTTTTTATGTTTTTTGGTATCTATCATTCTCAAAAGTAGGATGGAGGTTTCAAGGACGAGAAATCCCAACTCGACTAATTCGGGTGGACTTTTCTTCGCTATATGGACTTCGACTTCCGGGTAGATATACAACTTATTTCTACAGGTTTTAGTATTGAAAAACATATTTTGATTTCTCCCTTCCTTAAAAAGACAATAAAAATAACACGTTTCATTCAATGGCTGAATGGAACGTGTTTTGTGTAGTTTATAACATCTTTATTTAATTAGCTTTCTGAAAAGGAAAAAGATTATATAAAAATTTCACCCTTGTTCAACTAACGCACCAGTTAGTTAAAACTTACTTTTTTAAAAACAGCAATAGATTAATTCTTGTTCTTCTATAAATCGAATATGGATAATGAATCAGAATCAAATGTAAATTAAGCAATAGATTAGGCAGCATCCAAATAGAAATGCTGCCTTTTTCTTAAACTGGTGATTTTCTCACTAATTTATTTAAAGTCAATATAATTTTTTTCTTTGTAGTTTATGAGAGGCAACGTGTGAAGGTATTAAACGTTTAAGAATCTAAGATTAATCCTATATGAACGGTAATCCTTCTACCTCATCACGTTCTTATTTCTTTTTCTTATTCTTATTCTGACCATGGTGAATGTAAAATACAATGGCAGAAGTTCTTATTTTTATATTCCGGTCTAAAATATTGGACAACATCTTCTTTCATATTGCCAAAAGTAGTTTCTGGTTTGTGCTTGAAGCCCTCATAAAATGATGGAATAATTTCCTTTTTGAAGTTATTACGAGGGAAATATTTTATAATTTCTTCCCGTAAGTCTTCTGGAAATTGATCAAAACCATCACCCATGACATCTAAACCTACGCCGGAAAATAATAGTGCTACTTCAGACTCTTTATGCTCGGCAATACCTGGAGTAGTATGCAATGCAATAGCATCCCACACTAGACGAATTGACTCATCTGGAATTTGATACTGCTGCAGGAAACTTCTTGCAGCATTTGCACCGTCAACTTCAAACCGTAAATCTGGACTACTATACTCTTTGGTTAAACCTAAATCATGGAATAATGCACTGACATACAATAGCTCTAAATCATAATTCTGCTTCGCTTTCTGCCCATTCACCGCCCCAAATAAAAATACTCGATTGGAGTGATTCCACAAAAGGTCATTACCATTCTCACGTAGAATATCGGCTGCATCTTTCGCTAACCTTGAATCCGGAATTTTGATACCTGCTATTTCTTGTCGCATGATTAATAAACCCCTTTACAATCAATATTTCTCATCTCCATGAGTTGTCTTTATTGTAAAGAGGACTTCATCATTTGTCTATTGCATCATATCTATAATAATGATAGAAAAAAGCTATCATAAAAAAACCTTCAAAGAATCAATCGTATCCTTCTCTGTGTAAAAATGAAGTTTTTCAATTTCACGTACTAACAGCTTAATAAATTTACGTGCTGCAAAATCAATAAAACAATTCTTTTTCATTACGAGAAAAACAGCACTGGTCAAAGTTGGGTTTTCAATCTGTTGGAAAAATAAATCTCTTGTATCATAAAATTCGTACAATGTACGTGAGACAACACTGCGACCAACACCACTTCGGACAATATTTAAGATAGAATCAATACTAGAAGTTTCAATAATAGGCTCTATGTGCTTACCAACCTCATAGCTCGTTTTATCAAGTAGTTTTCTACATTGATGTATACCTGGAAATAAAATAAGTGGTTCATCCAATACAGAAGAAAATGAAATCTTCTTTTCTCCATTACTTTGATTACTAATCAAGTAGAACTCTTCATCATATAACTTCGTGACTTGTAACGCATCATAGTGATTAAGATTGAAACCTATACCAAAATCAGCTCGGTTTTCTAAAACAGCCATTTCCACCTGATCAGTGGTTTTAATGACTACTTTAATGTTAGGGTGCAGTTGGTTAAATTGAATACATAAAGTAGATACCAAATCTGTTATTTCCCCGGGTAACACAGCAATTTTTAATTCTCCTATTTCTACTTTTGTAAATGCTGTTATTTGAGAGGACATACTTTGTATGGAACTTTGAATATTTAATGCTTCACGCTGTACAATTTCTCCTACCTTAGTAAGCTCAATCCTCTTGCCAACACGGTTAAAAAGTGGATGTCCTACCTCTGTTTCAAGCACCTTAATTTGATGACTTAAAGTGGGTTGTGATATTCCTAATTTTTCAGCTGCTTTAGTAAAATGTAGTTCCTTACTAACCATTAAAAAGTATTCTATATGTCGTAATTCGATATCATTTCACCCTTTCTAATGCAAAATCTATATTTATTGCATACTTAATAAGACCTTCTATATATTAAGTTAATTTAATTAATAAAATTATGCTACTAATTGGTCCAAGATTTGATCACAAATTAAAGAACACTCTTAAACTAACCTGCCCCGTTAGTTGAACAAGGTTTCGTTGAATAGTTGAGCAGATATCGTAATCCTTAGATAATTGCATTTTTAAACAAAGATGCAAGATTTTCTGCTAGTTGAGCTTTAGTAAGATCATCGTGATATATACGATAAACTCTTGTCTCGTCTGAGTTTAGTTTGACATATATAGGGTCGCCGCTACCGTGGGAGCAACTAGCTAGAAAAACGTATCCATCTTTTAATGCAGATATTCCAGGTTCAAATTCAGTATTTTCTTCAATTATGTCGTCAACATCACCATATATCATATAAGAAATTCCGTCATAATCCTCATCTGGCTCATATTCTTGGATCCCAAACTCCGTATCAATTAAAGGAACTGTTGTATAAAGTTCGATATACCAATTTGGTAACTTTATCTTCAATTCTTTTTCTAATTTTGCTATGACACTTTCACTTACTGTTTTACCAACAAAATCGGGATATTTTATCTTAATTCTATCGACCAGTCTTCTGGCTTCCAAAGTAATTTCATTATTCGTCATAATTGAGTACCCCCATAAAGACTTCACTTAATTCAATGTGTATGCATACATGTTTATATGCAATTTTAAAATCAGTGACTTTTATTCAGCTCTTTTCGTTTGGAAACATTAAACTATAATAACCAATACTTTAAAATATGGAATTCCTTCTTGAACTAAACTGCTCCGTCAGTTTAATAAGAACAGAGTCGCTTATTAAAAAATCGCCCCCCTTTACGTTAAGGGCATTTCATCACGATATATTCGGAAATAATTTAATTCCTGTCAAACCACCGACAAAAGCAGATAATACAGCAATTATCACTGAGGTAATAAGACAGCTATAACTCATAAGAAGTAACCCCTGAAACGTTTAATATCACGGGTTTCTTCTTATACTGCCGGTTCTTATGAAAATTGATGGTAGATACTATACTGCTGGACAGATTATTTTTCTAGACAAAATGAAAACTTTTATGGCGAAATTAGAAGGCCATGGAAATATAAAATGAAGAAAAATCAGGGTATTCCGTGAGAAACTGAATCATTTTCTTTAGAATAGAATTATAGCTAAAAGTGGAGGTGACGTGATTTTGAATCTTAAAGACAATTCAAAAAAAATTATATCGGCAGCGAGCGACCTGCTGAAAGATGATAAAAACAGGGAAAAGGCGAAAAGTTTTCTTTCTTCAGCCTTGAAACAAGCAAAAAAAATGAAAAATAAATAAGGAACAGTATAGAAAAAAACATGATTCTGTTATAGAATCATGTTTTTGTTATGACCCTGCAGCTGCATTCAGCTTAAGGGACACCCTTTTTCACCCGTTAGTCGAACAAGATTTCCATAACATTATTGTAAACCAAATACTGTAAATGGGATAATTTAATTATCAATTCAAATTTAGTGTTTGTCAATTATCATCATTATCGGTTGAAGCACCTAGAATGATTCTAACTTCCCCTCGCTGTATTCTCTCCTTTTCCTCTTTCCTTTTTTCAAAATAGCTTTTGTTCGGCTGTTCCTCAATTCGTTGGTTGCCACGCTTTTTCTTGTAGGAGATTTCTGCTCGTATGAAAACGACGTTCAGATATATTCCGATAATACCAAGCAATACCAATGTTAATTTCATCATCGTCAATCGAGATAGAAACTTTTCCATGTCCCAGGCTGAATAGGTGAGACTTGATAGGAACATGACCCCGAACAAAGTCATAGTGATTGACATTAGTTTGTCCAACTTCTTATTTTTCGACTGTTGTATCTTCTTGACGACGAAATAGATCACCACAGTTACCAGTCCCGAAAACAGGATTAACTTTGCAGGTGGGATATAGACAGCATTGTACATGGCTGTCATGCCCAATGCTGCCGTTAAAAGACTAATCGCAACGATGAAAACTTGCAATGAAATCAACCCTTTCTGCTGCGGGCACTCGACACTTCCAGATTCAACACGAAGACGAGTTCGTCGGCCAGGAGTTCACGCATGGTACGGTGCATTCTCTTTTGCTCCTCTTCACCCAAGTGCACGGCAATTTCGTTATTTAGCCCCTTTGCATGTGCTGTTAGTTTTGTCATCTCCAGTAGTTCAGGAATGACTTGATTATTGGTTTGCATGTTCTTTTTCCCCTTTCATATTTTAGATAATGTGTTTTCAAAATGTCTTTTGAAGGGCAGTTCCTTCTATATAACAGTTGTTTAGATTGCGGACAGATAGTCCACAAGATCCCCAGTATCAATTTCAAGGTAATTGACATGATGAATCTCTTCTAATAGCTGCTCATGCATCTTTCGAGTGTTTGAAGTTGTTACGATAAGCACTTTCCGTCCGTCTAATTCGTACATTTCTTTGCGGTATTGTCGGATGTTATATATTTTGACCAAATCCGTGTCGAGCAGATTCACTAGATACTTTTCTTCTCCTTCGTGCCGGACGATTCGTTCTAAACCATCGTACGATTTCCTTCGGGTAACTTCTAAATTCGTTTTAAAGGACAGGTCATATATATCGTAGTCTTCAAGAAACTTCATGACGTTATCTTCATCTTCGAATAGACGGAGATAGTATTTCGCAAAGACATACGGGAATATTTTCAAACTTTGGCATTGTACAATTAGATTTTCATCTATAGAGAGGACATTGACAATTGTGCTGAAACTCTTTTGGCTTTTTGCAAATATCATATAGTTGGGATACTTGGATTCCTTTATCTCCTTAGCGGTTTTGTTAAGATTCATTTTGCTGATACCGTGCATGAACATGTAAAATAAGTAGCCTTCTCCTTTGGGACTCGTTAACATCCCCTGCACGTTGGCCCCACGGTTTAATTCACATTCTACTTTGACCTGACGACTGTCTTTCATTACCCATTGATACTTTTCTAAATCAATCATAATATCGTTACTTGATAGTAGGAACGGGAGATGCCTTATGTTTACTCGTAATTGGTCTGCACTCCGTTCAACAACCACCCCCTGCTTTCGCAAGCAGGTGATGCCCGTTTCACTAATTCTATGGTAATTTCCTTGTCGCTTCTGATTGGCGAGATACCCTCGTATCGGGAGTGTGCTGATTAATCTGCTAGTTTCGCAATAATGCTAATTTCTTGTACGTGTACCACTTCGACATTTCGTAGCGTCGCATGATCTGCTCCGTACTCAACGCTCGATGTTCATAGAGGCCTTTTAGTATCTCAATATCACGAGCTTGCAGAACCTTCACGACCTGTTTATTACCCGTCCTCGACATACTGTTTCCTCCTTTTTGATTGTTCGCGCCGGCTGTTTATTTTCGGTCACTTCTACACTGCGCTACGAATTGATTCAACTAAACTACTTGAGTTTTTCTTTAATTTTCTTAATTCGCTAGTAATGAACGAGTACGCTGTACCTACAAATGTTTGTCTAGCATAAACGGGGTACAATATAAGCTAATTTCTTGCATCCAATATTAGGGGTTTCAGAATTCTTTAATATTGGATATGAATCTCAGCATCTATATCAAGGTGCAATATAATACTTTCTAGAAAAGGATTACCCCCAAAATTCAGCTGCAGGAATTCCGTTTTTTTCTTTGCTCTCTGTGTCTACTATTTCTGTCTTTTTGATTTCCTCTAGTTTATATTCTTCAATAATGGTCTCTTTTCTTGACGCTTCTATAACTTTTAACAACTCCCAATGTTCATCCAGCAAGTAAGACATAAAATTTGAGAAATTGTCCTGTGACACTACATAAACTTGAACATGATTTCCTTTTGGATCAAGAAACCCTACATCAACATTCCATACTCTTGACCAGCTATCATCCCCAATTAACCCCGTTTGACGAATAGCATCTTGAATAAGCTTTCTGTTTCTGTTGTCTAAATCGCGTATCTGCATATTGTTAAAGTAATGAACTGTGATAATGACGGACTGACTAAACTTGAAATCTATCTTGGTAAAGTCATACGAATCAAATGTTGCACGGTTATAATAGTGACGAATCAACGCCAAATAATCCCTATCGTTTTCTTTATAGGCTGGCAGTGCTCCTTCATATGAAAATTGAAAAACAGGATAACCATTGATGAGCATTGGTTTTACCTTAGCCATTGGATATACCGTTGTTCTCTTAATCGCTACATCATTTCCACCTAACTTATTTATTTCCGACATTATATAAACCTTCAATTCCTCAATACTTTTTAATTTCTCGAAAAGCATCTTCTTTTCAGACTCCATAAAGTTCATTCCTTTCTTGTTTGGAGACGTTATTTCCCCAGCCAAACCCCTGATACATTCACATTCTTTAACCCAAACGTCGGACGTTAATGAAACTATTCCAACACGAATAGCCCAACGTCAGACGTTAGGTAAAACAAACCTTATAACACCAACAATTAATTGGTGTTTTAACGTCGGACGTTCATTTTTCACAACGTCCGACGTTGGCAAATATAAACACTGTTCTATCAACGTTTACACGCAACATTAACGTCGGACAAATCATTTTCGTTTACTTACTTATCTTCAACAGCCGTATATTCCGTTAAATATGGCATAGGATCTTCTTTTCCGCCCGCACGAATTATCTCAAAGTGTAGGTGGTTTCCGGTTGATGTTCCCGTAGAACCACATGTACCGAGTATGTCCCCTTGAGAAATCACGTCATTTATTTTTACATTCGTGGAATTTAGATGGGCGTACAATGTGGTGATTTCGCCATGATTTACGATTACATGTAACCCATATCCATTTGACCAACCAGATCCAGAGGCAAAAATAACATTCCCGCTTTGGGATGAAAGAATAGGGTCACCGTTTGCACAAGCAAGGTCTACTCCCGTATGAAGTCTTACATCTCCGTAAACGGTCCGATAGCCAAATGGACTTGTAATCCGTAAGCCATTTAAAACAGGAAGCATCCAGTCACCAACGACATGAACTTCGCAGTTCATCGTTAGGCCACCAAATTGAGCTACCAACGCGGTAACATTTGGAGCCCAATGATTGTTTAATCCGGTTGGGTCATTGTCAGCTCCTATTGGGGCATAGACACTTCCTAAATCAGATATCGTAATCAAGCCATCTTTGATGATGCGATTGTGTAGCGTCTTCCCCAAGGCCTTTATCCCTTCTTCAATTGTTGCAAATGAAAATAAATATTTACTTCCAGTTGAAGGGTCCATTAACCCACCCGGATTGTTTTTCAACATAACGGCAGCAGATGATCCAAATCCTGTTTCATGAAAAGCAATACTGGCCATCAGGATTGGATCAATTCCGTACTCTTCGGCAACTTCTATAAACACTTGCCCTTTGCCAGTAAATTTACCTGCGTCATTAAATTGAGAAAAGTACACTGTTCCACTTATTTCCCCATCAGGACGGCAGACCGCGCCACCAGCAAAGTTCATTCTTTCATCATCCTCTTCAGTAAAGACTACGAATATAGCGAAGAAGAGAAAAAGAGCGAGAATAGAAAGCAGAAGAAGTAAACCTGGGCTGGCTATAACAGGAACAATCCATAGCAACTTTTTCATAATAGCTCAACGAACGATTCACTCTTAAAAGAGGTTTTGTTCGCCATTCCCCCCCTATCTTTTTTGGTTATAATTCAAATAGTAATCAGTGATTTGAAAATGACCTTGACCGTCTTTTTCAAACATCATGCTGTAAATATCTGTGTCTTTTCTAATCGCTCCTTTGCCATCTACTACTTCACTTATAACAACTGCATCCCATGAGATAGCTATCAACGTAGGGGCTATAGGATCTTTAATTTCGACCGATAGCACTTTTCTCGTATCGATGCCTATTACGTTTTTTAACCCTTCAATTTCTTCCTCTTTGCTACCTTTCAGTAAGTTGATATTTCCTTGTACCAACAATCCCTCGACAGAATCCAAATGACTAATTGGAGTTCCCTTATCAAATGCATGTATCTTCTGGGCAAACTCTTTAGCCATAGCTTTTGTTTGTTCCAAATCTTTTTCTGGAAACATGTCGCTTTGAGTAGGGTTTTTCGAAACTTCATCAGGCACTTTCAAATAACTTTCTTCAGGGTTTTCATCGTAATCTGCATTGGTCTCTACTTTATTTGCCTTTTCACCTATAGCTTTTTCTGTTTCTGATTCACCTTTGGGGGTATACTGCCAAATGCCATTATTTTCATTACCGATTGGCTTTTCAATCATTTGGTCTAACGCCTTCTTCTTTTTCTCTTTATCAACAAATCCAACAATAAAACCCAATAATAAAAGCGTGATAGAAAGCCCCATCACGCAGATCATCATTATTTTTTTTGATCGTTCATTCACCGCATTAGTCAGCTCCTCTTTATAACAATCCTAATTACGCTTTTTAAAGAGAAAGTGTCAGTCGGGTGTCTTATCAAAAGATCTTAGACTTTCTCCTTCAATAGGGGTACTCCTATCTTGTTCTAATTCAGTCGGTCTCCTTTCATTTTCAATGTTACTGGTAAACTTATCAGCAAAACTAGTCTGCCATTCTCCATGTTCTGCTCCATCAACAACCAAATCAAAATGCCTGTTCATTTCGCTTTGACTTATAGTCTCAATACCTCGAGTTTTCAAAGTGTCCAACGTCTGATTTATCATTTCAGGAGGCAAGTCTTTATTCGCGAGTGCATTTGTAATCATCGATTTATTCAGATGGAGTTCATATTCAACTTCTCCATAAACATCTTTCCTCTCCTTCTGCAATTGCTGAGACTTCTCGTCACCTGAAGTAGCTTTTGCGAAAGTATCCGTGTCACCTTCAGCTAGATTGCCTTGATCCATCAATTTGTGATATCGTGTTTGCAATTCTCTATTACTCACTTCATGTAGTCCTTGCTTATCCAATGCTTGCATCGTTGTATCCACCTTGTCCGTCACCATTCCTTTGTCAGACAGAACAGCTTTTGTCTGTTCTTGTTTCTTCTCTCTACCAGGGAACAATACGTCTTTTTCCATTTCGGTGGCATTGCTTTTTCTATTGTCTGAGATACCATTTACAAATGAGTTAGAGAAATTACCGTCTAAGTCTCCTGAGCTCCTAATTTTATTGAATTGCTCGTCCAGTTCTTCGTCCGTTAGATTATTAATTCCAGCCTCTTCCAAGGCCTCCACTGTATCCATTTTCATTTCTGGAGTCAGATTATTCTTGTCAAAGAAATTATCTAGTTTGCTCTTATCTAAACCTGTTAGTTTCGTTGCGTCTTGTGATTGCGCCATTTTATTCAAATGTGCTAAATGTTGGGCTTTCATTGCAGAGCCAGCAACATCGCTTACGCGACCTTCCCCAGTAACTACCTTACCGACAGAACCACCAATTGCAGCACCTGTCATTGCGCCTGCCGGACCACCACCTGCAACTGCACCAGCAACTGCACCACCGACGGTTGCTACATTCTGTACTCCTTTTTTGAATGGTGCGGCGAACGTACCTGAACTTTCTCGAAGCTCGCGAATTGTATTTGAACCAGATGAGAAAATATCTTTGATTCTGTTCCGTAAGATAAATATTGTTCCAAACAATAATAAATTGAAAGTTCCTGCTCCTACATAACTATAAAAAGGATTGGAAGCTCCGGTTATCGATTTGAAATCTCCAGCGTAAATAATATCTGAAATCACAAACACAATTAATGCAATAAATGATACAAATATCTTTAAAGCTAATGGGATACCAAGTTCAATGAAGTATCGTTTTAAGACACTAAATTGTCCTGGTATTGCACCGATTAGTAATGCGAATGGTGCAAGTGCTGCGATGACCATAAACCAGAACTGAAATAGAATTAAACAAAGAGATAATAGATATATGGGCAGAGACACGAGCCCATTGATCATCATGTAGAAATATGAGAATGCTAAACGGCTATTTACCGCAGAGTATTTCATCATGTGATTACTATGTCCATTATTTGAAGCTTCATCTTCAATGACTTTAGTTAATCTCTCTTCACCAACGGGCACTTTCAGGATGTTTTTTACACGTTGTACTCCTCTTTCCCTATCACCACTGCCCAATGACTTAACATCATGCGTTCCATACTGCATATAAAGATATGGTCTATCAACAAACATCCCCCAAATACTATCTTTCATTTTCAATCTTGGATCATCAATATTCGATTCTAAACCATCCGAATGACTTGGCAGACTCACAACAAAACCACTAAGGTCAGTTGTGATTTTGTTCGCTCCTGTTAAAAGGGTTGTGTAATTCGCAAACATGAGAATTGCGATTGTAAGCGCAATAATTGTTTGAAAAACTGAGGAGAAAGATTCAAAGAATGCCCGTTTAACAATAAACACATACAACGCATACATACCTGTCAAAACCGCAATCAATTTTACCAAGTTTCCGAAAAGCCCGTTTCCTATACTGAATGCCCCGCCAGAAATACCCGTGATATTTGACATAAGTGATTCTAACTCAATAATGATTTTCTCAGTGAAATCTGCTGTATATGCCAAGTCATACATGACTAACATGGTATAGGTCAAAAACATGTTTATATCAAAAACTATATTGTTGACCAAATTGACCATTTCGCTAAGTTTGTTTCCCACATTCTCTTTTACATCAGCCCACCCGAAAAGTTTGTCATAGGTATCAGCCCAGAACTTTTCCCCTTCCTCAGAAGACTCTACGTCTTTATCCGATACGGCATCCAAATGATAGTAAGATTTTCCGTCATCTTTAAATTCACCATATTGATCTGTGATAATATCCATGATGTCTGTTTTCGGAGTAAAGTCTTCTCCATCGTCCGCTAATCCGGTTCGGGTTATACCCAAGGCAAAAAACAGAGTTACTATGATAACGCCACAAAATACTCTCTTAAAGTTAGGTAGCATAAAATTTTCAGGCATTAAAAATAACCCTATGCAATTAGCAAGGGTTATCGAAAGCCTGTTACCTCCTCTTTTATTTAGTAATTAACCTTCTGGTAACTCATGAAGTACAGAACCAGTTTCAGAATTACTATCATTAATCATTTCTGGCCTATCTCCATAATATGATTCAATTTCCCATTCACTATCATCAGCTTTTTTTATTATAATCCAGCTGTTAGTTAAAACATCTTTGTCGTCTGGTGAACGATACCTATAATAGACTTCTCCCTTTTCATCATTGTAGAAATTATCATATCTTCTCAATTCATAATTATCCTCAAGCTCCTCAAAACGTTTTGGATACTCATGACTGTCTAATAGATATGATTTCTTTTCTTTCAATTCTTCAACACCATCTGAAGACAAATACTTCAAGATTTCAGGATAGTTTTGTTCAATCTTCATTACCATAAAGTCATGAGCAATCTTATCCGTTTCTTCAAATACCTCTGCATATTTCTTCGTATTATCATCAGCTTTTACAGATGTTTCTCCATCAGATTCAGAGCTACACGCTACCATCAAAACAGTCATGGCTAACAGAATAAAGAATCCCCATATACCTTTTTTATACAATTCACCACTCCCTTTCAATGGCTTTTATGTTATCACACTACTCTAACTTTTTCACGTTCACGTTCTGCTTCAGATGAGGTAGAAGAGTCGAACGCATCCAATAATTCTATGAACACTGGATTGATTTTAACGACTGCAGAACGACCATAAATATCTTGGAACAGGGCTTCTCCACGATCCAACGATTTCAAAATTTCAATATTTGCATCCGTCTTAGGAAGGTTCAAATAATCTAACATTTCTTCAGCTTCACTTGTTTTGCGCAATCCGAAACTGAATTTCATCCCCATATTGGCAACATCATTTCCATGGTCTGAGGCATTTTGCGACCCCTTCATGAGTGTCGTGTTATAGAAACGACCCATACGGACAATGAAATCCATCAGTTCAGAACCGATTGCACTTCGCTCAATGGCACTCGCTTCATCTTGCAGGATGAATTTATGAGTTCCCCTATCTCCTTTGAACATGTATTGCTTTGTCCATGCGGTGATTGAAATCATAATCGCCTCAGAAATCTTATGGATCGTTCTAGCATTCTTCTTTTCGCTGGATGAAGGCAAATTCAAGTTTTGAATCATCAAGACCTGAATTGGTTTATCGTGCTCCAACACTTTGAAATTCTGACCGACCTCACCAAATAACAACATGGATAGCTGGTTCCGTTTCAACGTTTCCAGCGTACCTCTTAACCTTTCCAATGACTCATAGCGGTTATTCGACATACTCTCGGGACGATTCTCGTACAAGTCATGGAGAAAGGTCAGGACGCGCCCAATGCAAGGGTCTTCCTCATTTGACACTTCTTCCACAGCTTCACTCAAAATGTTATAGGCATCTTCGTTCAGGTTGATATTCGCGAGATACGAGAGGATATCCATAGTGATATCTTTCGCTTCCTCAATGCTCGTACTTGTTCTAAATGGGTCCAGTGAACCCGCATCGTCAGGGTCAGAGCCAAGTGTCCATACTTCAATAAACTCTTTCGGAATGAACGGTAGCCCCTTATCCCATCCTGTTCGGTCACCTTTGGGATCGATGATCAATCCCTTTGAACCGGTTAGGGTCGCTAGATAAATGAACAAATTCATGAAGAAGGATTTTCCCCGTCCAGTCATTCCGGCTACAAGCACCGATATGGAATCCACAACGTTACCCAATCCATCAAATGCCTTAGCAGCTAGATCGGGCTGGATAAAGACCGGTTTTGAAAACTGAGAAGTATGACCGATATAAAAGCCTCGATTATCTCCAATGTTCGTCGTAGCACCGAACATCATACCTGCTAGTACCCCGGGGGCGACTTCCATCTTGTAATCATCATGATACTTTTTTGAACCAGGAATTGATTCCAATAGAAAATGGAGTTGTTCGCCATAAGGTGCAACAATCTTCAAACCAAACTTTGATAATTCATTCCGCAATAAGCCAACTCGTGTCTTTAATTGCTCCTCTGATTCAGCTGTTACCTTGAAAATAAAAGAACAAGCAAAGCCAGGGAATCCTGTTTGTTTGAAGTAGTTTTCCATCTGGATTGTTCCGCTTTGTGAAGCATCGACACTCATGTCCACATCTTGGCCACCTTTCTCGGCCTCTTTCCGCTGGTCCCTGAATTCCAATTTGGCGTTGGACAATTTCTTTTTAATGATTTCATTCGGCTGATTTTCTGCACGGATAGAAACAGTTAATGGGAACGGCATACGCAGTTGAATTCGATAGAGCCATTCACTTCCTGGATGATATTGAACGTCATCCATATATTCGATGGTCAAATATTGACAGTAAAGATTTTCTATTTCATTAGCATTGGTGATACGACTTAACAGTAATGTCTTCGGTCCTATTTCTTTGATGTTCGTATTCTGTAAATCGAAGAATTCTTTTTTACTATTACGTACCGCTTTATGTTTATTGCCCTGCTTATCAATTCCTTCAACATTGGTTCCGATATCATAGGAAATGCGAGGCTGAACATCGGTATTGTTGTTTCGCGTACTGAAACTCTTTTCGATGATAAATACTAACTCTTCGGTTGTCACTTTATGAATACGCGAACCGAAAGAATTTGCTATTGTAGATTCGATGGATACAGCTTGGCTTTCGAAAGCTTTAATCTGACTTTCCAGTATGTCGTCAGGATACAATCCCACTGCTTGATACAACGGAGAGCTGAAACCCTCAAAGAACTTCTTGAGAGAAGTTAAAGCATTAATTCCAGCGTTACCAGATAGGTATCTATTCTTCTCGGGGTCTAATTGAATGCCGATGTAATGATGATATTCACTGGACTCATTCAATTCTCTTTCATTTTCCAAGGCCTTTTTGACTTGCTCGATAAATTTAACCCCATTTTCTTTTAGGGGATATTCCT
This sequence comes from Sporosarcina sp. Y352, assembly GCF_056786535.1. Taxonomy (NCBI): domain Bacteria; kingdom Bacillati; phylum Bacillota; class Bacilli; order Caryophanales; family Caryophanaceae; genus Sporosarcina; species Sporosarcina sp. Y352. The sequence continues at coordinate 90,583 of NZ_JBXCJE010000001.1, forward strand.
TCAATTTCATTTCTTCAATTGTTGAATTTAAAATACCTTTTATATTCGTGGGGTTAGGAATTACTAGATAATGCAGATCAAGACCAACGTTCGTTAAGAAAGACATCTGTTGTTGAAAAGGCATTACCTTTTCATCATCTTCTAAGAAATCATAATTGAATCCGTCTATTTTGTAATATGCCCATACGGTACCGTCATGTGAAAAAACTAAGTTGTTTTCAATATGCTTGACTGGAAATTCGATTTTCACGTTTACCACTTCCTTTGTATTTAATGAAAAATAGAAGCCCTGCATATTACACGGGCTCCTATTCGTGTTAATTCATTGATCTTCTTCAACTGTAATAGTATCCACTGGATTAATATTCACTTCAGGCTTTGTAGTCTCTGTTAGCTCTTTCGTACTTGGCAATTCAGGTTCAAGCGGTTCGGTCGGAACTTCTTGAACTTCTGGAATTGTAGGCTCTTCCAGTTCTGTTGGGATCACCGGAACAGTTGGATTCTCTGGTTCCACGGGTTCTTCCGGAATTTCTGGAAGAGTAGGTTCAACAGGTGCGGTTGGATCAAATGGTTCGATTCGTTCTTCTGGATTTGTTGGTTCAACTGGTTCAACTGGTTCTCCCGGAATTATTGGGTCAGTTGAATTCTCGAGATCTATGGGTTCATCTGGCGTTGTCGGATCTTCAGTATCTGTAGGTTCTACAGGTTCTGATGTATCGGCAGGCTCCTCTGGTATGATAGGATTTTCCGTCTCGGAAGGCTTTTCGGGCTTAATTGGTTCTTCGGATTCCACCGGATTTTCTGGAATAGCCAGTTCGTTTGGTTCTACTATTTCTGAGATTCCGGGTTTATCTGGAATGATAGGCTCAACAGGTACAGTCTGGTCTTTCGGAATTTCTGACTCAACATGTCCAACTGGTACTGGTGTAATTCTAGGCTCAGCCTCTATTGATTCCTGAATAACTGGTTTTGATTGTTGTTCAGGTTGAGATGGTTTACTAGGTAACACTGGCTCACTTGGTGTTACTTTGTCCACTGGCTTTTCAGCAAGTATGGGTTCAGTCGGTTCTTTAAATTGTTCAGGCTCATCTACTACCCCGACTAATTCGACTGGTTCAACAATGACTGGTTTTAAGTTTGCTAAGTCATTTTCCGTTTCCTCATTTCGTTTTTCAACAGCGACTGCAACTAGAGAGTCATTCAAGTCTTGAAACTCATCTTCATCATCTTCAAAAATTGCCAGGTCTTTCACATGATGTTTATCAGCATTTGCGATTGAGTTGTCTAAATCCGAATAGTCATCTTGGTCATCAAATAGGGACAAAGATGGTTCTTCATTCTTGATTGCGGTTGCGACAATATCATCAATGTCATCCTCTTCTTTCATCGTAATTACTTCAAGTCTATTGGAGATGACTTTGTCGTTTTCATCTTTTTGTTTTACAACTTCCTCACCGTTTTCTTCGACATTGTTTTTATCATTCAATAAATTGTAGCTAGTGTATCCCACACCACTTGCTAAAATGGCAGACAGGGCAATTGCCCCGACCACCGCAACTTTCTTTTTCATGTCTTTGTCTTTATTTTCGTTAGACAAGTGAATTCCTCCCCTTCCATATTTTTATAACTATCCGACGGATTTACCATTTTCTATCTCTTTCCTTTTATTTTCCGGATCCATCACTTCCGCTTTCTTCTGGATATAGGAACTTAAAGCTGCATCGTCGATTCGTTCGGCAAAATCATAAGCTTCATCAATTTGATTCAAAGCTAAATAAGCATCAGCAATGATACGTGTTCGCCTCTCATCCATCTCCATTCTTGGTGCACTTTGATATTCAATGATTTTTTCATGGTCTGCATCTAATGAGGCAACTTCAAAGGCAATCAGTTTAGAATCCGTTTGTAACTCTTTTAATTGGTTGATTTCCTTCTTCGCAATTAAAAAATTGACGATTGATTTATCGAATTCAGGAACATGATCTAACGCCTTTTGTGCATTGCTCGACATTAAATATGTGAACAACACGGCGTTCCGGTCATCCTTTTCAAGTGTGTCAAAATCTAGTTTGTCGAAATGTTCAACAGCCTCGGAATACTTTTGAATGGAGGCAGACCGCAACCCAGCAATAAGATTTTCTTCAAGGGAAACAACAGAAACCTTGTTTTGACCTGTTTTTACTTCCTGGGAAGAACCGGCGTCATTCGTATCGGCATTTGCTTTGCCAAAATCAAAGTCCGTGACGATATGAAGAAATCCCAAAACCAGAATGATACTAAGAAAACTGGTAAAGAGAACAATCAATCCAATTGCTGCGACTGGTTTTTGCTTCAATCGTTCTTCGGACTTTTTCATTGAACGTTTTTGCAAAGATATTTCTTTATCCTCAGTTTCTGTCTCTGGAACATTTTCATCATCCATTTCTATGACCACCTCACTTTCATTTCTTTTATGGTCGTACAATCTTTCACTAGCAATCATTTCTCCACGTGAAATCCTAGCCAGATAATCCAAAACTTTGTCATGCTCTTCATTAAGTTTTACTACCACAAGGGATCCATCATCTTTTTGTCGGAACGATTTTTTGTAGGTATAGTAATTATGAAACTGATAGTCTTTTTCTTTGTCCACCTCACGTCCTCTGTAAAGTGTGCTAGCTTTCATCTTCTTTGCTTGATATAAGATAAAAGAACGGAAGAAGTGAACAGGTGATCTCCCTTCCGTCCCGACATCCGCAAGCAACCAAGCAAGCCCGATTGGGATAATAATCAATATTCCAACGGGTATCCAATTGATTAGCCTTCCAATTCCAGGAGTGAAATATATGGTTGCCTCTACAATTGCAATCACAAAGAAATACATGACCGCTTTCAATCGCAAGGGTCTACCCAGTTCCAAACCGAAAACCTGATATAGCTTCCGTTCAAAACGAATGAAACTATTAAGCACATACAGCGGTATCCTATTTATAATTTCCACCTCCAAGCCCTATACTTCATAGGAATGGCAAGGAGAAGAATGTATCCCCCCTTGCTTACAATAAAATCTGTATTTAATTACCTAGATTCAACTTCTCAGCAAAGAACTCAGAAATATTAATCAAGACCTCTGGATTTACGATGAAAATCCCAATGAACGCAAGCCCGATTAAGACACCTATCAACGCAATCCACGCTCTTTTAAAAGCCGTTACAATCAGAGCTATAAACAGAACGATGAATAATGCCCATTTTATTTCCTCTGAAATCCATGTAAACAATCCTTCCAAACTCATTCGATTCACCCCCTTTCGCAATAAAAAAACACAGACATAATTGTCTGCATCTAACTCCTTGCCTTATTCAATTGTTTCATCAGTTTCAACGTTCTTTTCCATTTGAGGCTGGACTTCATTTGATTCAGATTCCCCCTGTGATTCATCATCTACTTTCTTTTTCTGTTTCAAGTCGTCAATGTACTTTTTGTCATTGACTAATAAAACGGTATAACGCATCTCCTTCTCTTCCACTACCAAAAGATAAGTGGAATTGAATTCAATTCCCGTTTCTGGTTCAGCCAATACTACTTCCGTTCTGATGACTTTCTCGTTAGCTCTCTTTCCTTCAAAGATTTCTGTGCTTTTCAGTCTGACAAAGTCCATCGTCTGGTTCAGTCCATTCTGATGTTGTGGGTCCTCGACGATATAGGTCAGTTTGTCTATTGAATCGTTCGCATACGCTTCAAAAAATGTTTCTAGAAAAGCCTTGATATTTTGGGTACTCCCATCTGCCACGGACTTTAGCCCATCTGTTTCAGGATCAAGACTCTTATCTACATTCTTCTCATCCACGTATGAAAAACTAGGTAATTCATAAATGATGTAACGGTTTTCGTCTTCATCATAGTAAACTGGTACGGAGATATACTTCACCGTCTTGACCTTCTCAGGTTCAGCAGCTGTTTTTTCTGCCGACTTATCATCTATCTTCTTTTCTTGAATGGACGGTTTTTCAAATACTACTTTCACTTGAAAAGTAATACGTGCTTTAGAATCCTCCAAATCCTCGACTGCCTTCAGCACAATGTTTTCACGAGCAATTGCTGAGTTCCATTTCTTATCACTAGCAATGGCTTGTTCACTTAACTTTTCAGGTAAATAATAGGCAAGCCGTTCTATCCGATCACTTCGTTTCTCATCTGCAGCATTCCATGTGAAATAGGCCGAGACGAAACTTTTTGAGAACTCGATACCCTCTGCAGAAGTAGCTTTATTCGTATTCGCTTCGTCTGTTTCAATAGTGGAATTCGATTTCCCACTAGCAGAAAACACATTCACGAAAACAATCAGCAACATAAATAAAAAAAACATCCAGAAAGTGATTGCGCCAAGCCTTTTAGCTCGGTACCCTTTCGGTTTGCTTTTCTTTTCATGTTTCCGTATTTCTTTTTTCCGTTTTTCATTTTCAAAGGATTTCTTAAAAATATCAATGGACTTTTTAATCAAACTATCATTTGAATCTGTTGCCTTGTTCAATCGCTTCTTCAAAATCCAATACCTCCCTCTTCCGTATTTCTCATCCCATTACGTGTCATCAAAATTTCTTTGAGCTACCCACCACTATGAAAACGGCGACAATCAAAACGAGTGTTGTAATCGTCCCATATTTAACGAGTGAAGATTCATAAAGACTGACCACGTGCATTTTTAGCTCCTCCCACAATGGGACCAACGTTGGAAACTGTTCTAGCAATAGACTCCCGATGACCACGATTAAGAAAATCATCAAGATTGTCCCGATTACGAGTTTAAACATCCTTTCACCTCCTCTCGCAAGTAGCCTGACTTCACTATCTGCGAAGACTTGGCCTGTTTAGCCTTTTGGCCACCATGGATGCAAAGATTAACATGCCCATGAAACGACCAAAACGGTTCAACTTAGTAGCGATTGTCGATAACTTCACAAAGCGTTTTTCCCTACTAGCAGTATTTGGCTGACTGAATATCCGACTTTCCTTCTCAATGATTTGGATTGATTCTTCATCAGTTCTTGCTCTCCCCTGATTTTTATACGCAATCATTTTTTCCAACACTTCTTTTGTTCGATACTTTGGATGTATTGAAGAATTGTTGTGCAGTGCGCTATCAACCAAATCAACATTCTTTTGAAGTGCTGCTTTATTCTGTTCATAAAAAACCAGTCCTTCACTAAATCCCTTCCTAGATTTATTGAATTTCTTTACGATTATATTGTAGACGTAAAGAAAAGAGACAATTACCGCAGTGTAAATCGTTGTATAGAATAAAAATACAGGTGTATAGATGAATATGAAAATATCAATCCCATTGCGAATGTAATTCACAAGAATCATGAAGATGGGCATCCAGATGAATAGTCTTTTCACAATTTTACGGATTGTCACTTTGCTGATTACATTTCTTCTGACCATGCTTTCATGTGGAATTTCTAGTTCATCTAATTCGTCCTTTAGCATCCCTTTCAAGACCACGGCTTTATAGGTATCCTCCAGATTCATACACATTCCAATTCACTCCTTTCTCATCTGTGAAAACATCAAGGCAACGCCCTGTATCGAGCCTTTAGCCCCTCTAGCTTTATATACGGCATTGCTATGCAATAATAATCATCACCCCGATGTTCAATTCGGGATTGGACATAATAGCCGCCTTCCTTCATTTCCGGATCATCCCTCCAAACATCAACCGAGGAGCCGCTGGTCAGTTCTCTGCCACATAATTCATACCGGTCACATTCGTTCTTTTGTAAATACCCTTCCAGTTGGACCTCCTTAATTAAATCAACAATTGATTTGTGAGCTTCTTCGAGTCCTAACTTGGCTTTATACAACGTAAAATACTGTTGTACATCCTCCGAATTCAAACTAAAAATATTGACGTTATTAATCAGTTCATCCATTTCCCTTAAAAGTCGTTTAACTGTACTTTCCGCCTCGCAATAACTAGCAACGCTATATCCCACTAATTTCATTATGATATTCCTCCCTACTTTTTTAATTACAATACTTTTGAATCGTAATATAATTTAAAAATTTATCAGTATCCTGTTTATACTTTTGATATATTACAATTGCGTTAAAATTCAGTAATATTCCAGAAATCGACAGTTTTTGCCATTTTGTTATTGTACGATGGACAAGCTGGTTCAAATTCATCAAGATGATTTCAATATACTTTGAAGACTAATAGTTCATTTGAAGGGAGTTTTATTAAAATCGAATTAAATAAAAGAGAATTGTCTGCATTCATCAAAGCTAAACAGAAAGTCATGTATAAGATAGCTAAACAATATGGATTTACTCATCCTCACGTCGTTGCATACAGCCAAATTTTGGACGTGCTAATTAATATTTATCAAAAAAAAGACCGTCCCTAACTACTGAAGCTTTAATGTGCAGTTTATTAGGATTACCGGTCTAGATTTGCTGCTTGGCGACTTGGAATATTCCATTTTTTTCGGAATCGGCTTCTTGAATGACTATTTAAGAGGCTTTCCCCTATTTCTTATTGGCAATCACTGATATAAATTCCCTGAATTCGATAACTGAGTGCATTCCTATAGCTTCTCTAATTTTCTTTTTTGACACGCCTTCTTTGAGCAATTCCACAATTTCATGCGTGGTGATTTCTTGTTTCCTTTCGAGTATTGCTTCAATATTCGTATCTGTTCTCCATAGCTCGTCACCCACTAATCGCATTTCTCTAAAATTAGGGCAGCCACCACAGATTAATTCAACTGTCTCCCTATCATTCGAGCGGTCACCCATCATCACCATTTCTTTAAATAAGCAGGAATCACAAACCCTCAGGGTTTCACATACTTTCAAGAACTTCTTCTTTTTGCGATTACGCAGCTCTACCTTTGTCTTCACCATTTCCTCACCTCCAAAGTTGGTTAAAATTCAACACCAAAAGACGATAGCATCGCACTGGCACTATCGTCGATTGCTTGTTCAGTTATCGTTGATTCACTATCTGTCCTACTCACTTCTCCTTCCCTCATAGCGAGACTTCTATCAATTCTTCCTAACAGCTCCTTGTGCTGTTTCTCTAAGTTTTCTTTTAACAATTTCACTTCGGCCAACAAGAGTTGATTACCCTCATTTACTTTCTCTTCACCTGACATCGTTCGATAAGCGAACCGTAGCATCTGTCGAATCGTATCACTTCGCCTATTGTCTGGCACTTGTGATAGCAGGTTATAGATTTTCTCATCCTCTTCTTGCAAACGAAAGCTGTACCGCTTTTCCCAGTTCACATTCATCTCACATCACAGATTTCCGTCGCTCTAGTTGATCGAATACGGCTTTACCTAATCTCAAGTAGCCAATCGTGTTTGCAAACTGGCTCTCCGTAATCTTCAATAAACGTTCATCAAAGTGGGGCTGGATAAAAGGCTCGAAAAGCTCGCCACCTCCACCAGCTAAGAAAATCGCATCAAATAAATCGGATTCCTCAGCCCATACGTTTTTCAATCGATCAACAATATTTGTAGCAATCGATTTCTTACTGGATTGGATAATTTGGCTGAAATCTATTTTATTTCCTTTATACATCAACCGTTCATCTTTTAAGATCCGAGAGATATAATGCTCACTCAAATCCGCGCCACCCGTTTGTGTTTTATAAGCTTGACGAATATCTCGATATAGATTGTTCACCCCATCGTCCACCGTTCCGGATAACTTCGCCTTCGGAACGAATGAACCATTTTCCTGGATTTCAACAACCACAAAATCCGTTGTTCTGAATCCAATATCAATCAACCCAATTAGCGACCCCTGGTGCATGAAGTGAGGGTACGTAAATTTACCATCATGATTAATCAATGCGGAAAAGATGGCTGAAGCACCTTGTGGAAATACCAAGGCTCGTTCGATGTTCACCTGTTTCGCAACCTCAACTAAGGGACCCGATTTCCAATCTATATGGGATTGGATCCCTATAATAGACGATTGGAAATCCTTTGCTTGTGCTTGGTAGAAATCTAGCGGGAGTCCTGTTGACAGATTCACAGAACCACCTCTTCCATCCGTTACAAGCTGAATGGCTGTGTTAAGTAGAATATGTGTGTATAAATGATTGAACCGCTCACGTTCAAATATGCGAGATAATGAGCGGGATTCATTTGCCAGTTCTCCGACAAAATAATCCTCGCCCATAATATTTACATGCATATTAAATAAATCGTTCGGTGTATCCCCAAGGATATTTGTGATTCCCCTGTCATACCCTTTCCCGACAAGTGAAGGGAATATGACACGCTTTCCTGATGAAGATATTGCTTTGACAAATCCATAGCCTAAATCGACTGCAACGTTTTCCAAAAGTATGACCTCCTATAAATCCAATTTTATTTTTGTAACTAGAACCCAACCGATCAAACTGATGAGTGCCAGTCTTGTGATTCTATCTATTAATGTAAAACTGAATGACGGTATTGCAACCCCAATTGATTTAGCAGACGGATAGAAGAGCTTCACTTTTCCGGTTAGCATGTCTCCAGCAATATGTGCAAGTATCCCTGCACTTACTGACAAAGCCACCCAGCATTCTGTAAACAGGTATATAAAAATCCCTGCTAATAATGAAAATAGCAAGGAGTGTGTAAAAGTCCGATGACCAAATATAGAATGAAGTGGTATAGCTATGAAGAAGAACAACTTCCCAAACTTAGACTTTGGTTCATCAAGATCCGGTAGCACACCTGCAATTCCTCCAACGACCGCTCCTTGCCAATCACCTCCTGTAACTACGTATCCGGCAACCATTCCTGATAGAGCGTGTGTGGACCACTCCATTAGCCAACAGTCGATTCTAAATCATCGTATACTTCATTGATTTCTACATTCCTCAATTTATATCTCCTTCTTTCCATACCTTTATTTTGTCCCTCTAAAAAACAACCAAAAGAATTTCGATTGCTTTTGACAAGTACAAAGAGTGGATACGGTTATTTGAGCAATTGACAACGCTTAATATTGCAAATCGCGTTGAACATGTTAAAACATGGGCTGAATAATTGAAGAGCTGAAAGAGCAGACATCGACACACTCCCCTTTTTTTCAGCCCAGGTTTTAATTCTTTACGTTTTCTAGTTCAAAATCTATTACGAAAAATTTCGAATTTCACTCACACGAAAACTTAAGGATTTATCATCCACTTTAGAATTCACTATTTTCAATGGTGATTTTCCACATTATATATGGGTGAAAAATTCAGTATTGCAGTCGTATATAAGAGAGTGAGAAAGGGCGACATGCTTAAAACCCGGAATAACCCTTTCATAACAACGTTTATACACGTTTATAGGTGTAGAGATTTATCTACACACGTGTCGATATTTTTCGACACCCCCTTTTCACACTAATCCCTTCAATACATGGATTTAGGGTGTAGAAATTTTTCGACACCTTCAAAAAAAAGTACTGGAAACTATATAAATACACAATAAAGAGTGTGGTATTTTCTCCACACCCAGCTAATTCATTTCATTTTTTTAAATTCCAAATAACTTTTTCTGCTATACAACCTCCCGAACTCTTCTTCATTTTTTATCCATAACTTCCAGGAAAGCAATACCTTTTTTCTTTCCAGTTTGTCAAATTCGATAACTAACTTTGATAATGTCGCATTTATTCTGTTCCGATTTCCTGCATAAATGATTTCAGGATTCATAAATAATGGTCTACGAGTAACACTTCTTTTATGTTCTTTAATCTCTTGTGAATCCACCAGTTCAAACAATATTCCTTTTACAAGCAAACTTTGAATTGTTGCACTGATTCCAGTTCGATCACGATTTAGATACTTTGCAATTTCTGAGACTGTCATAAATTGTCCGGTTCCTCTATCGGTAATCCCATTTGAATGAAGCTGAACCAATGGCATCAAAGAAAAAAGAAAACCTAACTCTGCATTCGTCAGGAACTCTTTCCTGATAAGCACATCGAGGTTTTCTTGAATTGCTTGAACAAACAAAGCCTTATTTTTATCTTTCAATTTGTATAGGGCGTAACCTTGCTCATTTGCTTTCTGTTCTTCCATTGCAACAGCAGCTACATCCACTAGTTTTTCACCATCGCGAAGTCTGGCATGTTTTTCTGCTGTTTCTAACGCGTCATGCATGTCCATTTCTATATCACCCCCTCCCACCGCTTGCATCGTCCCCACTGAATCGGTTGTTATATTCTGCATACGAGGTGATACGATTTGATAAACCACTGTTTCTGTCAGTTAGTTTATTATTTCCAATGGCAATCTCCATCGCCTTTTGTGTACCAATCAAGACGATTCTTTCTTTTGCCCTAGTCATGCCTGTGTACATTAAATTACGAGCCAGCATAACGTAATGGCTTGTCGTAGCAGGAATGATGACTATAGGTGCTTCACCACCTTGTGACTTGTGAATAGTGATTGCATAGCCTAGTTCCAACTCGTTGGTTTCACTTTTTTCGTATGATACTTTTATTCCCATGAAATCGCATATCATTTTCTCAACGATCTCATTATTTTCATTTACTTCTTTTGAAATTTTGGTAATCACACCGATATCGCCATTAAAAACTCCTTTAGATTGATTATTTTTAATCTGAATGACTTTATCACCAAGTCGGAATAGCCTTTTCCCTATCTCCCATTCCTTTTTGGTCGAATTAGATGGGTTTAAGGCATCTCTTAACTGATCATTTAATACAAGTGTTCCAGCAGGTCCTTTTTTCATTGGACTTAATATCAAAATGTCCGATAATGAATAACCTAACTCTTGAAAACGTAAAGCACTTCTAACAATCAAAGCTGCAATTCGTTTTGGGTCTTCCTGATTAATAAAATAAAAATCACCTTTATCGCTGTCGATAAGAAGTGATTTACCTTGATTAACTCTATGCGCATTACTAATGATTTGGCTCTCCTGTGCTTGTCTAAATACTTCTGTAAGTGCTACTGTTGGTAATCCTGAATGAATCATGTCACTTAGGACGTTCCCTGGATTAACCGATGGTAATTGATCCCTGTCACCCACAAAAAGAATTTTCGTATCATTTTCGAGTGCATCTGTCAGTAAACTAGCTAACTGAACATCCACCATAGACATCTCATCAACGACTAACAAATCGCAAGGAAGTTTATCTTGCCAATTGTAGGTAGGAGTTTCTCCTTGTTGGTACCCAATCAACCTATGGATTGTAGATGCGTCATGTCCAGCCACCTCAGACAATTGTCTACTCGCCTTTCCAGTTGGGGCAGCTAAGCATATAATGTTTTCTGGATGCATTCTTTTGTACATGTCGAGCATGGCCCGTATAACGGTTGTCTTTCCTGTTCCGGGACCACCAGTTAGTATTAACATCTGTTCTTCAAATAACCGCCTAATCGCATCACGTTGCTTCTCGGCAAGGATAATACCCTGCTTTTTTTGATACTTTATTATCTGTTTATCTAACATAGGCAATGCTACGCCATCCCGGGAACCCTTCATTTCTGAAAGTTTCCGAGCTAACCTATCTTCATATGTGAATAAAAACTTTGGGTAAACGCAATTATCTTCAATAACGATATGTTTCTCTTCTAAACGGTAAATACTTTGTGCTAATTCATCCATCGATACTTTATCAGCCTCGACCGTGTTATGATTCAATGCTTGCTCTGCATCCCTTAGCAGTTCGTCCTCCAAGACATAGCAATGGCCGGAATTAAAACATGTTTTTTTCAAGAGATAGTTCACACAAGCGTCAATCCGAAATCCAGACAAAGGGGATATCCCCATCTTCCGAGCGACTTCATCCGCTTTCAAAAATCCGATCAGGTTTAACTCTGTTAGCTTGTATGGATTTTCTAATAAAATGGCCACAGTATTAGACTGGTACTCTTTATACAGCCGCATGGCCATACTTGCGGTTATACCAAAAACAAGCAATTCCGCAATAATCCTCTGTACCTCGAACGTAGAGCGAACACTTTCCACGATGTCACTGGCCCGCTTCTGTCCTATTCCTTTAATGTTTCTCAAACCTTGTTCACCCTGCTGTGAAATGATGCTTAGAGCATCCTCCCCCAACTGTTCAGCGATAATGACTGCTTGCTTTGCTCCGCAGCCTTTTACAAGTGAAGAGGCAAGGAAAGCGATAATCTGATCTTTTGTTTGCGGTATCGGTCTTTCCCATAACTTTACCGCAAGTTGTTTGCCGAATTTCGGATGCATTTCCCAATCACCCTGCACTTGAATTTCTTCACCTTTATCAACGCCGAAAATGCTGCCCTTTATGACTAGCTCTTCTACTTCTGTCTGCATTTTTGCGATAAGGAAGTCCCCGTTCCGGTACAAAACTTTTGCGACCTTCCCAATATAAGAGTTCATTCATTCCTTACCCCACTTTGTTGGTACACTAATTTTTTAACACGAAGAATGAAATCAATAGTACTCGGGGTCAGGAAAAGGCTTTGCATCTCAATTTCATTGTAAAGATTCAAAAACAATGTACTTGGCATCACAATTTTTTGGCGTTTTCGTTGGATAAATGCTTTACATCGGTCTACCACTTTCTTCATGGGATTAGTAGGTACAACTGCTAGTTTTATATCTTCAATGGACTCGAGTAGATTAGTATCCAGGGAATCAATTTCTTCAAGGAAATCAATTTCCTCAAGCGTACCCACAACTGTGTTCGCTTCATGCAGAAGTTCATTTCTAACAACAATGATTTCATCGTCGGATAGAAGTTCTTCAAACACCATTTCCACTTCCGGTGTAACATCAATCTGATGAAAGAATGCATCTACTTCTTCTTGAGGAATATTGTATTTACTAGGAATTCCAGTAACATTCGGTATCGATTTCACTAAATGCCACAGGTTATCCGGGAAATAATAAAAATCTACATTCAGTTCAACTAAGATGTACCCAGTTAACACGCTGCTAATTTTCTTTGTCCCTTTTCGAGCATCTCTCAATTCCTTCGAAAGTTCGCGGATGTTGTCCCTATAGCTATCGAGCAAGGCTAGAGATTTGGCATCTTTGTATACTTTCAGATTGTCGCAAGCCGTGCGTAGGTTGTTCAAACCGGCCTGAATTCTTTTTAGGTACAATTGATCTGTAATGTCTTCCGTGTCCAAAGGAGACAAATCGACTGAAGTATTATCCTCACGAATGATTTCCGCATAAGTTTCCATTGCATAGATTGCTTTGACCATAGAATCACCAGATCTAAGCAAAACGGTTTTCAAAATTTCTTTCACTTCAATTTCCGCACCCGTGCGAACCTGAACCACAAAGTAAGCCATGCCCTTTCATCCCTTCCTAAAAATATTTAATTTCAAGTTATTTATTTTTTCCCACTGCATTTCCACTTAATTGAAACAACTACCCAAAGACCCGATGAAAGTTTTTGTCGAGAAAAACAGCCATCTTTGAAGCCTGGAATGACCACGTTTGCCCTTTACCTTGCGGATAAAAGACAAAGCCACCATTTTGGCTATCCAGTTCTTTTCGAAATTGTTGCCGGAAGAGAATATTTTCTTTTAACCATTCATGCTTCTTGCCAGTTCGATTTTCTAAATCTTTCATGTTCCAATACATCCCTTGTAGCTCCCGACTCCTTAGTTCTTCAAGTTCGACTTTCCTAATCAATACAGAATCCTGTGGAATCGGGATTGTAAGATTGACTGAAAGTTGTTGCTCCATATCTAATCACTCCTCTTGTATTTCTGTTGATTACATGTTCAAAGTCAAAACGAATACATAAAGACAAATGATTTAATGGTTATGAATACTTCCAAATGAAGAATCAAAGTAAAACTTTCACTAGTTACTCGTAACGTGTAACTAGTGAGCAAAAAAAATTGTTCATTAACTCACTCATATATACATTTGCGGTTTAACATTCGATAAGAGTAGAATTATTTTCATACCTATTCATCTACATTTGAGATAAACTCCTTAAAAATGGGATTTTAAGAAATAATAAATTGTTGAACCTACTTGCTTCCTCCAATGTTTAGGCACGTTTCTTATAAATACTTTCTTATCCATTGAACTCATCTTCAAATCAGAACTACACGTTATGTGTAACGTTGTCTATTAATATAATATACTCTTAGTGTGTAAGTCGATAGAAAAGTTACTCTTTTTGAGTATTATTTTATAAATATCGTGTAACCGTGTTATAATAAAGCAAATAATTATTAAAAGGTGACTAATCATGAATAATGATCTTCATAAAAAGTTACAACGATTAAGAGAAGAGAGAGACTGGTCTAAAACCGCCGTGGCAAAAAAGCTTGGTATCAATACCTTGTCTACCTATGCAAACTGGGAATATGGAACTCGGCAACCCGATAACAACATGATCAAGGAAATTGCCAATCTTTATAACGTCACAACTGATTATCTTTTGGGGAATACAGCTCAACTTTCTTCCGCGAAAGATGATGAGGAATTCCGTAATGTTATAAATGACCCCGAACTTAGACGGTGGTACTCTGAATTACCTAATTCCAAGGAAGAAGACCTACAAAAGCTTCGTAAAATGTGGGATATTATTAAAAATGAGGACAAATGAAACGCATTTTGAAATAGTAAGTAGTAACCCTATCTTTTTAATAAGGATAGGGTATTATTGTAAATAACAATCGAACATACATTCCCTACTTATAGAAAAGGTGTCGATGAATATTGAAAGTTTCGAGTCTAACTTTACTAGAGGAACAGATTTATTCGATCTATGCATCGCTTAATATTTCTCACCCATCTCAAGTTTGTCATAAAGAGTTTATCAATCTCATTTCCACTAAGAACAACATTAGAATTTATTATTTTGATGAACCAAGTGAGGCGAATAATTTAGGGGGTATATACCGTATTTTTTTAAATGAAAATCAAAGCCGACAAAAGATCTTCCAGGATTTCGCTCATGAACTAGGACACATCTTAATGCACGAAGGACATCAACAATCCATGTTTGAGCCGTTTCGTATCTACCAAGAATGGCAGGCTAAACAATTTGCCTATCATTTTTGCATACCAACATTTTTGTTGAACGAATTAGAACTACCACAACTTCTCTGTGAAGCTGCCTGGTTCATTGCAAAGGCTTTTAATGTCGAATTAACTTTCGCTGCTGAACGGTTAGATAAATGGCATCAAAATAAAAAGGATAATCTATCACTTACTTATTAAAACTAGAAATGAGGTAAATTTAAATGGCAAAGTTCCTTCAGAGGGGAAAGACATGGCAGTACACTATCAGCCGATACACTGACGGCAAATATGATCCTATTCGAAAAGGAGGCTTTCGCACGAGAGGAGAGGCAAAAATAAACGCCGATATAATCGAAGGTGAAATGGCGCAAGGTATATCCCCTATTTTATCAAAAGACATTTTTGCGGATTATTTCTTCGAGTGGGTAAAGGATATGAAGTCAACAAAAGAAAAAGTGACATATGAACGCTATCTGAACACGTTCCAAATCATAAAAGAATTACTTGGCAGGACAACTCTCCAAGCTATGACAAAACGACAATATCAACGCTTTTTAAATGATTACGGAGAAACACGCGCATATGAAACTATTAGGAAATTAAATACACATATACGGGCCTGTGTAAGGGATGCTGTAGACGATGGTAGGATACGGGTAGATTTTACCCGGGGTGTGGAATTCAACACTAAAATCGTTTCTAAGACACCTGAGGAACGTCATCTTAATTATGAAGAGAGTGTAGCATTGATAGCTAAGTTGAAGGATCGGCTAGAAAAAAGTTTGGGATATTATCTATTATTACTTGCGGTAGTTTCGGGGTTGAGATTCGGAGAACTATGTGGACTAAAAAGAAGCGATTTCGACTTTAAAAAGAACATCATAAAAGTGAGACAAGCTTGGGACTATAAAGAAGGGACTGGATTCGCTTCCCTCAAAAATCCCCAATCGAAAAGAAATGTTGCTATCGATATAGTAACGATGGATATATTTAAAGAATTGTTTTCCAAATTACCAACCAATATATACGAAACTGTATTCTTTAACACCCAATCAAGTAAAGGAACTTTGACAAATGAAGCAACCAACAAACTGCTTCGTAATACTTTAAAGAAATTAGAGATACAACCAATTTCAATTCACGGATTGCGACATACACATATATCGGTTCTATTATACAAAGGTGTATCCATTCAGTTTATATCTGAAAGAGCAGGCCATAAAGATATAGAGACTACGTTGAAATATTATTCACATGTATTAAAAGAAATGCGAATAGAGGAAGAGGAGAAATCAGTTAGAATAATGACTGCTATGCATGCGTAATTACATATTAAATGTGTTGCATTTGTGTTGTGTTCATTCGTTTCCAAACGTTTTCAGACGTATACTCAAAAAACAAAAAACGACCACAAACGCTGTTATATCAACGTTTGTGGTCGTTTTTTCATTTCTAATCGTATTCAATTTTCACTGAAATATGTCCCAGGAGGGATTCGAACCCCCGACCGATAAGACTGTCGTATATATTCCGTCCATAATGCGAAGTGTGAGCGGTCATAGGTTACGTAGTGGCGACCGCCTTCTTAACTTCTCGATACATACGATTATATCCGTTAGACTTCGCGTTTGCAATCTATTCCGTAAAATAGCCATAACGCTAATTCTATCGCTTTGTCCTGCCCGCTTCTCCCGTTATCTATGACGTATTTAATACTCGACATTTCCCGCAAGTTGAAACGCCATGCACTATCTTTCTTTGCGCCAAAACTAACGATAGATTGACTAAACTTTCTCGCTATAATTTTTATAGTTGCCGTACTGGAATCGCTTAGTTTTGATATATCCGATGTACTATAATAATTGTTTATGTTCATGTGATCACCGCCTTCTAAATCCAAGTCTATCGCATATGTAATCGCACTTGTATATGTGGAAAATACCCTTTTTGCAGCGAGTGATTTTGGGTATGTTTGACGGATATTATCTGCCGGTTATTTATCGTACAATATAGTAGTAGAGATAGGCGACGTAGAATTGACGAAAGGTAACGTCAAAGTGATATTTCAATATAGCGAATATTTTACGGCCGGGAACGACTTATCCGAATACCCCCTCGAGTTTAAAAATTGTAGCGAAATTTATATCCGATTAGACGTATAGGTATAAAGCAACACCCCGATGTTTTTTGGACAGTTAGACATATTCGGCAGCAGATCGGGGCATATACGTATCCGGGCTTGGGGGGATCGACTTTCTCAACGCAAATAACGCCAACGGGTGAACGTCAGCGTTTTAATTTACTTCGTTTAATTCATTCGTATTAATAAAAGATTGAATCAACTGCGGCTTGCTTATCGTCTGCACTCGGCTGTGAATACCATGCGATCATCTCAACGCTGGCATGACCTGTTAGCGATTGAATCGTTGCAACTGGCGTATTGTTATCAACCAACCGCTTGATAAACGTATGTCTAAGCTGATGCGGATTAACTTCGTATTCATTCAGCATTGCTTGAATCGAACGAACGCTGATTCTTTTGTTAAGCTGCGAAGTAAACAACGCCTGCAAGTCGTCCGACCGTTGCGCTAAATACCGTGTTATGGCTTGCCTTGTCTCGGCCGGTATGCTGATCGTACGAGCCACATCGCCCTTACCACTACGGACGTATAGCACCCCCTTTCTCTCGCTTATATCCACGTCCCCACGGTCTAATGCCGCTAACTCCGACACCCGTAGCCCGCAACCTAATAGCGTTATAATGAGGGCATAGTCCCGCTTATTCGTCTTACGGTCGGCTGTACGTAGTAACTCGTTTACCTTCGACCGCTCTAGCCATTCCGGCGCTTCCTGCGTATGTCGGGGCGCCTTAGTCATACGTAGCCCCTCGATAGTATCCGACTTTCCTGCATAGATGCTATACGACTTAACTGCCGCTATCTCACGATTGACACCACTTGCGCTCCGTTGCTTTCCTTGCAAGTAGGCGATATACTGCTGAACGTCAACGCGACCATATCCCGCTAAATCCGTGCCGCTGCCGTCGAGATATTCCGCGAACTTAATTAGTGAATGCCGATATGCTTTCGCCGTGTTATTCGCCTTGCCTGCGAGTGCTTCCGTTATGTATTGCTCGATGATAGCCGCTGTATTCATCCGCTAAACCCCCGATAATTAATTATACGCAACTATTTCATGCCATTAATCGTATAATCGTCGTATCTAAACAGCATGGATTCGTTGTGCTATTAACATAAGTATACGTATAATACTAATTATACGCAAGTATTATACGCAGGTTTATCGAAATAATTTTCGGATTCAGCCCGGCGATATGTAATTAAACGGAAGTAATCGGAAATCGAACCCCCCGATGTCAGATAGGTCGTCCCCATCCGTGAGCCTTTCCCGGTTTATAACGCCACCTAACGCCCTATCATACAAATATACCCCCGCACGGTTTACGAGTTCCTTCTATATAATGCGACGGATTACCCCCGGATTAACTAGCGGTTATATAGGACGTAATGGGAACACCCGTTTGAAAGCGTTTTGACCTCGACGCCCCGGAAGCCTGTTCCCGAATATTCCGCGCCCAAACGTACCATAATGTACCGTCTAGTCCCGCGATTATGCCGTGATTTGCCGTACCGAATCCACTCCACAATCGGCATATACTCGCATCGGAATCGTCCCCTAAACGCCCAGTAGCGCCCAACCTATCGCAAACATTCCGTTTGTCTTCCTTCATATAGTACCCCCAGAAGGTATGCGTTGGGCATCGGTAGGCGGTCGGCTACTTCGGACGATGCGAGTTCGGCGCTGTTTTTAACGTTCGGCATGACGTGGGACATTTCGCTACATCAACGCATAAAAAAAGGCGATCACTCGCGGAAGTTAATCCGATAAGCGATCGCCTTTTTTCGTCTATCCATTCGCGCTTAGAAAGCCCGCTGCATTGTCTACGATATTCCGATATTCCACGCCGAGCGCGGATTCGATGCCCATTCCGATCATGCTATTTACCGGCGATTGCTTGCGTAGTGATGCGATTTCTTCGAGTGAACGCCTTGCCCGCGCCCTACTGTCCGTTTCAGCCGTCTTCTTGGCCGTATCATATGCCGTCTGTAATTCGAGTAGCCCGAAATGTTGTTTTAACGCGGGGCCGAGTTCGTCGAATGCCTCAACGATTTTCGCTGCATAGAACGGATCGGACGTCGTTTCCATTAACGTTTTGATTTCGTTTGCAGCCGACTTACTGCCAAATACGCCGAATTCCGTTTTGAGTTGGTTAAATTTACGGTCGAACTCGGCAACGGCGAATGGATCCGGGGCAACATTCGGTGCACTAACGATTGCCTGGGCGACCTTCTCGGCTTCAGCGAGTTCTACGTCACGCATTGAACCGTAAGCATCGACCATGCGCGCTAGTTTAATTGCCGATTCTTTCTTCACGCGCCTTTCTTCGTCTGCCTGGCCGATGGCTGTTAGCGCGGGATTGTTGCGGATAGCCCGGACTTGCTCGTTTGTATCGTCGAAGATGGCCACGGCTTTCGACATTGACGAAATATCTTGCTTCGGTTCGACCGGCTCATTCGTGTGTACCTGTGTCGCTTGGCTTGCCGGTGCTCCGTGGATTAATTCATTTACCTTTGCAATGTGCGCGCTTACGATTTCGATTGTCATTTATACCGACTCCTTTTCTGTAAGTTCTTCTTCGTCTTTGCCGCTTAATAACCGCTGTACCTTCGCATATGCCACGCGATCCTCTATTGCCGATGTTGCTTTTGCAATTGTTGCAGCGGTTTGTAAATCTTCCGTTGATACGTTCCCCGATTCGATTTTCCCCTTTAAAACAGAACGTTCGTACATGACTTTTTTCATATTTACTTCGCTCCCTTGGTTGTAGTTGTTGGCGCCTTAGCTACGTATTCATAATCGGTCGGCACTGAGCCAAACGTAAATTTGGATACGTCTTCAAGTACCTTTCGCGTTGCCGGTGTAATCCCACCCTGTACACCGAATATCACCGCGTCGGCCGTTGGATGACTGACCATTTCGATATATTGAGTTTTGCCTTGTTGATGATTACTCTTGACGACTTCTTTAATGTCTACGGTAATATCGCTGTATGCTAAATTCGCTGCTCGCCCGTCTTCGATTGCCGATAGGATAAGATTTCTGGCGAGTAGTAATTTCGCCTCGATTCCCGGAATGATTTCCTTCTGAACCGCCGGCACAAAAACATCACGGAATTCGCGGGCAACGTCTACCGAACTTATTTCAACGTCGGGCATCGAGGCCCTAGCTAATTTCTGATCGCGTTGTGCCTTTTCAAGTGCCTTTTGTGCTGCGTCAACCTGCTCGTCTAACTTTATAAGCCGCGCCGAATCGTCTTTACCACCCTTAATTGCCTCAGCAAAGAAATATTCGTATTGCTGTTTCGCCGTTACTGCCTCATGTTGCGCTGTTTCGACCGCTTGCTGATATATCGCTAATTTCTCCGCGCGTGCTGCCTGTTGCTCTAAATACCGCTCGTAGATTTCGAATGTTTTTGTCATTGTCTAATTCCCCCAATTTTTAATGTTAGTTTTGCAAGATAATAAAAAGCCTTTGCGCGCCATTTTGATAACGACGGTAAAGGCTTCACTTCGAATAATTCTGTCAATATCTCTTTATCGCGTTCTATTATACGCCTGGTATCGCTTGTATCCGTCCTATGCTTTATCTGAACGGCAATGCCCGGCACACGCTGGCATGAAACGTACATTTCGCGGTCGGAAGTCCAAACTTCGAACCTATGATTAAACGATAAAAATAACTGACTCTGAATCAGCTGAATTGCATCGTCATAATCCGTAAACTCCACGATTAATTCGTCTATGCGATCGCCGTTTTCGTCATAAACAACCGCTACAAAGAATATTGCAGCACCCAAACTTTCGCGGTTAGTAATGATTAGCGGTGTACTCATATCAATCCCTCATTTCACGCTTTAGCTGCGTATATTCCGCACGGGCCTTGACGATTCCGGCAGTCTTAGCTCGAGCTGCTGCTTCCCTTAATCGCCGAATAATCTCCGGTGGTAGTCGCTCAAATAGCTTTATCCCCGTGCTCGGCTGCGGCTTGCGAGGCTGATTTCGTTGTTTAGTCATTCGATTCACTCCTTTCTAGTGGAATCGGCTTCGGTGGTCTATCGCCGGTTATTAGAAAACCGTTTCGGTTGTACTGTTTTACTCGTTTTTTCGGCTTGAATCGTTCTGATTGTTTATGCAAGATCATCCGCTCCTTTTCGTTTTAAATACGTAAAAAAGAACGCCTGTGAGGGCGCTCTGATTCGCGATTTATTTAATTTCGATTACTACGCTGTTCGTTCCAATTTGGTATCACTCTATCCTTACTAGCCCATCAAAAAGAGTTACGCCATTCAAATTAATTTCTAACATTTTACTTGTTGCTTCCTGAATTTTATTACTTTCACCATTATCGATTATCCATTCATCAACTGCACTACAAATATCTAGACAAAATGTTTCAACATTTAACTGCAATATATTATGGATTTTATTACAATGGGAGCCTCGAGCAAGAAATACAAATTCCTCTAAAATTTCTTGT
This sequence comes from Sporosarcina sp. Y352, assembly GCF_056786535.1. Classification (NCBI taxonomy): domain Bacteria; kingdom Bacillati; phylum Bacillota; class Bacilli; order Caryophanales; family Caryophanaceae; genus Sporosarcina; species Sporosarcina sp. Y352. The sequence continues at coordinate 112,195 of NZ_JBXCJE010000001.1, forward strand.
ATTCTCTGTGAAGAGATATCTCCTTCTCCTCCGTGAAGATAGGAGCACCTGAGCGCATAAGCGTCTCTGCCACTTAAAAAAATAGTAATCTCACCTTGGATTTCTACCGTATACTTCTTTTGTAAATATTGATTGAACCAGTTGATATACCTTTTCGAAGAACTTTGGTTAGGATGTTCTAATTTACCACAAATATCGGGTAGGGTTAGCGCAAGGGTCAAAGCTGAATACCAATTCTCTTGATTTAAAGAATCTTTTACTGCATTAGTAAAATTAGCTAATTTTTTATCAACTATTTCTTTGTTCATATAATTTAGCCTCCTATTATTATTGATAATTATACATTCGACAAATAGGAGGTATTTCCCTTTTTATATTTCTTCCGTAATAATCACCTTGTCTTCAAATTCAATGACTAAATCACAACTGGCTTTTCCATATCCTAAATCATATTCAAGTGAAACTTCTTTGTTTTGATCACATTTTATTAATTGTTCAATTAGTTCTTTAACCTTCATTGGAACTACCCCCTTTAGAAAATTCGATTTTAACTTTCCAACCCGTCGGTTTAATTGTTCCGTCATTAATTTCCCCCCTCATAAGCGTTGACAATTGTTTTCCTGTTAGCATTAAAAACTATGTGCATATGACTGATTTCCGTTGCTAAAACGGTGATTCTATCACGTGTATTCCCAATCAGGCATAAACGCTCGTCCTGACAACAAACACGCTTAAAACGACTGCTATTCTTTAATTTCGGTCACTGCAAACATTCGCATCGCCTGCCGTCTTTGCTCGATTGGGATGCGGTAATGGACGCCGAGCAACTTGCCCCGCGTCTTCGTGTCGAAATATTCGCCTGTAATCGTCCAGTCATTCTTTGTTTTATATCGCTTTATACGGCGCATGAGGTCTTTATCCTCCGTGTATGCAGCAATAAAACCGGTCCCGCTTTGCCAAATCTCGTTATTCGTCAATTGGCCTCCACCCACTTTCGAAGTTCTGCGGCTTCATCGGCGAAATTCTGGGTCATTTCTAGAACTTCTTCGGCTGATAGCGGTCGGCCAATCATGCGTCCGATATATTCCTGAACGAATTCCGACCATAATTCATCGGTGAAACGCTCGCTGCGTTGGTAGAATTCGTAAATGTGTTCGCTTCCCTTTGCCGCGTTACATGATCGGCAGCATACCGCGAGGTTTTCAGCGATATTCTCGCCGCCGTAGCCGGAAAAAGTATCATTAAGCGGATATACATGATCGACCGTCTGCTCCGTTATTTCGTTATTCTTAAACGTCAAATCAATTCCGCAATAGCCGCACGTTGTCTTCCGCTTAATCGACTTCATTTCTTCATCTCTTATATGCATCGGGCCGCCTTCCTTCCTATATCCGTATTTTCGTAGCTGTTCCTTAAGGTAACTACCGCTTGAATACCTCATTTCCGACCTGCACGCCTTACACTCGCGCGTAATTCCGTTCTTTAAACCTTTATTTGCGCACATTTGTTCGCTAGTCTTGTCCTCTTTACACACTCTGCATAGAAATAATTGTTCTGTCATTCGCTCATTCATTCGTTCATTCCCCCATTATTTTATTTTAGTAGGCGTTCAATTTCGGTTATTGTTCGCTGTATTTCTGCGAAAACTTTGACGGTCGTTCCGTTATTCACCGTCACCAACGCCTGTAAGTATGCGATTTGCGCGTGAATTCGTTCTATATCAGTCATCTTCCGCTCACCCCCTTGACTTATTTATATTGACGCGTTATGGTTAGATGGGTCAATTCTTTCAATTTTATCCAATTGCAACAAAAAAGAATGAACCTCTTTTAAATCAACGGTTTGAGCAAGTCGTCCGCGTACTCGGTCACTGATTGTGTAACGTCCCGATTCGATGTGTGCGACAGTCGATTGTCCAATACCTAGAAACTCACCAAATTGTTCTTGTGTCATTCGTTGCATTATTCTAATTGACTTAAAAGTCTCGGCATTCATTAGTTAGCCTCCTTTTTATGTGTAATAGCTATAAAAAATATCGGGTATCCCCACACCCTGTTAATATATATGGGAAAGGTGAAACGGCTATTTACTCATTTTCGTGAATATTTTAACAATTAATACAACTTTCTTTTAACTCTAGGTACGAAAGCCTTTTCCGCTTCCGCTATATTTTTATAGACGGTAACCTCGCCGCTTTTCGTCCTGACCATTTCTTCCGTATCGTCTTTTATAATCGCCCGGCGCGTCGGAATCTTCTTATTTATTGCCGCTTCGATTTTATCTGATTCCGCTGTGAATTCATGCTTTCGAATATTATCGCCCACTGATTCCGATAATCTCGGCAACCAATACCATTCCGGCATATACGATCCAGTACGTTCAAAGCTGCGTTCTGCGTTATGTGCGCCGTTTTTGCATTGATCGTCGCAGAATCGGGAGTCTTTCCGTTTGGCCGCCCAATTCCGAAAGTTATTTTTATCTATCGGATACATATTTAAGCAAAACTTATGCTCGCATCGCTTCCAGTTCCTACGCTCGGCTGTATAGCTGGACCACGTTGCCCCGCCGCGCTCGATACGCCCTTTATAATCGCTGTATAACGAAATTATCGAGTAATCCGACCGCTCAACGTAACCGCGACAATATACCGGGGGATTTGCACGGATTAATTCTTGCTCTGCTCTCTCGATTGCCGATATCATATCGCGCGCTGCACCTTCCTGCGTGTCTCTACGTGCCCGCTTCAAGTCTACGTCCCTTACGTTTGCATATGCTTCGAGGCCTTCTATTTTGCGCTGTGTAAAGTCGCCGCCGTATCTTACCGGGTGATAAGCTTTCATTCTCGGCATAGCTTCGTAGTTGATTCCTTTGATTGTTTCGGCTGTTTTTGTCGTCATTAGTAGTTTCCCCCTTGGTTTTTGGTTGTTTTATTCCTTAATGAAACTTGTTTTTACTTTAGTAATTCCGTTCTGACTCATCGCCCGCTGTACTCTTTCCGTTGCTAACGCATTTGTAAATGTATTTCGATGTATTTCAAGCGTTTTATAAATCTCCGACTGCTTCACGCTCGCCCCGCTTGCCATTTCCGAGAAGTATTCCGCGATTTCATCCTCTGCGATTTTTTTTCCTGTTAATTTTCCGCTAGTTACATAAGGTTTAACGGTACATCCCGGATAACTGTCCGTAATGTGCTTAATCATTTCTACATCGCGATTAAATACGTATAAATTGACGGGCTGCTCTTTTTGGTTGGCGCGCAGGCGATTAGTTTCTTGAACCATAACGACCGCCATGTCTAGCTTCTTGTAATTCTCGACGTAAGGATCACGGAAGATTAGCCCGGTAGAATTGACATCGAAGTCTGGCGATAAATCAACGCCCATACGGTCGCCTATCGTCACCTGTGCCGTCGCCGGATAGTGCAGGCTGCCTTTGTGCATGTTGCCGATATAAATAGCCGTATCTGCGCCTATGAAGTTATTTGCACCGCGTCCGCCGTCAAAATGCTTCGTAATTACTTTGCCGCTCTCGGCTTCTTCCGATAATAGACGGTTGATTTCGCCTATATATTGTTTGTACGAAACTACCATGACTTGTCCGCTGTGCTTGCCGACGATTTGCTTGCATTCCGCTACAATCTTGCCGATAGCTTCTTTATCGCCGTTGATACTAAATTTCGATAAGTTATAATCCGTGCAGACGTGAAATACCGTGTTCTTGTATGAATGGGAAACCGCCGGCTCCATGAGATAAAAATCTTCGCCTAAATATTCCGGGTCAATCCGTCCCGTACCATCTAATACGAACGTGTTAAACTGCGTCCATTCGTTCTGTAGCTTTAGACTCGACTGCACCGTCACACGCCCGGCTGTAACCGATACAAGCCCGCCACGCCTGACAATCTGCTCGAACGCGCGCAAGTCTACGAGTTTACTAATCGGATTGACGGCGCAAAACTGGCTAATTAACTCGCGAGGCAATAAATACAGACTATCGACCGCGTGAATCCGCTTAGTTTCGAGAATATCAGGGCTTTCAATTTGTTCGCGCAAGCTATTTACATGGGTCAACGCCTTTCGGTAATAGCCTTTTAACTTGCGATTGCTTCGCGTGCTGGCATTCCTAATATCGTCTACTAGTGCGTTAAGGCTTGCCGACGTTAGAACGTAAGGCACGGCGATTGCAGGCTTTTCGTCTACTAATAGAAGTCGGCGAGGCTTCTTAGTGTCGCCCGCGCTGATAAACTCCGAGAACATGCCGATATTCTTTTTCAACGCCTGCTGCTCGAATTGTGCCGTCGTCATAATTACGATGTTGTAATTCATCTGCGTTGTGAATTGTGCCTCGTATGCTCCCCGCGTTATTTCCTTTTCATCGTAGCCGCGAATATAGTAGGCATAGCTTTTCATGCGCAATAGGTCGGCCGATCCCGTTTCCGCCTCGTAATTAATATAGTCGGCGAGTTCTCGCAAGGAATCGAGCCTTTCCGTTACTACAATGGCCCCGAACGTGTCCGGCTGCTCCCGTACCTTTTTCCGCAAGTAAACGCGCATCGCTGTAGTCTTGCCGAATCCGGGAGGTGCTGCGACGATAACCGGCTTATCGAGAACCGCCGTTTGTTCCCACATATAAAACGTGTGTTGGGCGAATTCTACATCGTGTATCTTCGGTTGTGGCGCACCCACGGCTCTTAATTCGCGCATCCATGCCGAGCAATATTCGCCCGTCTTCATATCCGTCTGTAAATCGAGTTGACCGCTTGCTCCGATTGGTTGTTTCGCCGTATTTTGTAGTTTGTTCATCGTTTGTTATCCCCTTTCGATTTCTCCGATTGTGCCGGAGTCTAATACCGTTATTTCTTACGTTTCCCTTGGAAAGTTCAGCGCAGAATATATAGTAGTAACGTGATAGGCGCTATGTCGTTATTACTAGACGCTAAGCACTTAATATGCGATATAAGCGTTTGTATAAGATTCCCCCGAAAGTTAGTGCTCTTCTAACTTGAGGCATGTTTGTCCTTGTCGCTCTTATCTTTAGTAGCAAGGTCTAGTGATGCCGTCGAAACAAGTTTCAACGGGGCTTTCTTTCTTCGTTTATATACGCTTTCTTTAAAAGTGCACAGTTTTACTATAAGATATATAGACGGTGTGCATTTTCGATATAAACCGTTGTTAGGCTCCGGCTCAATTACCGATCAACCGCTTCATCTCCGCATCGAACGCCGGGCTGTTATCGAATATCCAAACGAGTAGTCCCGGCTTCTGGCGACTAGGCTCCGTATCAACTACCGGAAATCCTGCTGCCATTAATGCGCTCGCTATTCGCATGGATCGGATGCAGCGCCTTTTCTCCGTGTTCTCCTTCATATAATCCGCTCCCTTTCGTTTGTTTGTAACTCTCCCAACGATTGCCGCGCATCTTCATATGCCTTTTGCGCCGATACTATCGCGGTTACTTTGTCGGGCGACAACTTTAACGCCTGCATCGTCCTGGCCCGTAGCGCGTCGGTGAATGGACGCTGACCACCTTCGAGCATTGCGATATAAGATTGTCCAACGCCTAGCATTTCGGCGAGCTGCGACTGATGTAAGCCGATAAACTCGCGGACTGTACGTAGATTAATAGCGGTTAACATTTCGACCATCCCCATTTCATGTGATTTCGTATAACTTAGAAAGTAAATAAAAAGGCTTTCCACTATAACTGATACGTTTAGCGGTTAAATATGTTAGTGGATGCCCTTCGGCGTCTATATAGCGGGCTAATCGGCGTAAAGTTCGGTGCTCCATCCGTTTTAACCCTCTAATACTGTTAGATACATTCCGGCCAATTTAATGACCATCTGCGTAAAACTTCCTTCTCACTCGACCTTTAAGCATGCTGAACGCAAGAAACGTCTATTCAGAAACGCTTCTTCTAAAACTACGGATACCTAACGGCGAGAAATATCGGTTAGACTTCTTAAGCTTCCAGATACCCGACGGGAGAAATAACAACGTCCATTATCGGCGCTATTCGAAAATGAACCCTTTCCCCACCTATAGGGGCTAACTAAAATCTCAAATAAGAGTGTTTTACGCAATTTGTAACATAACTGTAATATTTGAAAACTCTAAACGTGATAGGTACGCAGTTTCTCTTTTTCGGTAAAATCGAGACAGTCGGAATCGTGCCCGCTTTTTTACTCCCTCATGATTACTGATACAAAACCGCAAAAAAGACACTATATATTTTCAAACTGTCACAAATTCGCCACAATTGACCAACGCCTTCTATATTCGAAGGATCCTGATTTTACGAAGTTGCGACAACGTCCTTACTACTAACATCGCTCTGGAAATCAAAACGCGGAGTTAATCGGTAAATTTGCGAATAAAAAAAGCAATCATCGCGAAATGATCGCCCCTACTGCTATATAAACTGCCTGCTCACCGTCACCGTTCCAAGGTATTCTCGACCGCCCACCAAATATCTGACGCATTTATTATTCGAATTTCCATTTGTAAGTTTCGCGATCAACTGCTAAATCCGGATTCCTACTGTCGAGGTGTCGGCTTTTACCGGAAACTTTTGCAGTGGTTTTTTCTGTTTCTTTAATTGGTTTGTCTTTATAGGTGTAATCCCGATTCACAACCCTCATAAGTTTCTTCAATTCCTTATTCGCGGATATCTCGGAAGCCGTTCGGTTGCTATGGTTTTTTATGATGCATTTTATAGTGTCTATATCGTCGATTGCTGCGTTCAAGATAGATGCAACGGCGTTGGACACCGAAACCTCTAGCAAAGACGCCAGAAGGTCTACATCCCTATATTCTGCTTGAGTGAATCGTATACTGATCCGCTTAGACTTGCCGTTCGTTAATCGGAGCATAGGATTTTCGTTGTCACCTATTAAATACTTATTTTCGATTCTTAGGATTCCGTTCTGCAAATATGGGGCAACCATACTAATAACGGCGTACTGGTGAATACCCTCCATGAACAAAACCTTGCCGACGAACATTATAGGCTGATTGATTACTTCTGCAAAAACCTCAATCCTTTTCTTCGTCCTGATTGGTATGGTTGGAGCGACTTGCACCCTTTTATCTGAACGAGTTTTCCTTTTTTCTTTCCAAAGCAACCATTCTCCCCTTTTCCTTATGATTTGTAGCTGAAATGTAGCTTGTAGCGGACTTTATTTATCTTATGCAAAGAATTGGTTGCATATTAACCAATTTTAAAACGTAGGATGTATTACAAGTGAAATACTAAAACGTCTACCAAAACGTAAATGTATTTCAAATGTAATACCAAATTGGAGGGGTTTAAGTGAGCGTATTGAATTTAGGTATCGACGCAGGAAACTATCGGGCGAAGGTGGCTGGACCGTATGGGGTGAATTCATATCGCACCGCAATTTGTGATTGGTTCGAACGAAACATTGAGGAAGATTTTGGTGAGGATGATATGGAGTTTGTATTTAATGGCCGGAAAGGTTTCGCGGGAACTCTAGCATCATATGAGGATCAATTCGGCGGTGGGATGTACGGAGAAACCAAGGCGCACGAAGACACCCTGATACGTGTATTGCTCGCTATCTACCGATACACACAAAAGTATTGCCCGGGATTCACTAAATTTAATATCGTTGCAGGGCAGCCGATTGTGTCGCATAAGCCAAAGGAAAAGAAGAAGCTAGTCGATATGTTAAAAGGTAATCACGTCATAACAATTAATAGAAATGAGTACCGCTATACTATAGATGAGGTCGGAATTGCAGCAGAAGGTTCGGGGGCGTTTTGGTCATCCCCTAAGGACGGCCAGATCCGTATCATAGACATCGGAAGCGGAACGGTAAATTGTGCGACTTTAAATGACGCTAAACATATAAATACAGCTTCGTCTACGTTTAATTACGGGGTTGAAACCATGGGCGGACGTGAAAATATAGATAACATAACTCGTGGCGTTATCCGTTCGACGACGCAACTTAAATGGAGACAATCAGATAAGGTCTATGTGTGCGGGGGAGTCACTAGTGATATTCTCCCTTTGCTTGCCGAGCATTATACAAATATTACAGCGATAATCCCGCAATTAAACACTCATGACGGCGTCCAGGTGCATCTACCGACGTATGCCAATGCAGTAGGTTTTTATGAAATCGCAAGGTTGACGTATGGATGAGGAAAATACAGCCGGTTAGTTTCAATCTGGAAGACATTTATGAGCGGAAACTTCACGAATATGCGCTCACTCAAAATAAATACTTCAGCAAGTACGTCAAGTGGCTGATTGATAAAGATCGTTCAGGGGTGTCCACAACTCCCGTCGTAAATGTTCCGAAAGTTATTGTGGATGAGAAACCAACTAAATTTGGTAAAGCGGCAGTGAAGGGTTTTTTATAAACGGAAATAACGTATCAATCTGACCGCTTCAGCAATCTCTCTTTCAGTTGTTTCCACTCCATCAACTATGAATTTGTATGATTTATTGAGTTGAGGAGTATCGCCCACTGATGAACGGCCAAGGAAATCACTCGGGTCCACGTTATAAATTTTTAAAATTTCATTCAGTAACTCGGGAGTAATTCCATAATAACCACGTTCGATTTTAGATAGATTGCTCAAATCATAGTCGATTTTTTCAGCTAAACTTTTCAGCGTGTCCTTATTTTCTTTTCGCAGCTTCCTTATTTTATTTCCAATATGCATACGAACACCACCTCAAATTATTAATTCGATGGGATGGCATGAATACCCTTTATAAATCATTTAGGGGGCATATTTTCGCCGGATTTATACGTTATCACGGGCGATTTTTCACCGTCCGAGGCTCGCCAACCCGGCCAAACTTTCGCGTTGTATCGTTCGTGTCGTTTATTCTTCCACTTACGATTGACCGCGCTCGATCCCGTTGCAGGCTTCGCTTTAGCTTTCGTCGGTTGAGGCGTGCGGGTGCGTTCGTTATTCATCGCTTTCAAGTCCTCGATAGCCTGCTCCTTCTCACGGACGGCCCGTTTCTCGAGATTCGCCCGGTATATTGCCCGACGTTGCTCATTCTTTCGTGCCAATCGCTCGGCTTTCTTTGCTGCTATTTCTTCCGGCGTTTTTGCCATACGTCATCCCTCCGAATATTTAATGCGTGCATAGTTTGAAGTCCGGCTCAACGTCATAATCCTTAAATGCATCGTTAAATAACGCTTTGTCGATTAATTTCCGCAAAACTCCATCGTAATATCCTGTTAAATTCCGTAGCTTCTTCTGCTTAGTTGCTTGCGTCGTAATATGTAACGCCTGTATCGCTAAATCTTCGAATAGCTCGCTTTGCCCCGCAAGATGATCGAATCTCATAAGCTTTATTGATTGCGCTCGATAGATACCAAATAAACGACTGGCAATCAAAGAATCGCCCGTTGTATTTGATAGCATTGACTTGAATCGGTTATATAGTGACGGCTCGGATTGAAACGTATTATGCAATAATTGTTTAGGTTTTAGAGTATTTAAGGGAGTATATATGTCATGACATTGAGTATTGACATCTGGCTTTATAGCGGCTTTTTGTGCTACGAATACAATCGCATTTGTCGAGCGTCTGCGATCCCCGTCGTGTCGTTTAGTTTCATGCTGCACGATGATTCCGAGTTCTTCGAGGGCGTTGCAAGCGCGGATTACTGTCCGTTGTGAAATGCCGAGGTCATCCGCTATCTTTTTCTTGCTACGATACATTACGCCCGGGAACCGGCAAGCCCAGCGGTGCAATTCGTCAAGTACTCGATATGTTGAACGTGTTAGCTTGTCGGCATATAATTCGCGGACGGCTTTCGTATTAGCGTTAAGTTCTTCGACCGCAGAAAACGGCTGTAACGTTCTATAAGTTTCGACCGTGTTTAGTAGATTCATTTTTAGCGCTCCCCTTTACGGAAGCCCTTAAAAAGCGCGTACTTAAATAAACGTTTGCAATCCGCATTTTTTTGCAGTATACTAACGTTAATCTTATTTTCTTAAAGTCCCGCTGTAACGGGCAAAGAACGCGCCTTCCGCTTAATTGTCGGAGGGCTTCTTTTTATTTATATTCGTAAATCCCGCAGCCTGTCCGCGACTTCCTCAGCGCCCAAATGCAAATACCGCGCAGTCACCGCGAAGTCTGAATGACCTAATGCCTTGCTGACGAGTGCTAAGTCGCCCTTGCTACGCTTGTATATATCCTTTGCAAAGCCCCGACGTAGCCCGTGAGGATTTATGTTCCGAATGCCATACGTCCGCTTATAATAATTCAGACGCTTCGCTATTGCGTTGGACTTCGGCGCATTGGGATTAATAATACCCTCGCCCTGCTGTGTGATAAATACGTAATCATTAACTACGCCCTTCTCTTCTCGGATGATCCGATTCTGCTCGAATAGTACCTCGAGTATTTTCTGTAACCGTCCGTCAAATGGAAGTAGAATGACTTTGCGATTCTTTAATAACGCACCTTCAATCCGCAGCAAACGATTCTCTAAGTCTATATGGCGTTCTTCAAGCGCAGACAAAGTGGCAAGCCTTATTCCAGTCTGATAGATTAACAGAATAGCCGAAGCGTCCCTCAAATCGATAAAACGTGATAAGTCGAGCAACCGTAAAATATTAAAAACATCTTCTTCCGTAGCACCTTCTTTTACTTCTTCGTCCACGCGTATTTGTATATTCTTCCAAAACATATCCGCCAACCATCCATTATTAAAGCACTTGCCTAGGAACGCACAAAAACATTTTAATCGGATTCGCTTCGTGGCCGGTTTAACGTTCATGGATGCTAGCCAATCGTAGATAGAATCTGCGTCAATAGCGAGCAGATACTCAACGTCCGTCTTAACGGTATAGTCCATTACATACGTTTCATAATCGTGGATAGTACGTTCGCGCAACCCACTGGCGCGCATTTGGCGAATAACGATTTCTAGCGCCTTTTCAATTGATAACGCGGATTTACGATTTATCGTTGATGCGGTCTCGATACCCTCCACGTCAAACATTTCGGATAAATCCGCGTCAACCGTCAACCCTTTCCGCTTTTTAGACAACAAAAAAACCTCCTAACGTAGAGTTAGAAGGCAGGCGTCCATAATTCGCAGTGTGACCGCTCATAGACCGCTTCTTTAACTTCGCTAGAAGGTTGATACGACGCGCTTTACAGGCGCTTTTTTAATGTCCCAGGAGGGATTCGAACCCCCGACCGACGGCTTAGAAGGCCGTTGCTCTATCCAGCTGAGCTACTGAGACGTGCGTTTAAGTGTTTGCTTGTTTCTTAAGGACAAGCTTTAGTATAGATAAGTTTCAAACAAAAGTCAACATTAATTTTAAATATTTTTAAATACTTTTAAACTCTATGAAATCGACTGTTTCATGCACCATATTTTTAAAGGATATTTGCATTGTTTCATTCCACTCTACGACCGCATACGTCGCGACTTTTCCACCGCGAGGCTGCACAGTGCTCCCCGGATTCAAGAACAAAATGCCGTCTTTTTGCTCGGCACCATAAAGGTGTGAATGACCAAACAGAACTATATCCGCTCCACACTCTTTTGCATAATAATAAAGCTTCATCATTGAGTGGTTTACGTTGTGCTCATGACCATGGACAAGCAATACGGTTTTACCTCGTACCTCGACAATTAAAGACATAGGAAACTTAGCATCATGATCACAATTTCCACGGACCTTATGCATTGTATGTAAAACCGGATCATTAAATGATAGTTCACTGTCTCCGGAATGAAATAGTGCATCCGCGGGTAGTGCAGAAACGGCTTTCACCGTTTCCTTATCTCCATGCGAATCACTCATGACTATAATTTTCATAATGAATCCCCTAAAATAGACATATATTGAGGTAATTTGGATTTTAACTGAGCCAGCGCTGCTCCACGATGTGAAATTTCACTCTTTTCTTCAGCTGACAACTCTGCCATCGTCCGGTTTAATGCCGGCAGAAAAAAGATTGGATCGTAACCGAAACCATTAGACCCTTGCCGCTTAGTGTTGATAAATCCTTCGCAGCTACCCGAAAATGTTTCTGTTTTCAAACCCGGTCCAGCCACCGCGAGCACACAGCGGAATCTAGCACTACGATCGCCCCCAGAAGCCGTTTCTAGCTCATTAAGTACTTTATCTATATTAGCGTCATCATTTTTCTCTAGCCCTGCAAATCGAGCGGAGTACACACCTGGTGCCCCGTCTAGAAAATCAATTTCAAGTCCGCTATCGTCAGCTATCACAACTTTACCGAGCAAGCGTGCCACCGTTTCCGCTTTTAAAATTGCATTTTCTTCGAACGTAATACCTGTCTCTTCAACATCAATGCTGCCTTCAATATCATTTAGGGTAAGAACTTGTACCTTTAACGGCTTGAAAAGCGCTTCAAAGTCATTTGCTTTGCCTTTATTATTTGTAGCGATCAAGACTTCCTTCATGACACGTTTCGATCTTTCGACTTGATTAGCTGAGCAACTAAACCGAGTGCTTCTTTTTGTATTTCTATTAATTGGTTGATTCCCGTTTCGGCAAGTTCCACAAGACCATTCATTTCTTCGCGTGTGAATGTTGACTCTTCCCCTGTCCCCTGAAGCTCAACAAACGCACCCGCCCCGGTCATAACAACGTTCATATCAACAGCGGCTGACGAATCTTCAATATAGTCTAGATCTAGAATAAGTTCACCTTCAAGCGTTTTACCAACACTTGTTGCTGCAAGGTAATCAGTAATCGGAAATTTAGCTAAGCCTTTTTCAATATGCAATTTAGATATCGCCAGTGCTGTAGCGACAAATGCACCTGTAATCGAGGCTGTACGTGTACCACCATCCGCCTGGATAACGTCACAGTCTATCCATATCGTTCGTTCCCCTAGCGCCTCGAGATCAATGATAGCACGCAGAGCGCGTCCGATTAAACGTTGAATTTCCATCGTACGTCCACCGATTTTACCTTTTGATGCTTCGCGTTGCGTTCTTTGTCCTGTGGCACGTGGCAACATTGAGTATTCAGCGGTTACCCAGCCTTTTCCGCTATTTCGTAAAAAGTGTGGAACCCGTTCTTCAATTGAAGCTGTACAAATTACCTTCGTATTTCCGACTGTAATTAGAACAGAGCCTTCTGGGTGTATTAAATAATCCGTCTCTATTATTACTGGCCTAATCATATCGGCCGCTCTTCCATCATGTCTCATATAGTGTAGCCTCCATCTTTCAAGTTTGCGTTTTCATCTTAGTATAACCCATTTGCTATAGGCAAAAACCCGGAAATCCCAAATAGGACATTCCGGGTTCGTCACAAATCGATATGTCTAACATCTGGGTTTGCAATCGATAACCAATCCGTGACAATAGCACGGAAACTATCTGATTCACCGGTTGTATAAAAAACTGGCGCTATTTCGCATTCAGATGTATATTCAATATCATTTGCTAGTAGAATTCGTTCAACATCACAAACCGTTTCCACCGCGGACGATATAATTTGCACATTATCCGGTAACGATTTTTTTATATGGTGCTCTAACAATGGATAATGTGTACAGCCCAATATCGCTGCATCAAAGTCAATATCTGCAAGTCCATGAAGTGCTTGTTCGACAATCGCACCTGCATTTTCCGAGTTGTATTGACCACTTTCGACAATTGGTACAAACTCAGGGCAAGCAAGTGAATAAACCATTGCATTCGATGCTAGTCCATGAATTGCATTTTCATAGGCTCCACTTTTAATCGTGCCCGTAGTTCCTAGTACGGCGATTTTTTGGGTTTCTGAAGCATTAACCGCAGCTCGCGCACCAGGAGCAATCACACCAATGACCGGGAAAGGAAAATTTGCCCGTATTTCATCGAGAGCAACTGCTGTGGCTGTATTACAGGCTATTACAAGCATTTTAATGCCCATTTTCGACAGCGCCGTTGCCATCTCCATTGTAAAGACCTGGACTTCTTGAGTTGGACGTGGCCCATATGGACAACGTGCATCATCTCCTATGTAGACGATTGGTTCATTCGGTAGCCGTTTAAGAATTTCTTTTACTACGGTCAATCCGCCGACGCCGGAATCGATTACTCCGATTGGTGCTTCCACTGTAATCCCTCAATCCTTTTTCATCTCTTGGTGTAGTTTAGTCAGCAGATCAGAGAAAACTTTTACTTCCTTTTCATCGAAATCTGTCAGCACTGAATTCAAATAATGACGTCGCTTATCAATCACTTCTTCAATTACCCTCTCACCTTCGCTTAGCAAGTGAATTCGTACAACTCGGCGATCGGTTGTATCACGAACTCTTTTTACAAGGGAGTTCTTTTCCATTCGATCAACCAAATCTGTCGTAGTGCTAAAAGCAAGGAACATTTTGTTCGAAAGATCTCCGATTGTCATATCTCCATGTTCAAAAAGCCACTGCAATGCGACAAATTGCGGCGGGGTAATTGTGTAGTTGCTAAGGATTCTACGTCCTTGCTGTTTAATAATCGCAGCAACATACCGCAATTCTTTCTCCATATGCGCTACTTCTTCTGTATATTCATTGTTTGGTGAGGTGTTTTCCATCAAATAGACCAGCCCCCTGAGAACGATTCCTGTCTACTCATTGTCTCCCTTTTTCGCGCGTAAGGCAATACCTTTTAAAGTGATGGTAAAAAACACTAAAAGAATAGCTGTTTGAATTCTGCATGATGCAGGTCAAACAGCTATTCTTAAGGTGCGTCATTACATAATTGCGCAAAATTTAAATACGCATTTCGACAAATAGGTTCTTATTGTCTTTGGTCATGAATACCCTTTTAACGCAACTGTAATTCACCCAAACGCAATAATTCGATTACCGCCTGCGCTCTACCGGAAACACCGAGCTTTTGAATCGTGTTCGAAATATGGTTCCGAACAGTCTTTTCGCTGATTCCGAGCCGCCCTGCGATATCTTTTGTCGTTTGATCATCAACGAGCAGATTGAATATTTCCCGTTCTCTAGCAGTGAGCAAAGAACGGTTTTTAGAGTTTTCTATCAAGACGCGCCCTCCTATCCACTTTCACTTTAAAATATGTGAAGAAGGAGCGGGCTGTGCCGGCTACTTGATTAATTAATAGTCAAATAGCAATTTTTCTTTAGCAGTCCATGGAACACCTTTGCCTGTTTTTCTGCTAATTTGGACCATCGAACCTCGTCCTGTGAAAACGATATCCCCTTTACTATTTTTCGCCATGTAATGGATATCTATAGAACTGTTACCAATGGATGCAGCTTTCACGAAAATTGTAAGCTGTTCATCAAAAAATACTTGTTTCACAAAATCACATTGCAGGTCTGCAACAACTGGAAACGTCTCGCCCACTGGATCAAGCCAATTATTCATCAACTTAATTTCCTTTAGATATTCAATTCTTGCGTGTTCAAAATAAACAAATGGGATTGTATTATTTAAATGACCATACATATCCGTTTCTGAAAATCGGACAGAAACCGGAACGGAGAATTTGAAGTCAGAAGTCCATTCCGTTAATTCCGCTATGTAAGCAGCTTTCATCTGTAAAAACCCCTTCTCTTTTAAAATGAATGAATACTCATTCTTCTATTCTATCAAATTTTCCCACATAAATGAAGCTTCGGATTAAAAAGAAAAAACCCCGCTAGGCACTTGCCTAGCGGGGCATTAGACTGAAATCAGTCTACCATATGGTCACTTCCAAAGAAGTTTTTAAACATTTGAACATTCGTTGCGCGGTTCATTGCAGCAATCGAAGTTGTAAGAGGAATTCCTTTTGGACATGCAACTACACAGTTTTGTGAGTTACCGCATTCTCCAATACCACCATCAGTCATAAGTGTAGCTAGACGCTCGTCTTTGTTCATTGCACCTGTGGGATGCGAATTGAACAGACGGACTTGTGAAAGAAGTGCAGGTCCCATAAAGTTTGTATTGTCGTTGACGTTCGGGCATGCTTCAAGGCATACACCACATGTCATACATTTAGAAAGCTCATATGCCCATTGACGCTTACGCTCAGGCATACGTGGTCCTTCACCTAAATCATAAGTTCCGTCAATCGGAATCCAAGCTTTTATTTTTTTCAAAGAATCAAACATGAATTCTCTATCAACAATCAAGTCGCGAACGACAGGGAATGTTTTCATAGGTTCAAGTTTAATGGGTTGTGTAAATTGGTCCACAAGTGCTGTACAAGATTGACGTGGACGTCCGTTAATAACCATCGAACATGCGCCACAAACCTCTTCTAGACAACTCATTTCCCAGTTAACTGGTGTAGTGTTCTTACCTTCTGCATTGACCGGATTACGACGAATTTCCATTAACGCTGAAATAACGTTCATATTCGGTCTATATTCTACTTCAAAACTTTCCATATATGGTTGCGAATCAGCTGTATCCTGGCGTTGAATTTCAAAACGGACTGTTTTCTTAGCTGTTTGCTGTTCGCGTTCCTGTACGGCTGTATTGTTCTCGCTCAATTATGTCAATCTCCTTTCTTCGCGGAGTAATCGCGTGTACGTGGCGGAATCAAGGAAACATCGACTTCTTCGTAATGGAAGATTGGTGCAGAATGTCCATCGAATTTCGCCATCGTCGTTTTCAGGAAGTTCTCATCATCACGATTTGGGAATTCTGGTTTGTAATGGGCTCCACGGCTTTCATTACGATTCAGCGCTCCAAGTGTGATGACTCGAGCTAAGTATAGCATGTTTTTCAGCTGACGCGTAAATGTTGCGCCTTGGTTAGACCACTTTTGCGTATCGATAATGTTTATGTTTTCATAACGTTCTAGAAGCTCGACGATCTTATCATCCGTAGCTTGAAGCTTGTCATTGTGGCGTACCACTGTAACGTTATCTGTCATCCATTCTCCAAGCTCTTTATGAAGGATATACGCATTTTCAGTACCGTTCATTTTAAGTGTGTCATCCCACTTCTGTTGCTCTTCTTTTTCTGCCTCGTCGAAGATTGTTGAAGGGAGATCCACTACAGATCGTTTTAAGTGCTTCATATATTTGATAGCATTCGGTCCTGCGACCATTCCACCGTATATTGCTGAAAGGAGTGAGTTTGCGCCAAGACGGTTTGCACCATGCTGCGAATAATCAACTTCTCCTGCTGCAAATAGGCCTGGAATACTTGTTTGCTGATCATAATCGACCCATAACCCGCCCATCGAATAGTGGACTGCTGGGAAGATTTTCATCGGAAGTTTACGCGGATCGTCGCCTGTAAATTTCTCGTATATTTCAATAATTCCGCCGAGCTTGATATCGAGTTCTTTCGGATCCTTATGGGAAAGGTCCAAGTACACCATGTTTTCGCCGTTAATACCAAGTTTTTGATTAACACAAACGTCGAAAATTTCACGGGTTGCAATATCTCGAGGTACAAGGTTACCGTAATCTGGATATTTTTCTTCGAGGAAGTACCAAGGTTTTCCGTCTTTATAAGTCCAGATACGACCGCCTTCACCACGTGCAGATTCACTCATAAGTCGGAGTTTGTCGTCTCCTGGAATCGCTGTCGGGTGAATTTGAATGAACTCACCGTTTGCATATTGTGCTCCTTGTTGATAAACGATGGAAGCAGCAGAACCTGTATTAATGACAGAGTTTGTCGTTTTCCCGAAAATGATACCGGGTCCACCTGTTGCCATAATTACTGCATCGCCTTTAAACGCTTTAATTTCCATTGTTTTCATGTTTTGTGCTTTGATACCGCGACAAACGCCTTCTTCGTCAAGTACAACACCTAAGAATTCCCAGTGTTCATACTTTTGAACAAGCCCATCGACTTCAAAACGTCTAACTTGCTCGTCAAGTGCATATAGAAGCTGTTGTCCTGTTGTCGCTCCTGCAAATGCCGTACGGTGGTGCATTGTACCTCCGAAACGTCGGAAATCCAAAAGTCCTTCAGGTGTCCGGTTGAACATTACGCCCATACGGTCTAACAAACTAATGATTCCTGGTGCTGCGGCCGTCATGGCTTGTACAGGGGGTTGATTCGCAAGGAAGTCTCCTCCATATACAGAGTCATCGAAGTGGATATCAACCGAGTCGCCTTCCCCTTTTGTATTCACTGCGCCGTTGATGCCACCTTGCGCACATACTGAGTGGGAACGTTTAACCGGAACAATTGAGAACAGGTCGACCGGCGTGCCATCTTCAGCTGCTTTGATAGTTGCCATCAAGCCTGCAAGACCTCCGCCGACAACAATCAATCTGCTTTTCGCCATTATTGTTTCACTCCTCAAATTATAGGGATCTCGTATTTCGCTAAATTAATTTTTTTATTAAATGAAAGCAAGTAGTGCTTGTACACCAATTACAGAGAGAACTAGGAAAACGACAATTGAAATATATGTAACTATTTTTTGTGAACGCGGTGATTGTGTTAATCCCCAGCTTACTAGGAATGACCAAATACCGTTTGACAAGTGGAATGTTGCCGCAATAACTCCCGCAATGTAGAATGCAAGCATGAACGGATTCGACAAAATATCTTCCATCATATTAAAGTCCACATCAGCACCTAATGCTTTTTGAACTCTAGTCTGGTAAATATGCCATGCGATGAACACGACTAGGAATACCCCAGTTATGCGTTGTAGCATAAACATCCAGTTACGGAAAGTACCGTATCGTTGTACGTTGTTTTTTGATGTGAAAGCTATGTACACACCATAGAATCCGTGGAACATGAGTGGAATGTAGATGATAAACCATTCAAGGTATAGAACGAATGGTAAGCTCCCCATGAAATTGGAAGCGGTGTTGAATGCTTCTGGACCCCGTGTCGCAAAATGGTTAATGACCAAATGCTGGACAAGAAAAAGCCCCACCGGAATGATTCCGAGCAACGAATGAAGACGACGTAAATAGAAATCTGATTCTCTTGACAAGTCTTTTACCCTCCCTTATTAACTGAGTCCGCCAATCGTCGTATGCCATCGTTTCGACACGAAGCAAATGTTGACGGCGTACCTCTTCATGGTACAATATTATGACATAACCATTGTACTCCTCAGTTTTGAAGAGGTCAAGACGATTCAGGCTTTTTGCCACGCCTTAATCTAGTACTCTTTTATGCCATTAGACTTACTGATTCTATCATTTAACCGAAAGGGTTGCATGTTCGATTGGAAAACATTACATACGATACGCCGACCCGATTCGGCTATGAACTTTTACGGGACCACGTGTTGCCTAGTATTCTCGGCAACCACGAAGATGACATTCTGTACTGGGCTGGAAAAGATGTGGCCAGAAAATTCCCCATATTCAGCATTGATGAACTACCTATTTTCTTTACGGAAGCCGGTTGGGGTCCACTTCAGCTTGATAAGACTGAAAAGGATGAAGCGTTTTATTCGATGAAAAACGATTTTGGGACAAATAACCAAAATAGATCTTGTCAACTTGAAGCGGGCTTCATTGCAGAACAATACCAAAAGTTAAATGGACTTCTGACTGAATGCTACGGTGAAATGAAAGACGGTTTGGTGCACTTTCAAGTCAAATGGGATTTAAAAACCAAAATTGAAGTATGAATCGAAGATGCCCCGGAATTGGGGGCATCTTCTTTTAATTCTACTTTACTTTCTATCTAAACCGAATTGCTCATGAAGTGTTGCAACTGCTTTCTCCATATCCGATTCAGGAATGACTACGGAGACTTTGATTTCAGAAGTGCTCACCATTTTCACTGGAACGGTTGCGTTCCTCAGCGTGTCGAACATTTGCGCAGCAACTCCCGGATTCGATACCATTCCACTTCCCACGATTGAAACTTTCGCCAGTCCTACTTCAAAATCTGCCCGACTGTAACCGAGCGATTCTTTTTCGGTCTCCAAAACATTTATCGCTTCTGCGAAATCCTCTTTTTTAATGGAAAATGACACAGACGGCTGTACGCCTTCCATAATTGTCTGGACAATGATGTCGACGTTTACATGTTGTTTCGCGAGTGCAGTGAAAATATTAGCAAGTGAGCCATTATAAGGTACTTCATACATCACTGTAATCCGTACAATTTCTCTCTCAAAAGCGATGCCACGTACAATTAAATTGTTTTCCAAATCGATTTCCTCCTTGATAACTGTTCCTACTCCGTCCATATGAGCCGGTCTTACCCGAAGCGGCATTTGATGATTTTTTGCAAACTCAACTGCTCTTGGATGAAGCACACCCGCACCAAGGTTAGCGATTTCCAACATTTCATCGTAAGATATTTCCTCAAGTTTCGTCGCTTGTTCGATCAATCTTGGGTCCGTCGTAAATACCCCTTCGACGTCCGTGTAAATATCACAACTAGCTGCATCGAGTGCAATCGCAATTGCGACGGCACTCGTATCGGAACCACCGCGACCAAGTGTTGTCAACTCACCGTTATTATCAATTCCTTGGAAACCAGTGATTACTGCAACCGCGCCTGATTCTAGTGCGGTTTGAATTTTGTCAGCATTAACTTGTTCAATCCTTGCATTACCATGAACAGCCTCTGTCGTTACCCCTGCTTGCCAACCTGTGTATGACCGTGCTTCTAACCCTTGTGCAGTAATCGCCATTGCAAGTAAAGACGCTGTTACTTGTTCTCCTGTTACAAGAAGCATATCCAATTCGCGCCGTCCTGCTTTGGGATTAATCTCCATTGCCAACCTTAATAGTTCATCTGTTGTTTTACCCATCGCAGAGACAATGACAGCCACTTGGTTTCCACGATTAACCTCATTTTTAACAAGTGTTGCAGCCCGTGCAATTCTCTCTGGATTTGCAACTGATGTCCCTCCGAATTTCATTACAATACGTCCCATGATTTTTCCTCCATTTTCCCCTGAATGCAAAAACGGCCCTCAAAAGTATGAGAGCCGGTCTGATTGGAGCTATCCCCGAAGAGACGCCCCATCCAGATAGCCCTCCAGGTATTTCCATACCTGACAAATTTCCACTTATTCAATGGAAATCCAGCATGACAATCGTGACAGACGATTCATCCGCTTCGGCGAATACCCCTTTCAATCCCTTTCATTAGGCTGCCGCCTTCCGTGGATCTACTATTGGTTACCGCACCTCTATCTTCACTACATATAAATGTATTAGTGAAAAAATTCATTGGTTTCACCTTACCATATTACTTTTTTTCCCGCAATGCCATCTCGCGAAAATGCGCTTCAACTGATTTTGCTACACCTGCAGGTAGTCCTGCTTCTTGCAATTGTTCAATCGTAGCTTCGCGAATCTTTTCTACTGATTCAAAATGCCTTAACAGCATCGTTTTCCGTTTTTGCCCAACTCCCGGCAATCCATCCAGTGCTGACGTCAATGAATTCGTTTCGCGGCGTTGTCTGTGGAAAGTGATTGCAAACCGATGCACTTCATCCTGGATTCTTTGCAATAAGTAAAATCCTTCACTCGACCTCTTAAGTGGTATCATTTCAACCGGGTTACCATAAAGGAGTTGTGCTGTTTGGTGCTTCTCATCTTTTGCAAGTCCCGCAATGGGAATGGATAAATTCAACTCATCCTCAATGATTTCCCTAACAGACTCCATATGACCTTTACCCCCATCAACAACAATAAGGTCTGGTAATGGCAAATCATCTTTCAACACACGAATATAACGTCTCCGAACAACTTCACGCATTGCACCATAATCGTCGTGCGCTGCCGCGGTCATCGTTTTATATTTTCTGTAATCTTTACGATTCGGTTTCCCATCAACAAATGAAACCATTGCAGAAACTGCATCAGCGCCATACATATGTGAGTTATCAAATGCTTCAATACGTAAAGGCACTGTGATGTTCATCGCTTTGCCAAGTTCCTCACATGCACCGATTGTCCGCATTTCCTGACGTTCAATGAGATGGAACTTTTCTGACAATGATATCTCTGCATTTTTGACTGCCAATTGGACGAGATCCTTCTTTTTTCCGCGCTGTGGAATGAATACATTGACATCGAGAAGCCTACTGATGATTACATTATCGATTCCTTGTGGCAAAAGTATTTCCTGGGGAATCAAGTGTTGTGATTTTCCATAAAATTGGCCAATGAAAGTCAGCAATTCCTCTTCAGGTTCTTGATAAAGTGGAAAAAGTGACACATCCCGTTCTATCAACTTTCCTTGACGGACAAAAAAGACTTGAACACACATCCAGCCGTGATTGACTGCAAATCCGAAAATATCACGATCCGTGAAATCATTCATGGTCATCGCTTGTTTCTCCATGACCGCTTCAATATTAGCAATCTGATCACGATATTCTTTTGCGCGTTCAAATTCCAGATTTTCCGCTGCAGCAGACATTTTCTCTGTTAATTCTTTTTTTACTTTTTTATAACCGCCGTTTAAAAATCGGCTGATGTCGTCCACCATTTCTTTGTACGTATCAGTACTCACTTCATTGATGCACGGTGCAAGGCATTGGCCAAGGTGGTAATATAAACAAGCTCGGTCCGGCAACGTTAAACATTTTCGATAAGGATAAAGTCGGTCAAGTAATTTTTTTGTTTCCCCAGCGGCAAATGCATTTGGGTATGGACCAAAATACTTTCCTTTGTCTTTTTTGACTTGTCTTGTAATAATTAGTTTCGGATGTCGCTCAGCAGTCAATTTTAAATACGGATACGTTTTATCATCCTTTAGCATGATATTATATTTCGGATCATACTGTTTGATCAGATTCAATTCAAGAACAAGAGCCTCCAGATTTGAAGATGTGACAATGTATTCAAAATCTGTAATTTCCCCAACCAGTCGCTGTGTTTTCCCGTCATGGCTTCCCGTAAAGTAACTGCGCACACGATTTTTCAAAACTTTTGCCTTGCCGACATAGATAATTGTCCCTTGCCTGTCTTTCATTAAATAACAACCCGGCAACTCCGGTAATATAGCCAACTTCTCTGTAATTAGTTCATTCATCTATTTCACCTACCAAAAAAAACCGGGAGCCTTTGAAGGGACCCGGTTATACTTTCAAATATGCCTCAATGTATTTACGCTAAGATATTGATTGGAGTTTCCTCGATTGACTCCATTCAATACCCTCGACATCCGCCAGAGGCTTCAGCTCGAAGAGGAGGAATTATATTCCATCCCTCTCTATCGGTAACTTAGGCGTTGTTGCTGAATTATGTTAATAATTAAGCGTGCTTTGTAATCAATTCTGCAAGTGCTTCTTTCGGTTTGAAACCGA
The DNA here is from genome assembly GCF_056786535.1 of Sporosarcina sp. Y352. NCBI lineage: Bacteria > Bacillati > Bacillota > Bacilli > Caryophanales > Caryophanaceae > Sporosarcina > Sporosarcina sp. Y352. Next base: position 135,393 of record NZ_JBXCJE010000001.1, read on the forward strand.
CAACTTTATCGACGATTTCTCCGTCTTTGAAAAGAACCAAAGTAGGGATTGACATAATGCCATATTTACCAGCTGTTTCCTGATTGTCGTCTACGTCAACTTTAACAATACTTGCTTTCCCTGTGATTTCGCCGTCTAGTTCTTCAAGTACTGGAGCGATCATTTTACAAGGTCCACACCAAGGTGCCCAAAAGTCTACAAGGACTAATCCTTCTTTAATGTTCTCTTCAAAGTTCTGATCAGTTGCGTGAATAATAGCCATAATATATTTCCTCCTCTTATTAGATAACCTATGATCGTATTATAGCATGCTGCTATATCCCGACCTAAATATATGCTCTGCAAAAAAAGTAAGCGCCCTGCTAATGAGGGCGCTTACTTTTGAATCAGTTCGTTTTAAGCTTTTTGATTTCTTCAATCATCATTGGAATAACCTCAAATAGGTCTCCAACAATACCGTAGTCAGCTACTTTAAAAATATTCGCTTCTGAATCTTTATTGATAGCCACGATTATTTTCGAGTTGGACATGCCCGCCATATGCTGGATTGCACCCGATATTCCTGCAGCGATGTACAGATCCGGTGTAACAACTTTGCCCGTTTGTCCGATTTGTAATGAATAGTCACAGTAGTCAGCGTCACATGCCCCGCGTGAAGCACCGATTGCTCCGCCTAATAGTGATGCAAGTTCTTGCAGTGGTTCAAAGCCTTCTGCACTTTTCACGCCGCGCCCCCCTGCAACAACAACTTTCGCTTCCGAAAGGTCGACGCCATCTGTCGATTTACGGATAACTTCAGAAATGATTGTCCGTAGATTAGCAACCTCAACTGGTACCGCTGTTACTTCGCCAGAACGGTTTGCATCATGCTCTAACGGTGCAATGTTATTTGGGCGAACTGTTATAAACAATAATCCATCTTTATTTTTCACTTTTTCGAATGCTTTACCGGAGAAGATAGGACGGATAAATACTGCCGCATCGCCTTCTCCTTCAATAGCAGTTACATCAGAAATCAAACCCGATGCTAGTTTACTAGCAATTTTAGGTGAAAGATCTTTTCCAAGAGCCGTATGACCAAAAACAACAGCATCCGGTTTCTCCTGATCATAAACAGCCATGAATGCTTGGCTGAAGCCATCGGAAGTATAAAGCTTCAAATGTGGATGCTCAACAGTGATCACACGGTCCGCTCCGTAATGGATCATTTCTTCCGCTAACGATTGTACTGCATCGCCGAGCAAGAGCCCGACAACTTCTCCGCCTCCGGATACCTTTTTAGCAGCTGCAATCGCCTCAAACGAAACGTTACGCAATGCCCCTTCTCGTGCTTCCCCAAGTACTACTACTTTTTTAAACATCTATAGTCCCTCCTATTACAATTAAAAGTCAGATTAGATTACTTTAGCTTCAGTTTTAAGTAGATTAACAAGTTCTTTCACTTGATCACTCGTATCGCCTTCAAGAATACGTCCAGCAGCTTTTTGCGGTGGAAGATAAATTTCTATTGTTTGTGTTTTAGCTTCCACGTCTTCTTCCTCAAGATCTAGATCATCAAGCTCAAGCTCTTCTAACGGTTTTTTCTTGGCTTTCATGATTCCTGGAAGTGAAGGATAGCGAGGTTCATTTAGACCTTGCTGTGCAGTCACTAAGAGTGGAAGTGACGTTTCAATCGTTTCAGAATCTCCCTCAACATCACGAATGATTTTGACTGAAGTTCCGCTAATTTCAAGGTTCGTGATTGTCGTTACACAGTTGATGCCCAAAAGTTCGGCAACACGCGGACCAACTTGTCCAGAACCACCATCGATTGCAACATTTCCTGCAAGAATCAAATCAGCTTCCTTATCTTTCAAGTACTCAGCGATGATTTTAGCAGATGTAAACTCGTCCATTTCATCTAGATCATCCTCAGTATTGATAAGCACTGCTTTATCAGCACCCATTGCAAGCGCTGTACGAAGTTGTTTTTCAGCGTCTTCTCCACCAATTGTTATAACAGTTACTTCACCATCATTTGCGTCCCGTACTTGGATGGCTTCTTCAATTGCGTATTCATCATAAGGGTTAATGATAAACTCCGCACCGTCTTCGGCAATTTTACCGTTTGAGATTGTAATTTTTTCCTCTGTATCAAATGTCCGTTTAACTAAAACATAAATGTTCATATTGCATACCCCCTCAACTTTTTGGTTATTTCCCTTTAAATACTGGAACTCGTTTTTCTAAGAATGCTTGAATTCCTTCTTTAGCATCTTCAGAGATGAAAACGTTACCAAATGAATCAGCTTCCGCTTTCACACCTTCATAATAAGAAGCTGGTTTTGAATACTGAAGCATCTGAAGTGCAAACTTGACCGCAACAGGACTTTTCTTAGCAATTTTTTTTGCAAGCTCCATTGATTTCGGAAGTAACTCTTCGTCTGTGAAGGCTTGATTGGCAAGTCCAAGTTGTGCTGCTTCTACTCCACTGATAGGATCACTCGTTAACAACATTTCCGCGGCTTTCGGCATGCCGACGTAGCGAGGAAGACGTTGTGTTCCAGCAAACCCAGGAATTAGTCCCAGTTGCAATTCTGGCATTCCAAGTTTTGCACTTTCAGTGACGAATCGAATGTGACAAGCCATTGCCAGTTCAAGCCCACCACCTAATGCTGCCCCATGAATAGCTGCTATAACTGGTTTCGAGAATTGTTCGAGACGTTCAAAAACTTCTTGTCCGCTGGCCGCTAATTTTGAAAATTCTTCACCTGTAGTAACGGATGTAAACTCTTTGATATCCGCACCTGCAGAGAAGAATTTACCTTCCCCATGTAAGACTATGACTCTAACAGATTCGTCGTGCTCCACTTTATCGAGCAATGCATCCACTTCAAGGATAAGTGCTCGTGAAAGCGCATTCGCAGGCGGTCTGTTTATTGTCACTACCGCCACCCCATCGTCAACTAAAACGTTTAGAAACTCCATTTCATCCCATCCTTCTTAAGCTTTCATTCCATTCATAATCAGCCTATGTACTTCGGGTGATAGTTTCATTAAATCATATTTTTGATCATTCATCACCCATGAAGTGATAGTTTCATCAATTGTTCCGAATACCATCTGTCTTGCAAGCCGGACATCAAGACCGGTATTTAGTGCCCCGTTTTCGATTCCCTCTTTCAAAATGGCATCAAGAAGCATTAGATATTCCTTTAAGACTTCATTAATACGGACCCTTAACTCCTTATTAGATTGTCGGAGTTCAAGCTGAGTTACAATTGCAAGGTGACGGTCTTCATGAAGTACACGGAAATGATTATCAATCATCCTGAATAATTTTTCGGATGTGTCGATATCTTGTTTCAAAATAATTTCAACGTAGTTTACGAAAATCGCCATTTTCTCTTTAAAGACGGATATTAGAATATCTTCTTTATTTTTAAAATAGAGATAGATTGTTCCGTCCGCAACGCCAGCTTCTTTCGCAATCTTAGACACTTGCGCTTGGTGATAACCATTTTCAGCGATTACAATAACCGCCGCGTTCACTATTTGTTTATATTTCGGTTTATCTCGTTTCATACTTAATCACCACCAATAGAAAATATGAATGATGATTCATTCATATTTTCATATTAGTCGCTATTTACCTTCGTGTCAAGTATTCCCTTACAGTGGAAGCAATTCCTTCTCAGCCCTCTTTTTCTCTTCATCGACAAGAGCACGGCGTAGTATCTTCCCAACAGCAGTTTTAGGCAGCTCGTTTCGGAATTCATATAGTCGTGGTATTTTAAATGACGCCAAATTTTCCCTACAATACTTATCAAGCTCTTCTTCAGTTACAGTAGCACCTTGTTTTAAAACAATATATGCCTTGACTGTTTCGCCTCTGTATGGATCAGGAATACCAGCAACGACACATTCCTGTACTGCCTCATGTTCATAAAGAATCTCTTCAATTTCTCGTGGGTATATATTAAATCCACTCGCTATGATTATATCTTTTTTTCGATCAACAACATAGAAATAACCTTGGTCATCCATATATCCAAGATCTCCTGTCATGAACCAGCCGTCGCGAAAAGTCTGCTCCGTATCTTCCGGTCTGTTCCAGTATCCCTTCATCACTTGTGGACCTTTAATTGCAATTTCACCAATTTCTCCATTCTTCAAAGGTTCTGTTGAATCTGGGCCGAGTATGCAGGAATCCGTGTCCGGCCAAGGAACACCGACTGATCCTTTCATTCGTTCTTCCGACCATACAAAGTTCGCATGTGATACTGGTGAGGTTTCTGTCAGACCATATCCTTCAACAAGCCTTCCACCGGTTATTTTTTCAAATTTTTCTTGAACTTCGATCGGCAAGGCGGCGGAACCGCTTATACAAGCCTTTATGGAAGATAGGTCGTATTTTTCTAAATCAGGATGGTTCAATAATCCGATGTATATAGTAGGTGCGCCTGGAAAAAGAGTCGGCTTCTGTTTATCAATTGTTTTCAGTGCCGTTTCGAAATCGAATTTAGGTACGAGGACCATTTTATTACCTTGCATCACGGAAAGAATCAGTACAGTTGTCATTCCGTAAACATGGAAGAAAGGCAGGATGCCCATTACTACTTCTTCGCCCTCTTTACATTTATACAACCATGCATCACACATCTTCACATTGGCAATAAGGTTAGCATGTGTTAACATGACACCTTTTGGCGGTCCCGTCGTTCCGCCCGTATATTGTAGCAACGCGATATCCTCATCATAATCAAATGTATAACTGACTGGATCCGGTTTTGCAGATTTCATTATTTCTGTGAATAGATGATTCATGCCACGGTGTTCAACTTTCACTTTGACCCCATGCTCCTTCTTCTGAATAAAAGGATAAATTAAGTTTTTAGGGAACGGTAAGTAATCTTTTATTCCTGTGATGATGACATGCTCAAGTTCTGTTTCCTTAACAATTTTTGAAATTCTCGGGTATAGAATATCGAGTGAAATGATGGCTTTTGCTCCGGAATCCGTCATCTGATAAGCCACTTCACGTTCTGTGTAAAGAGGGTTCGTTTGAACAACAACTGCGCCGATATACAAAATACCATAGTAGGCAATTGCACTTTGCGGGCAGTTTGGTAACATAATTGCCACCCGGTCCCCTTTACTAATTCCAATTGTCGTCAAATAGTTTGCAAACTTCAAAGCCGATTGATGAAACTCTTTAAATGAAATATCTTTGCCTAGAAAATGCATAGCTGTTTTATCAGGATACTTGTTACTGGACCTCGTTAGATATTCCTGTAGAGGAATTCGCTCATAATCGAGTGTCTTTGAAATTTCGGCAGGATATAAATCTAGCCAAGGTTTCGTTGTCATTTTTTAGCCCCCTTCTCTCTTATCTACAGTTCTTTGAATATTCCTAATTTAATTATAGTTGTTAATGTTTCAGGTTACAATTGAAAAATTACATTTACATTAAAAAAGCCTTGACCAGTATAAACTGGTCAAGGTGTATTAGATGTCATCCAGTATATGCCTACTAAAATAAATAAGACACAGACAACAATTAGTATTTTCGATAATCTCTCCATGAATTCACGACTCCTATGAAATACTTGCTCCAATTACGAATGATAACCCTACGGAAATCGTCAAAGATATGAAGCCAACAGAACGATTATCTGCTTCGATTTCCTTATCTATGTTGAATTTGGGTGTTAAGAATTCAAATAATAAATATGCGAATACGAGTAAAATAAAACCGTACAATCCCCATCCAATCATTTGGGGCAATGAATTATGCTGTTCAATCGAATAGCGGAAAATATTTGCAACCCCGAAAATCTTTCCGCCAGTAGCAAGTGCAACAGCAACATTTCCTTTGCGAATTTCTTCCCAGTTGTTATATTTCGTAACGAGCTCAAAAAGAACCATCGAAACGACAAGACAAAGGACAACTACACTGAAGTAGCCTGCTGTTTCTACTAAAGGATGACTCCAAAATCCAGTATTCGTCATAATTTTCGACTCCTTTTAAGTTCGTTCGTTCATTCCTTTACGGATTGGAACGTAAAAGGTTTCAACAATTTCATTTATCCTATAACTTTATCTTCATTCAGCAGAAGACTCTCACCTCCATAGGTGGGAGATGAATGCGGTTTTGTATTCCTGTTCAGCGGGTGTCCAAACGCCCGCTGAACAAAGATAAAGCCTCCGGCGGATGTCACAGATTTTGAAAGGAGTCAATCGAGCAAGCTCGATTCAAAATCTGGACGCAATTACGCCGAGGCGTAATTGATTTTTCATTTCAACTCTACAACAGTAACGCCATGTCCACCCTCGCCTGCTTCGCCGAACCGATACGTTTTAACACGCCTGTGGGTTTTCAAATATTGCTGAATGCCTTGCCTTAATGCACCTGTTCCTTTTCCGTGGATAATAGAAACTTGGTGATAATTAGAAAGGATTGCATCATCTAAATATTTTTCCGTGCGAATGATTGCATCTTCATAACGCTCGCCTCGAAGATCGAGTTCAAGTTTAACGTTTGAATCTCTTCCCTTCACAGAGGTCGATATATAAGATATTTTCTCTTTTTCAGGTTTAACGTACTCGAGACCTGATTGATCAAGCTTCATTTTTAAGATGCCGATTTGGACAATCCATTCATTATCTGAAACCTTATCGATTAGTGTTCCTTTTTGGCCATAGCTCAGCACTTTCACTTCGTCACCTATTTGCAAGGCCCTTGGTGCTGCCTTCGCTTTGATCACTTTCTTGCTTGCTTCCACTGGTGCAGCGCCTTCTAAACGTTTCCGAGCTTCAATTAGTTCGTGATCTTTTATATTGGCACCGACATTTAGACGCATTGCACGTAAATCTGATATAACCGCTTCGCTTTCCCTTTTTGCGTCTTGAACAATTTTTCTCGCTTTGTCTTTGGCCTTTTCTTCCATCCGTTCTTTCATGCTGTCGAATGTGGCAAGTTTTTCTTCCAGTTCACGTTTCAGTCGATCCGTTTCCAAAAGAATTTCATGCGTTTCTTCGGCATCTTTTTCGGATTGGACACGGCTTGTCTCAAGCGACAATATCATTGAATCCACTTCCCCGCGATCTGTACCCGTGAACTTTTTAGCACGTTCTATGACACGGTCTTGCAATCCTAGGCGCTTCGAAATCTCGAACGCATTACTTCGGCCTGGTACTCCTATTAGCAATCGATATGTTGGACTAAGGGTGTCAACATCAAATTCAACGCTAGCATTGGCGACGCCCGGCCGATTATATCCATAAGCCTTCAATTCAGGATAATGGGTTGTAGCCATCACTCTCGCGCCGTGCCCGTGCACTTCATCCAAAATCGAGATGGCAAGTGCCGCCCCTTCCTGTGGATCTGTACCTGAACCGAGCTCGTCAAAAATAATTAGGGAACGGTCATCATATTTTTTTAATATGTCAACAATATTCACCATATGTGATGAGAATGTGCTGAGACTTTGCTCAATTGACTGCTCGTCCCCAATATCTGCATAGACCGAATCGAACACAGCGACCTCAGAGCCATCGAGCGCGGGGATTGGCAAGCCAGCCTGTGCCATGAGCGTACAGAGTCCTACCGTTTTCAACGTGACTGTTTTACCACCTGTATTCGGTCCGGTAATGACAATTGTTGTTATGTCTTTACCGAATTCGATTGTATTCGCTACCGCCTCTTCAATCGACAATAGTGGATGCCTAGCTTTTTTTAGGCGTATATAACCTTTGTTGTTCACTTCAGGTTTCGTACATTTATGAGCAATCCCAAATTTTGCTTTTGCAAGAATGACGTCAATTTCAGACAATATGGCTACTAACGTGAATAAATCATGAGCGACTTCTTGCACTTTAGCAGACAACTCTATTAGAATCTTCTCTATTTCTTCCTGTTCTTGCAGTTTCAGTCTTCTAATTTCGTTATTTGCCTGCACCACTGCATCCGGCTCGATGAATAATGTTTGGCCGGAAGAAGACATATCATGGATGACGCCACGGTAATGCGAACGGTACTCCGACTTTACAGGAATGACATAACGGTCGTTGCGGATTGTGACAATTGCGTCCGATAACATTTTTGCTGCATTTTTGCCCCGCGTATAACTCTCTAGTTTCTCGCGCACGCGACCTTCCTGGATTCGCAAGCCTTGCCGAATGGTACGAAGCGACCCCGATGCACTATCTACCACATGCGCATTGTCATCGATGCATGCATTGATTTCATGTTCCAATCCTGTCAATACAGGAATGGCTTCTTTTTTCGCAATAAAATGCGGGATTTCAATATCTTCGTCCGCCACAATCGCTTCGATGAATTGCCGTAGATTCCGGCTTGCACGAATTGTGTTAGCCGTTTCCATTAGTTCAAATGCACTCAGCATGCCGCCCATTTGCGCACGTTTGGCATGGGGTCTAATATCACTAATTCCCCCCATCGGCACATTGCCACGAACTCTAAGTATCGATAACCCTTCGTCCGTTTCCTCAAGTAACTTTACAACTTCGTCAAAATCGCTTACGGGTACTAATTTTTCCATATAAGAACGACCGGCAAATGACGTGCAATGGGTTGCTGCCATATCTCGGATTTTATCGAACTCAAGTGTTTTTAAGACACGGTTTTCCAATGTCTTACACTTCCTTTCACTTCCGCACTATCTCACGGATAAATTTATCAAGTGGCCAAGTATTAACGACCGTTTCTTTTTTCAGCCAGGCTTTCTTAGCATAATTCACGCCAGTTTTCATATGACTCAGTTGGTCAATCGCATGTGCGTCCGTATTAATAGCGATATTTACACCCTGTTCCTGCGCCATAATAAGGTGGTCTTTCGCAAGATCAAGACGGTACGGGCTTGCGTTTAACTCAAGTATTTTACCATATTCTTTCGCCCAACGAATGAGTTGCGGCACATCAGGATTATACCCTTCTCGTTGTCCAATAATTCGACCCGTCGGATGTGCAATCATATCGACATGCGGATTTTTAATCGCCGCGTGAAGCCGTTCCATTATCACATCCTGCGATTGACTGAAGTTGGAATGAATGGACGCGATTACAAAATCAAGTTCACTGAGGAGATCATCATCAAAATCGAGCGTTGCGTCAGGAAGGATGTCCATTTCCGTTCCACAAAATATTTCGATATCATCGTATTCTTTATTTAACGTACGAATTTCTGCGATTTGCTCACGCAGTCGTTCTGGTGTGAGACCGTTCGCAACTTTCAAGTACTGCGTATGATCTGTGATGACCATATAGGCATAGCCTTTAGTCCGGCATGCCTCAACCATTTCACGAATCGAGTATGCGCCATCTGACCAAGTCGTATGCATATGAAGGTCTGAACGGATATCCTCTAGTGCCACTAGCCCTGCAAGTTCATCGACACGATCGATTTCGCTGCCATTTCTGCGGACCGCAGGTGGAATGAATGGCAATCCGAAGTGGGCGAAAAACTGTTCCTCTGAATTGAACGTCTCAACGGAACCGTCCTCATTCTCCACTCCGTATTCACTTATTTTCATGCCCTTGGATTTTGCAAGTTGTCGCATCCGGACATTATGATCTTTCGAGCCTGTGAAATGATGGATAGCACTTGCGAACTGTTCCGCCTTTACGAAGCGGAAATCGGCGTCAATCGCTTCTTCCAAGTCGAGTGTCACAGACAGTTTTGCATCACCTGCCGCAATCGTCGACAGAAGCGGCAAAGTTGCAAGTAGTTTTTCCCGTACAATTGCTGGTTCATCCGTCACGAGGATGAAGTCCACATCACTGCTTTCTTCTTCCGTTCGGCGGTAACTCCCAGCGACAGAAAAGTGGCTGATTTCCGGAATCAGATGCAGTTCTGATTCAACGAACGCAACGATTTTTTCCATCTGCCAAATCGGGAATTTCCCTTGCCTAGTCCCTAGAATTTCAATTTCATTCAAAAAATTCTCTTCGGTCTTTTTACCGAAACCAGGAACTTTGCTGACTTCTCCCGCAACGCATGCCGCACGTAGCGATTCAATTGAATCGATGCCGATTGCCTCACGCAGTTTGGAGATTTTTTTTCCGCCGAGTCCCGGAATTTTCAACATTGGGATGAGCCCTTTTGGCACCGCTTCTTCCATTTCCTTTAGAAGGTCGGATTCCCCTTTTTCCAACAAATCGGTAATGACAGCACCTGTCCCTTTTCCGATTCCTTTCAGCTTTAAAATATCATCCATATCGGTTAAGCTGCGTGGATCCAGTTCAAGTACGTTGGCCGCTTTTCTGAATGCGGATACTTTGAAATGGTTTTCCCCCAGCAATTCCATATATAATGCAATTTTTTCTAATGTGCGGATAATCGTTTTCTTATTCAATAACAACACTTCCTTTCTAGAAAAAAGCTCCCCTCCAAAAAGGGGGAAGCCGTTAACTTGTATAGATATACCACCATTTTTTCACAGTCTCTGATAATAGCGGCGTGTGTTCAAACATTGTTTTTGCAAGCAATGAATTACTCAACATGTCTTGGATAAAATCTATCGGTAACATGGCCAGCAAATAGAGAACTAGGAATATTAGTATATAAAACTCGATGAATCCAAATAATGCCCCAGTGATACGCGCTAAAAAACCAAGGACAGGTAAATACGTCAGGAAATCAAACATGGACGCAATGAGCTGAAAAACGAATTTGACGACAAAAAATATCAAAACGAATGCCAGTAAGCGATAAAATGTCCCATCAAGATCAAGCTTGTCGACTGTCATGGACAATTTCGAACCAGCTGTAACACCTGGATATGGAATCCAGAGAACAAATTTTTCCGCGAGTTGCTTATAATACGTATAAGCGACAACGAGTGCGATTATGAATCCTGTCATATGTATGATTTGTACGATAAGTCCTCGTCTGAATCCAGTGACAAGCCCCCCGAACAGGAGGATAATAATTAGTAAATCTAGCATGTAATACCGTCAACCCTTCAACTTTTTCAATTCTTCTTCTAATTGTTCAATTTGTATATTTAATTTAAGATTATCATGTACACTATTAACGGCGGTTAACACAGCGATTTTCGTACTGTCGAGGTAGGGATTATGGGCACTGATTTCCCTCATCCGTTCATCGACCAGCGAAGCGACCAGCCGCATATGAGTACTTGTCTCGGTACCGACCATTTTATAGGTCTGTCCGTATATATCTACTGCTATGCGCGTCTTCTGTTCGTCTGCCAATGATACCACCTCCTACGTAAAAACCCTGTTATCAATCATACCACGAAATTGTTTTGGTTGTGAAATAAGTCGACGAAAGGATGTAATAAATTGAGTAATCAAGTCATTATTGTAAATGATCAAGTAATGAAGAAAGTAATAAGTCATTATACCGCGTCCAAAATCATTCGCAATGCCCCAGGCGTCGTTTTTGCCGCAAAGCTGCCGGATACTTCTATCACTGCCTATAAATCTGGTAAAGTGCTGTTCCAAGGCGCAGGGTCTGAACGGGAGGCGGCGCGCTGGGGTACAGCTGAAGGTAAAGCAGGCTCAGTGGCGGTGAAAACAAAAGGAGATTCTCTGCCCGATCGCTTGGCAGAACTATCAGTACTCGGATCGGATGAAACTGGAACGGGTGATTTCTTCGGACCTGTCACGGTTGCGGCTTGTTTCGTCCGTGCCGATCAAGTCGAATTGGTACGCGAACTCGGAGTGAAAGATTCAAAAATGCTAACGGATGACCTTATGCGGAAAATCGCCCCTGATTTGCAGGTAGCGCTTCTCCATAGTGTATTGACACTTGATAACGCGAAATACAATGAAGTGCAAGCAAGTGGCTGGTCCCAAGGGAAGATTAAAGCCCTCCTCCATAATCAAGCGCTTAAGCATGTTCTTCGAAAAATGGATGGCGAGAAACCCGATTATATTTTGATTGACCAATTCGCTGAACGCGGCATTTATTATAATCATATTAAAGCGGAGTCTGAAATTGTGAGAGAGAATGTGCTGTTTTCTACGAAAGCGGAAGGTCTTCATATGTCAGTAGCAGCCGCGTCTATTATTGCGCGTGTTGCTTTTTTAGAAGAGATGGATCGGCTGAGTGGTATTGCGGGTATGACAATTCCAAAAGGCGCAGGACCAAAAGTGGACGAAGTGGCCGCCAAGATTTTATTGAACAGCGGTGAAGATACATTGAAATCGTTGACAAAGTGGCATTTTGCGAATGCGGGGAAAGCAAAGGCTCTCGCGGCTAGGAAAAATCGTAAAAAATAACAACTAAATTCGGTGCCTCATATTGCCATTTAACCGTCTCTAATCTTAATAGAGGTAAACACAAAAAATGTTACTTTATCGCTCTTCTTCCGTTCTAATTGATAGAGGTGATTGTTGTGAGAAGATTCGTTTTTTTATTCGTTTTTATTTCTATCCTTACTGCATGCGGTACTGCTGAAAAAAATGATGCCAACCATCAACCCCGTCCAACGGAACCGCTGCCACCAGCGGAAACCCAAGTGGTAAAAGGTGATTTCATTTATCGCTTGTTCACAGAAAAAGACGTGTATGACATTTTTGGCGATACTGCAATATTTGCCGAATTAACATATATCGGCGATCAAGCCTCCATCGACATTTCCCATGCCGCTTCTCCCTTCTATTTCCCATTGGAAGAAAGGACACGGGGAATCAGTATCGATTACCCGATGAATGAACCGTTAATTGTGACGACATTAAAAAAAGACGAACCATTGCGCGCGAGATACTCATTTGCCGGAGGGTATAGTGGTAATGATGATGAAAAGATTATAGAATTCATACAGACACTTATTAATGAGGGATTTCCTAAAGGTGAGTATATCATCCATGGTTCCGCCGAATTCAACATTGAGCTTGGCACGATTGATGTGGAACCATTTAAGTTAGAAGCCGAAATCGGATTTATAGTCACGAAAGGCGTCAATGAATGAACATGAACCGCATATTCTGAGCTCCCCCCGAAAAGCAGACACTTTTTGAAAAGTCTTGTATTCGGGGATTTTCTATGTAATTATATAGGTCCTGTTTATATTTAAGATATAGTAATGATCGATAAACTAATATAAAAACAAGCCTTTCACTTCATCCACTTGTTAATCACTCAATTTATGCCCTTCCAGTGCGCAAACATAAACAGTGTAATTGACAAGCACCATCTATAATCAAAGCTTTATATTTTTAAATCATCTCCATCCCCAGTTAATATCCCCATCAGGATAAACTGCAGGTATGTATATATTCTTTTTTCTATTTTCATTATCAATAATAAACCAATTGCTATCATCTAACCATTCTTCACTAAAACCCTCTTCTGCGAACTCGTTTTCTTCGTCAACAATCTCCTCGCAAAAAGCCTTGAATTTCTCCATGTTCTTATTAGGTATGATCTTTCCATTTACCCACATCCCTTCAACAATAATATTTTCTAGTTCCCCTAAACATTCGTTTAAAAAGAAAAGCTTCAAAATTCTCACTCCTTAGACGAAATCTTAATGTATTGGCTAGGAACCTCCGCTTTAATCAAATACTCATTATCCCTTTTAGTCCAGTCAATAGCTCTTTTCTTCAAAAAATCAGAGGAAATAACATCTCTTTCTATTATTTTCAGAATTTGCTTTGGAGAAAGTATAACAACATCCTTTACTTTTCTAGACTGTATATCTTTCCTTACAGCAGAAATATCCAATTCAATTGCATTTTCTCCATAATTCCCAATCACATTTTTGTTATTAGTAATACTAGTATATGGACTATTAGACTTAGCTCTTTTTCTATAACCTCCAAGTATATGTACTGTAACAGTCACTTGGCGACCTTTATATAAACCATCCTTACTAGCTGGAACCAAATCACCTAAACTTGATACATGAGGCTTACCAATTCCATTTGGTCTTGTTGGAGAGTGAAGTAAGCTCTCACCTCTGTATTAATTATTGTTTTTGTTATCAGATGCATTATCTATACCCTTTGCCTTCGAAATATCATGTACCATACCTAGTCCTTTGGCAGGTTTAATGAAAGTGAAAGCTGCAGCTTCCATTCTCTGGTTTACTGTCGCATCTGCACTTAGCATAGCTCCAATATCTTCCGTGTAGAAATCAAACGCTGCCGCTGCGTACGAAGTGCCAATTCCGTCTACAGCGTATTTTTTGAAGACAAGGCCGCCCAATGACCTGCTAGGAAATGGATGTCAGTGAGTCCATTCGTGAATAACCCTTCGATAATAAAAATCAGGCTACCTGACCCAAAAAAACTTGAGGTCAGGTAGCCTAAAGATGGTGTTTCTTACGTTTAGTCAAGTGTTTTATTTCTGCTTCAAATCGCTTTGTCAGTCTACAGTGCTGTTTTATTATTATCTCTCAGTTTCCCCGAACGAGCATTCCATTGTAGATATACTTCTTTTAATTGAGATTCTTTCTGCTTCACAAGTCTTTGATCGATTTGAGATTTTATTTGTTGCTGCTCATGATCTGCCATTTGCTGTATCATGATATGACTGTCAGTCAGCATCTAATAGTGTTGTAAATGATGTGAAAAAGTATTCGTAGTCCGAGAAACTACTTGTACCAATTAGTACGTTAATAATAATTAACCTGACTACTATCGCACGTACAGGTTCACAAAGTATAACCTCATGGTTTGCGTTTTTGTTTTGTGAATCAACCTATTATTTCATACTATTTTTGTAAGAATTCAATACTAATTCTATCAACTTTCATTTCAACAAATTTACCAAATAAATTAGAATAATTCATGAAATACTCATCTTCATCTGAAATAATTATTCCAACATCTATTGAGGTCTCATGTAAAAGTCCTCGGATGTAGTATTGATAACCCTTACAAATTTGCTCCAACTCTTTCTTATCTCCATTTATTTCCTCAATAATAAATTCATCTAAAATCGTAAACCCTAGTGAAACGGGATAAATTTGCCCAACCTCAATTTTATAAGGACATACAAATGAAAAACCTGTAAATTGAACCCCTCCAATTTCAAGGCATACTTCCTCTTCAATAAGTGGATTTAACCTTTTAACCATTGCTAAATACTTCATTCCTAGCCCCTCACTTTTCACTCTACTGGAGTAATTACTGGGATATTATCACCATTTATTGTTTTCCAGAATTTTTTACCACTTTGTGTATGGTACGTAGTTATTTCACCATTTCTATTTGGCACAGAAGGGATATAGTTCAATCCCTTCTCAAACGACTAATAACCCCAGGGGCTGGCGCCTGAAGTCTAGACACCGCTACAGGTTGAAAATCTTATACTTACCTTTAAAAAATAGCGGCACACAGAATCGAAATTCTGTGTACCGCTTTTGTTTATTTATCCGCGAAGCAAAGCTCCTGCTTCTGTTGTTAATGCGTTCAACACTTTGTCGTGCGCTTTGACGACTTCTTCGTCCGTCAATGTGCGCTCGGAATCAGAATATGTCAGCGAAAATGCAAGTGACTTCTTACCATCTTCAACATTATCCCCTTCATACAAGTCGAACAATCTGATGTCTTTCAACAATTTACCGCCAGCACTTTGAATAACGTTTTCAAGCGTACCTGCTGATGTATCGCTCGAAACGACTAGCGCGATGTCTCTTGAACTCGATGGGAAACGTGGAACCGGAACATATAGCAATTCATCCGTTTCGATAGAAAGGATTTTAGCAAGGTTCATTTCCATGACATATGTGTTTTTCAAATCGCGTTTTTTCTGTTCCGTAGGATGGATTTGACCGATCAAACCAATCCGTTCGCCGTTATAGAAAATATTTGCTGTCCTCCCAGGATGCATCCCGTCAAGAATGGTTTGTTTGAATAACAGACCTTCAGATAGACCTAGACTGTCCATCATGCCTTCGACAATCCCTTTCAGGACGAAGAAGTCTACCGGTTTTGTTTCAGCTTGCCATGCATGGTCGACCCACTTGCCAGTTATAACAGCTGCAACATGTTCCACTTCCTGCGGAAGGCCATCTTCTTCTTCTCCAAGGAAAACCGATCCCGTTTCATAAAGTGCCACCGAATCCATACGGCGTGCAACGTTATAAGTCGCTGCCTCTAGAAGATGAGGAATGAGGCTTTGACGAAGTATACTGCGATCTTCACTCATCGGCATCAGAAGCTCTGTAACAGGTGCTGTTTCAAGCGCGTAGCTTTGTGCCTGTTCCTTAGATGTCAATGAATACGTCAGCGCCTGGTAGAGTCCTGCGCCTTCAAGGAACGCTCTAACTGTACGACGTTTCGCCTGATATGGTGTCAAGCCACCCGGCGTCGATTCCGTCACAGGAAGCGTCATCGGAATCAAGTCATAGCCGTACATCCGAGCAATTTCTTCGATAATATCTTCTTCAATACGCAGATCCTGCCTACGAGTCGGCGCATCGATAAGTAGTTTGCCGTTCACCGCTTCTGTCGGGATTTGCAGTCTTTCCAGAATCGCCAACATTTCTTCCAGAGGTATTTTCATACCTAGACGGTTGTTAATATAATCCGGAGAAACAACAATTCGTACAGGCGTTTTTTCGAGTTCATCGATAATAACGGACCCTTCTAGCACTTCGCCGCCCGCAATTTCAGACATTAATTGCGCGGCGCGTTCTGCTGCGGCTGTTACTCGATTCGGATCGACTCCTTTTTCAAAGCGCGTACTTGCGTCACTGCGAAGCCCAAGCTCTCTCGACGTACGGCGGACAGATCCCGGTGCGAAGTAAGCCGACTCGATGACAACAGTTGTCGTTCCGTCATGCACTTCAGTATTTAGCCCGCCCATTACGCCGGCAAGCGCCACTGGTTCTTTACCATTTGTAATGACAAGTTGGTGCGCTTCAAGCGTCCGTTCAGTATTATCCAATGTCGTGAATTTCTCGCCTTGCTCTGCAAGTCGGACAGCGATTTCTCCTGTTCCAAGACGATCGTAATCAAAAGCATGAAGCGGCTGGCCGTATTCCATTAGCACAAAGTTCGTAATGTCGACAACGTTATTATGTGGACGTACGCCTGCAGCCATCAAGCGATTTTGTAGCCATAACGGTGATTCTGCAACCTTGACGTTTTTTACAACTTTCGCGACGTACATCGGATTGTCTTCTTTTGCATCAATGCGCAATTTCAGCACATCTTCCGCTTTTTCATTTGAAGTCGTGTAGTTAATTTCAGGAAGCTGAATTCCTTGTGATAAAATCGCGCCAACTTCATAGGCAACACCAATCATGCTAAGTGCGTCCGAGCGATTTGGCGTCAAATCGAATTCAAGTACTTGATCATCAAGACCAAGTAGTGACAGTGCTGATTCTCCAGGTACTGCCGATTCAGGGAGTACGTAAATACCTTCTGCATAGGCTTTCGGTACAAGCTTCCCTTCAATTGCAAGTTCTTGAAGCGAACAGATCATACCGTTCGATTCTTCACCGCGTAGTTTCGCTTTTTTAATTTTCATGCCGCCTGGCAGTACAGCGCCCGGGCGTGCAACAATTACTTTTTGTCCTTCTGCAACGTTCGGTGCGCCACAAATGATTTGTGTTGTTTCTTCCCCAACGTCCACTTGGCAGATGCGCAATTTGTCCGCTTCCGGATGCTTCACACATTCTTTAACATATCCAACGACAACGTTCGTCATTCCGTGTGAACGATCGATGATTGAATCGACTTCAATGCCGGAGCGTGTAATTTTCTCCGCAAGATCCGCAACAGCAATACCCTCTATATTTACATACTCACTCAACCATTTTGTAGATACTAACATATCAATTCCTCCTTAAGCTTCCGTCCGGTGGAATTGCGATACAAACCGCACGTCATTCGTATAGAAATGACGGATATCTTCCACACCATATTTCAACATTGCAATTCGTTCAGGTCCCATACCGAAAGCGAAACCTGAAACGACAGCCGGATCATAACCAGCCATTTTCAGCACGTTCGGGTGTACCATTCCGGCACCCAAAATTTCGATCCAGCCCGTTTTTTTACAAACGTTACAGCCATCTCCGCCGCATTTGAAACAAGAAATGTCCATTTCAACAGATGGTTCCGTGAATGGGAAGAAGCTTGGACGGAGACGAATTTCACGCTCATCGCCAAACATTTTCTTCGCAAATAAAGAAAGGGTTCCTTTCAAGTCGCTCATCCGGATATCTTCTCCGATGACAAGCCCTTCGATTTGTGTGAACTGATGTGAATGCGTCGCGTCATCACTGTCACGTCGGTACACTTTACCCGGGCAGATGATTTTAATCGGTGCGCCGCCTTTTGCTTCCATCGTGCGAGCCTGTACAGGTGACGTATGTGTACGAAGAAGTATATCTTCGGATATGTAGAACGAGTCTTGCATATCGCGTGCAGGGTGGCCTTTTGGCAAGTTCAGTGCCTCAAAGTTGTAATAATCTTTCTCAACTTCGGGACCTTCGGCGATTTCATAGCCCATGCTAATGAAGAAGTCTTCGATTTCTTCAACTACACGTGTTAGCGGATGGTGATTCCCAGTTCTTGCTGGACGTCCAGGCAATGTGACATCAATTGATTCTTTTTCAAGCTGTTCATTGATTGCCAATTCCTCAAGTTTCACCATACGGTCTTCCAGAACTTCAGTTACCGTTTCGCGGATGACATTGACGAGTGCCCCCATCTTAGGTCGTTCCTCGGCAGGGAGTTTTCCCATCCCTTTCAGTAGATCAGTGATTGGTCCCTTTTTCCCTAAATAGGCAACACGGACTTCGATTAACGCTTTAACATCTGAAGCAGCTTCAATTTTTGCAAGCGCCTCATCTTTCAACAGTTCTAATTGTGCTTCCATTGCGATTCTCCTCTCGAAAATAAAAAAAACCCGCCCCTTATAAAAGGGACGAGGACGATTTCGCGGTACCACCCTGATTATCATACCAAAAAGATATGATCACTCAAATCGGAATAACGGTCCGGCACCGGCTCACCTTTACAGCTTACGCTGGTCCCGGCGGCAGCTCACGGGGTGAACTTCGACACTCATTTACCCATCTGCGCTTTCAGTCAAGGCGCTGACTCCCTTTTGGCTCATGTGTTGTTTACTTTTCCCGATCATCGCTTTTCATTTCTGTTCATAACCAATAGTATACCCGATTATGATTTGTACAGCAACAACATGCAATTTTTACAGTTTGGAGTACGTATAGAGTAAGATTCCAGTCGCAACCGCAACATTTAACGATTCCGCTTTGCCGTACATTGGAATTTTGACTGTGTTGTCCGCCATTGCAAGCAATTCAGGATTGACACCGCTGCCTTCATTTCCAACGATCAATGCAAATTCGGCTTGCGGCCAAATATCGGAGTGATTCACAGCATTTTTTAATCCTGTCCCCAAAACCTGAATGCCCGCTTCCTTCGACTTAGCCGTCCATTCAATAAGATCACCTTTGACGATTGGGATATTGAAATGGGAGCCTTGCGCAGACCGTACTGTTTTCGGATTATATGAATCAGCGGTCCCTACCCCAAGAATAACTGCATCCATTCCAGCAGCGTCTGCCGTTCGTATCATCGTACCGACATTACCTGGATCTTGGACTGCGTCAATTAATAAAAGTTTTTTCCATGCTGTATAGTCCTCTTCAGCGTGCACCGGCTGACGGCAATGTGCATAAATGCCCTGCGACTGTTCCGTCTCAGATATTTCTTTCGCAATCGCTTCTGTTATTTCAACAAGTTTCACATCTTCAATAGACCATCCTTCAGGAATTTCAACACCGTCACGGGTGATTAACGCGAGAATTGTCCCATCACTTTTCAATGCTTCTTCAACGAGATGAAAACCCTCGACAAGGAATTCTTTCGACTGATCGCGTTCTTTTCGTGTTGTAACAAGCTTTTTCCAATGTTTCACAAGTGCGTTTTGTGAGGATTCAATGCGTTTCATATATTCTTTACCGCCTTTTTCTTTTCAGTGTAACAAATGACGGTATAGTTGGCGATATTTGTGTCCAAAATGAGTGTGGGAGGTTGATAAAATGGATTTTCAAATAAGAGATGCGATTACGGCAAACATGACGAATAATACAGCGGATGATATCCGTAACGTTGTGGAAGATGCCATCAAGCGAGGCGAAGAACACCTGTTACCAGGCCTTGGGGTGTTTTTTGAAAAGCTGTGGAATAGTTCAGGTGAACAGGAAAAAACAAAGATGGCCGGAGAACTAGCACAAGTATTTTCGGCAAGTTAAACTTTGTAAAAACTTCGTGTACAACTGTCACCCGCACAATTTTCTAGGATGGCATTTGGATAAACATAAAGCCGCTCATTCATTGAGCGGCTTTAGTATTTTAAAACTAGAAATTTCACCAAATCCTTCACGGAATAATATCATTTATTGATCAAACATATTTTCAGTTTACCATTAATTTTGAATGAATCAGCAAAAAAGCCCAGACAACAAACCTGGGCTTTTAAGGTATTTAATTATAACAAAGATGCAAGTACCGCTTTTTGTGCATGCAATCGGTTCCCTGCTTGTTGGAAAACATAAGAATTTGGACCATCGATAACAGAAGTCGCTACTTCTTCTTCACGGTGAGCAGGTAGGCAATGCAAGAACATGTAATCCTTTTTCGCATGAGCCACCAAACTGTCGTTAATTTGAAACTCTTTGAATGCTTCGAGACGTGCGGCCGCTTCTTCTTCTTGCCCCATACTCGTCCAGACATCAGTATAAACAACATCTGCATCTGTAACAGCCTCAACAGGATTCGTCGTTTCAAAAACACTTCCACCATTTTTTACAGCAATAGCTTTTGCTTTCACTAAAAGATTCGGATTGTATTCAAATCCTTTTGGTGTTGCGACAGCTACATGCATACCCATATGTGCTGCGGCAATGACCAGGGAATGTGCTACATTATTCCCATCCCCAATGTATGCTAACTTCATTCCCTCTAATGACCCTTTCACTTCCAAAACTGTCAGTAAATCTGCTAATGCCTGACATGGATGAAAAATATCCGTCAAGCCATTGATAACTGGAACCGAAGTATGTTGTGCCAATTCTTTCACCATTTCATGTGAGTTCGCACGAATCATGACGCCATCTAAATACTCAGACAGTACATGACCAGTATCATAAACCGATTCCCCGCGCCCAATTTGCAAGTCGCGTGCATTCATGAATATCGCATGCCCACCTAGCTGGATCATTCCCACTTCGAATGAAATACGTGTGCGCGTTGAATGCTTCTCAAAAATCATACCGAGTGTTTTTCCCGCCAATAAATTTGGCATTTTGCCAGCTGCCATCTCTTTTTTCATAGTATCCGCTTTATATAATAGATACGCTACCTCATCACGCGTATAGTCCAGTAGTGTCAATAGATCTTTCCCTTTTAATCCTGCTAATATATTAGTTTCGTCCAAGTCAATCATCACCACTTCTTCATCCCCTATCGTTTATTTCAATTGGTATCTCTGATTATATGTATGCATAAATATAAAGTCAAGTGTATTTTTATAGATATCCATGAATAAAAAAGGCTTAAGCCATTTTACTGGCCTAAGCACACCTTTTAAATCTTATTCGAAAGTGATTTTTTTTACAGTTTCCCTGTCTAATTTCTTAATAACTGCGACAATCAGTTTAACCGTATTTTCAAAATCATCACGGTGTAAAATTCCTGCATGCGAATGAATATATCTTGTTGGTATACAAATCGCAAGTGATGGTACACCCTTTCCAGAAAGATGTATTGAACCCGCGTCCGTCCCACCACCTGGAATTGTTTCGAACTGATATGGAATACCGTTTTCTTCAGCGGTATCGACTACTAGCTCACGCAATCCTTTATGTGAAACCATTGAAGCATCGAATAATAAAATTTGTGGACCATCGCCCATTTTGCCCGTCGCTTCTTTTGAAGTAACACCTGGCGTATCACCTGCAATCCCTACATCAACTGCAAAACCGATATCCGGTTGAATTTTCGTTGCCGCCGTTCGTGCACCCCGCAGCCCAATTTCTTCTTGTGCAGCCCCGACGCCGAAAACGATATTCGGGTGTTTTTCGCCTTTAAGCGCTTTCATAACATCGATAGCGATTGCGCAGCCGATACGGTTATCCCATGCTTTTGCAAGGAGGTATTTGTCATTTTTCATCACTGTGAATTCAAAATAAGGCACTACCATATCTCCGGGCAGAATACCCCATTCCATTGCTTCTTCCTTTGAAGTTGCTCCGACGTCAATGAACATATCTTTAATATCGACAGGTTTTTTACGTGCTTCCGGTGATAAGATATGCGGAGGTTTTGACCCTATAACACCTGTAATTGTATCGCCTTTGCGTGTAACGATTGTCACGCGCTGCGCAAGCATCACTTGTGACCACCAGCCTCCAACGGTTTGAAACGACAAGAAGCCTCTATCATCTATTTTAGATATCATGAATCCGACTTCATCAAGGTGACCGGCAAGCATGATTTTAGGTCCATTTTCTTCGCCCGTTTTCTTCGCAATCAAAGATCCGAGTCCATCCTGTTCGATTTCATCCGCAAATGGCGTTATGTACTTTTTCATCACTTCACGGGGTTCACGTTCATTTCCTGGAATCCCTTTAGCATCCGTTAACTCTTTTAGCATCGCTAATGTATCGTCTAATTTTGTCAATTACTTCGCCCTCCTAAATATGTTCCCTATGAGTAGTATATGCGAAAAGTGAAGTGTTATCAAAAAACTAGGTTTTAATATATCCTTAAACAAAAATACCCCCCAACCAAAAGTTAGATTGAGGGATTTTAGTTTACATCAACTATCAAAAGTTCATTTTTGGGACGTGTATATAGTGAATTTCCTAGGTGGCTCTAGTGCTGTTATAATAACTCTTTACGCAAATCGGCAGCGCTTTTTGGTGATAGTAAACCAGGTGCAATATCAAATACTGTTTTTGCGCCTGTTTCACCTTTCTCATTCAACCTGTAAGCTGCGCGTGCGTATGCAACGAGTACACTTGAAGTAAATTCGGGATTGCTACCCAGTTTTAGTGAATACTCCATTACTTGTGTATTGCCAACACCTGTCTTACCGCTACGAATTACAAAACCGCCGTGTGGCATTGCCGAGTGGTCCTGCTTCAATTCTTCTTCAGTGATAAAGGTAACAGTCGTATCGTAGTCAGAGAAGTAGTCTGGCATTGTTACAATCGTGTTTCGCACTTCTTCAGCGTCAACGCCTTGTTCCAAGACCACATAGCATTCACGCGTATGTTTCTCACGCGTCGACAATTCTGGTAACGAACCATCCCGCACGCGATCGACTGCATCTGAATCAGGAATCGTATATTGAACAGCACCTTTTACACCATCAATTCTTCTGAGTGCGTCGGAATGTCCTTGGCTTAACCCTTTGCCCCAAAATGTATACGTTGCTCCTTCTGATAATACTGCTTCACCGAACAAACGATTGATGGAAAATAGACCCGGATCCCATCCGACGGAAATGATCGCAGTCTTACCATTCGGTTTAGCCGTTGCATCAACCGATTCAAAGTATCCTGGAA
This sequence comes from Sporosarcina sp. Y352, assembly GCF_056786535.1. NCBI lineage: Bacteria > Bacillati > Bacillota > Bacilli > Caryophanales > Caryophanaceae > Sporosarcina > Sporosarcina sp. Y352. The sequence continues at coordinate 158,922 of NZ_JBXCJE010000001.1, forward strand.
TTTTTGCATGCGTATCAAAACTATCGACAGTATTGAAGAGAGCAGAAAGAGCTGGTCCTTGTTTCGGTAAATCATTTTTTGATCCACCGCAAAGAATTAGGACATCAATATCTTCTGTATAATTTTGGATGTCAGACATCATATGAACAGGTATATTGCCATTCAGCAGTTTAACGTCCTCTGGCTTCCTCCTTGTAAATACGCTTACCAGTTCCATATCGTTGTTTTGAGCAATCGCGTATTCAACACCGCGGCCTAAATTTCCATAACCTGCAATTCCGACTCTAATTGTCATCGTTTTTATTCCCCTTTCGATCTAATGCTTTCAATTTCAGCAATTTACTATATAAGTTTATCTCTTTATTCGTCATCTTTCTATATAACTCATCTGCTTTTGCTAAAAAACATTCATCAATCAAGACAAATCCATATCCAGTGCCGCTTTGTCTAATCAAAGGAAGTGCTTCATACTTTAATGGATATCCGCCATCTTCTCTTAAGAACCCTTTTAATGATTTCATATATTTCATAATGGCACTATGAAGTTTTTCATTTCTATGCATCGGTTCTGATGATGTAAAGACGAATGTCGTTGATTCGCCATATGGACTGCTTCCTTCTGAATTCGCTGCATGTTCTGCAACCCATCCTGTAAAACGGCCATTGTCGGCCAATTGAATGATTTTATCAAAAACCGTACTTAAAATTTCATTTATCATAAAAGACAAGTCTGGTTCTTCTTCTATCAACTTTTCATTATCAAAGTGCATGACCCATCCTGCAGTCGTCATTTCACGATCCAAAACTGTTTCAATTTCAATATACGGACCCGGATTTCGTGACTCGTCATGGTACAGTTCTGCAAGAGTGATTTGCATATCATTCTGCACGGACTCCGGAATAGTCATAAGCATTTGCTTGTCTATCGTCACTAAATCATTTACTACTCTTCCAAAATAAAACGGAATTTCTTTCTGTATGCTTATCAATGCTGAAGCCAATCTAGACTTTTCATCGTCAGCACGAATATTTAGTTTAAATGGAATCGTCACCACATGACCAACGCTAGTCCAAATAACTGCTTCCATAAAAATCGCTTCGATGGATGAATACGCATGCTTCACTACAATTCCCGCTTTAACGACAGAATCCGCCTCAAAGTGATTTGTTTGAATAAATATTTCAATTGAAGTATCAGATGCAATATGTGCAATCACTGGTGATCCTAAATTGAATGATTGGTGAACATTCATATATTCAGGTTTATTCAAATCGGCAACTTGGCGTTCTGACAAATCCCTAGCGTAAAAAGGCTCGTAGTAATCCTCCAATTCCAGTTCAACAAAAATATACTGTTTTTCAATTTGCGCTTCATTCTTTGTATTATCTTGTTTGCTGAAAAGTTTTTTAAGGAAACTCATTCATTTCTCACCTCTTTTTCTATCAGATCTAAGCGTAATCTTATCGCTACAGTTCGTATAATGGCAAACCAAATGGATTGTTCACAATCTATCCTTTTCCCCTAAGCTCAAACTAATGCTAAAATATAGAACGGTATCTATATAATTGAAAAGAGGCTGCATTATGCGTGGGTTTGTTTACCTCATTGTATTTTTCTCGTTTTTCGACTTATTTTCACAACTTCCCGTTATGAGTCCATTTGCATTATCACTTGGTGCTACGCCATTCCTGGTAGGACTTGCGGTAGGTATCTATTCATTTTCTAACACAATCGGGAATGTCATTTCAGGTTTCATGACCGACAAACGAGGTCCATTCCTCATACTAGTACTCGGACTTTTTGCGACGGCGATTTCTCTCTTCCTCTACGCGTTTGTTTCTGGGCCGATGTCACTGCTCGGGGTGCGATTCGTTCATGGTTTTATGGAAGGACTAATTGTTCCCGCAGCCTTCACTTTCCTAGCAAATCGTGCAGAAGGTTCAAAACGTGGTAAAAGTGTTGCAATTTCGGGTGCATTCGTTGGAATGGCCGCAATTTTAGGACCTGCATACGGCGGTATTGTTGCTGCGAAAACAAGCACCTCATTCATTATGGCGGTCAACGGCGGGATTATGCTGTTGTTAGCAATACTAGCATTCTTTGTTCTTCGTTCTTATACATATGTACGAAAACAACCTTCACAAGGTGCTGGTGAATTCCAGGTTATTAATCTGTTCCAGCATCCCGGAATGGTCAGAGCTTTTGCTGGGGCATTCTTTTTAATGTTTTCACAGGGTGTACTAGCTCTTGTTTTACCGTTAAAAGTAGCTTCGCTCGGATTCGATACGAAAACGACGGGGTTATTATTAAGTACATTCGGCGTGGTTGCAATTCTAATCTTTTTATTGCCCATTAATCGAATTTTTGACCGCGTACGACCGGTTGTGACGCTAGCATTCGGAATTGCACTCATGGGATTAAGTATGTTGTTCCTAAGCCAAATGGAAGAATTGAATTACTTGTATGTCGCAATGGGTATTTACGGAGCGGGATTTGCTTTCCTATTCCCATCGATCAACTCACTGCTAATCGATTCTTCGTCTGCTGAATTCCGTGGAAAAGCTTATGGTTATTTCTATGCATTCTTCTCAATAGGCGTTGTTGCTGGTTCGGGACTTATCGGCTTCCTCGACCTAGAATATCGAGGAGCATTCATGCTGACTGGTTTCCTCCTGCTGGCAGTTGCTCTGTATGCGTTAATTGGCTTAACAAAAAGAGAAGCTATTGACAAATCAGAGTAGGTCGTTTAATGTCAGATACGAAATGAATACCCTGTTCGGGAGAGGTTCATAGCGACCCTCTTAAAAAAACTATGGATTACGGAATTTAAGTCATGTGCATTCGATATGGCTCTTTTTTCCGGCGCCTATGGACCTCCCTGACAAATTTATGGGAGGTTTTTTAATTGGCTGGAAGAGATGAGGCAACACTGACCGACTTAACTTTACTCGGTAATCAAAACACAAAATACGTGTATGAATACAACCCTGACGTTTTAGAGTCAGTCGACAACATGCATATCAATCGTGATTATTTCGTGAAATTTAATTGTCCTGAATTCACTTCACTTTGCCCAATGACCGGGCAACCCGATTTTGCAACGATGTATATCAGTTTCATGCCAGACAAAAAGCTAGTAGAGAGTAAAGCACTTAAATTATATCTCTTCAGTTTCCGCAATCATGGCGATTTCCATGAAGACTGTGTCAATATCATTATGAATGATTTAATTAAACTGATTGAACCACGTTACATCGAAGTATGGGGTAAGTTCACACCACGCGGCGGATTATCAATAGACCCTTATTGTAACTATGGTAAACCCGGCACGAAATATGAAAAAATGGCAGAACACCGGATGATGAATCATGATATGTATCCGGAAAAAGTAGATAACCGTTAAAAAATTTAGCTTAAAGAAGTAAACGCTACCCCAATTGCTATGTGGAATTAAATTGTTGTCACCCGTTATTGATTAGCGGTTGGACTATACTTAACATCATTGAAGATAAATCAGTTGTCTATTCAGAAGAATAAAGAGGCAGGTACTATCCCATTTTGGAATAGTACCTGCCTCTTTTTTTCAAAGTTCATCAAGCATTTTGCATTTGATAATTCTTGATTTCTTCCATGAACGGCTCACCGTATCGTTCCAATTTCGCAAGTCCTACACCGTTTACTTCTAGGAACGCATCATTCGTGATTGGCATTCTTGCTGCCATGTCCCGTAATGTTTTATCGGAAAAGACAACGAACGGTGGTACACCGGCTTCTTGAGCCAGTTTCATACGAAGTGCACGGAGCTGATCGAATAACGGATCATCATTTGCGACTTGCATAGTAACAACAGAAACTTTGCGATGTACTGTCACCTTGCCTGTCAGTACATCTTTTCCTGCTTCACTAACATAAATGGTCGGAAATTGCCCATTTTCCACGCCAAGATAACTTTCCGAAATTATAAACTCTATGAAATCAGAAATGTCTTTAGCGCTGCGTCCCTTCATCAAACCATAGGTCGTTAATTTATCGAAACCGAATTCAATCACTTTCTTGTTCCGTGATCCGGTCAATACTTGCGCAATCATAGACTTACCAAATCGTTGGCCCATTCGAATGACGCATGACAATACTTTTTGAACATCTTCCGTGACGTCTGTACTTTCACGAGTGTCAGTGCAATTGGCACATCTTCCACAATCCACTACATCCGTCTCTCCGAAATACAAGATAATGAACTTTTGTAGACAAGTTTCCGTATGGCAATAATCAATCATGGACTGTAATTTCTCCAGCTCAGCGGGAATTCTACTTTGGTCTTGCGATTGGTCAATTAAGAAACGTTGTGTTTGCACATCCTGCGATGAAAAGAGCACCGTACATGCACTATCGAGCCCATCACGGCCTGCACGGCCTGCCTCCTGATAATAACTCTCCATGTTTTTCGGCATTTGGTAATGAATAACGTAACGAATATTGGACTTGTCAATTCCCATTCCAAATGCATTCGTCGCTACCATAACAGCGGCTTCGTCATTTAAAAAGCGGTCTTGGCCGGATTGGCGTTCAATATCCCCAAGTCCAGCATGGTATTTTGCGACTTTCACTCCACTTCTTTGTAGAAAGTCATGCACTGAATCGACGGCTTTACGAGTCGCGGCATAGATGATACCCGCTTCCCCTTCATTTTTCCGAACATATTCTTTTACGAATTTCTCACGGTCTTGCCCTTTAACAACGGAAAAAGTTAGATTTGCTCGTTCAAAACCAGTCATTACTGTATTATTTTCACTAATTCCGAGCTGCTTGCAAATATCTTCCCGAACTGCCGGCGTAGCAGTAGCTGTTAAAGCAAGTAGAACCGGTTTTTTATCAAACAAAGAAACGATGCTACTAATATTTCGATAACTAGGTCGGAAATCGTGACCCCATTGTGAAATACAATGCGCTTCGTCGATGGCAACCATCGGAATTTTCATCAAACGCAACTGATTTTTAAAAGAGGGAGAGTCAAGACGTTCTGGTGCCACATAAAGAAGCTGATATTCACCCTGCACAGCTCTTTCCATCGTATCAAAGTATTCCTCCGATGACATCGAACTGTTGATGTATGCTGCCGGAATCCCTACTTGATGGAGCGCGTCAACCTGGTCTTTCATCAATGAGATTAGTGGTGAAATAACGAGGACAGTACCATCCATCACAAGTGCGGGAACCTGATAACAAACAGACTTCCCGCCGCCAGTCGGCATAACACAAAGCATATCTTGATAATCCATAACACCACGGATTACTTGCTCTTGTCCTATCCTGAAAGAAGGGTATCCGAAATACGTTGTTAATATCTTTAATGCTTTTTCGATTTTTACCGTCTCCTTCCAATATATGTCGATATTAAAATGGCCTTAGTCAGAAACTGGGGACTAGACGAAGAAAAAAGCACCGGGTAATGGTGCTTTTTGTAGGTTTAGTTTTCAAAAAGCATACGTTCCTCGTCGCGGCTATGTATTTCATTGACGACAATCAAAGCGTGAAATTTGTGTAGTACAGCAGGGCATAAATTTTCTTCTTCGCGCAATTGCTCAATGTCTTTCACAATAATTCGCAGTAAATCATGATCCCGTGTCAATTGAATAACTGCGTCCTTTAAGTCCGGGTTGCGTTCAGCAACTTCTCCGTAAAATCCTTGTTCTTCCGCATCCGCATGACTAATAACACGTGTCTTCCAATATTCAATCAAGTCATCTGCCGCTTGATTCGCTAATTCAGATCTCCCTGTTTTAAGAAATCCATCATACCCTCTGTTTTACCCATTGCTCCTGAAAGTCCACCTTCATGTATCGCGCGGTGAGAGTGAAGTTGTTTGAGTGCAGGTCCAGCCATTTCAATCATCCTTTCATCTCGAGCATTTCTTTAAGAATACCAGATTTGAAGGCATAATGGAATGATTGCCGGGTTATCATTAGATCAGTTTCGTTTTCAACACAGCTTTGCCTTCTGCCACTTCGATTTCTGCGTATGCGCCGTTGACAAATGTCATTTGAGGAGGCACATGTCCGATATCTGCATTGTAAACGATTGGAATACCTGTCAGCTTGGACAGTCTTTCCATTGCATCTACATCACTAAACCCACCTTGGGCGATTCCTGCCGCTGTCCTGCCGAATAGGATGCCTGCAGTATTATCCAACCAGCCTGCATTATGCATTTGAAGAATAGATCTATAGAAATCGGAAGCATCCAATTCACAATTCTCAAGCGCCCATACAATTTGATCATTCGCAACATATTTTTCCCGGAATGTTTTTACGTCCCCAAATGGCGTTCCAATAAGATGACGGATTGTGTCAATACAGCCAGCTAATAGCCGTCCTTCAAACCGAACAGGATGATCTCCTATCGTTTCCCATGCTGTCTCCATATCCAATTTAAAGACATAAGGATCTGGTGTTGCAAAATGCTGCCATTCTGATTGGAACTTTTCAGATGAATGCTGAATAATTGTATCCCCAGCGGATGCCTTAAGCACTTCCAGGAATTTCGAAGTAACTGGGTCCCATTCATCACTCCTTAAATCAACAAAATTTGTTCCATGAACTGTAGCGATGCCAGTTAATAGTGTAATCGTCAACAGCAATGTACTAGTATCCGAGTAACCCATTGCCCATTTCGGCTTCAATTCTTCGTAATTTATAAGCGGAAGAATTTCAGACAAAAAGTGGCCGCCCCATGGAGGGATAACCGCATTTATATTATCATCCGTCATCATATCTAGAAATTCCTTAACACGTATTTCTTTCGGTGCTGAAGTCAGTTTTTCATTCGTCCAGACAGTCTCCCCAAGGAGTACGGTGTATCCCCTTTTCTCAAATTGATGGGCGGCTTTTCTCAGCAGATGATGCAACTCACTTTCAACACCTGATGAAGTCGCGGTGACTCCGATTGTTTGGCCGATGCCTATTGGTTCAGGATAACGAATCATGGTCATTTCCCCTACTTTCAATGATCTTTTTATAATCATCTATCTTTTTAATAAATCAGTCAACTATAACTGTGAAATTGAAATATCCCCCGACCGTTAATCCGATTGAGGGATAAGCTATTATTATACATACCTCCGATAGACCTTATTCCGATCAAATGAATACACAACTTGTAAATTCTCTACATATGTTTCTAAATGAACAATCCGTCCCCACAATTGATAAATATAAGGGAGTACGTTTTCCAAATACTTTAAATCTAGTTCTGTACCTTCGTATTTATGCACTAAATACAACTCACCGTTTCGCAAGTAGTCACCATTTTCGACGACAATGAATGGAAAACCACCATTTACCCGCATAGAGACTAATTGGTTTCTGACATCCTCATAATCCTTGTTTGTAATTTCATAATTGCTTCCTTTTTTTTCAAAGAGATATAAGTCTTCCTTCTGTACCAACTCTTTTGTGACATAATTCCGGATAAATGATATATCAGATTCGACTTCCCTTACTTCAAAGATCTTCTCTCTACCGGAGTTTGGTCGAACGCCGAAACTCCTCATTTTTTCTGTTGGATGATTATATCTTTTTTCAATATCTTCATATATTTTCAATCCCAGATAGTAGGGATTGATCGTTGTTTTAGAGGGTTGAATAACATTGGCGTTTAGTGTTGCGAACTCAATTGTCTCATCTGTCGATAAATCCATTTCCCTAAGAATCTTCTGATGCCAAAAAGATGCCCATCCTTCGTTCATAATTTTAGTTTCAAGTTGCGGCCAAAAATAGAGCATTTCTTCTCGCATCATTGTTAATATATCGCGTTGCCATTCCTCTAGTTCACGGCTATATTGCAAAATAAAAAGCAAGAGATCCTTTTCTTGATTTATAGGTGTTTTTTCCCCTACTTTATTCGCTGCTTTTTTGACAATTGGTTTTTGATCTATATTCCATAAATCATCATATGGTGTTTTGCGAATGATTTCTTCATCATCATCCAAGTTTTGTTCATCATCCCGACGTTGAGGTCTTAAGATAGATGGATCAATATGTTCTTGAATAGCCAGGACTGCATCTAAAAAGCGTTCAACTTCTTCTTTCCCATAAACCATTTCATAATTTGCAATTCGTTCTGCTGTTGCTGTCATACTCTCTACCATATCTCTTCTCGTATTTGAAAAACGGACATTGTTTTTGAAAAAATCACAATGGGCAAGTACATGAGCAACAATTAACTTATTCTGTATCAGGCTGTTCGTATCAAGTAGAAAAGCATAACATGGATTTGAATTAATGACTAATTCATAAATTTGACTTAAGCCAAGGTCATATTGCAGTTTCATCTTATGAAATTGCTTTCCAAAACTCCAATGGGTAAAACGCGTAGGCATTCCATATGCACCAAATGTGTAAATAATATCAGCAGGACATATTTCATAACGCATGGGGTAAAAATCAAGGCCAAAACCAGTTGCAATTTCCGTAATTTCGTCAATTGCCCGATGAAGCGCTTTTATTTCCGTCAATCGAATCCCTCCAAGTTTTTATGGAAGAAACTTTTAAGTGCAAAGTAGACATCCCGTTTTTCTTTCAAAATATAATGACGGAATTTCGGATCATCGATTTTTTTAAAAGAAGACATCATTGTTGAAAAACGGTTATAAGCATTCACTTCTCCGTACCCAAACATATTGGATACAGCCATCAGTTCTTGAACGAGTTTTATGCATTTATCATTGTCAGATGACATATTCTCTCCGTCAGAAAAATGAAAAGGAAAAATATTATAACGTGCTGGATTATATTTTTGTTCAATTAACTCGAGCGCTTTTAGATACGCGGAAGAACAGATGGTTCCCCCACTCTCCCCTTTTGAAAAAAAGTCTTCTTCTGTAACCACTTTCGCCTCTGTATGATGCGCGATGAATTCAAATTCAACAGTTTCATATTTCGATCTTAAAAAATTAGCCATCCAAAAGAAGAAACTTCTTGCCATCGTCTTTTCAAAGTTACCCATTGACGCACTTGTATCCATCATTGCAAGTACAACTGCTTTGGACTCAGGTTTTTTGACATCATCCCAAGTCTTAAAACGTAAATCATCATTATGAAAAGGAGCTATTTCTGCTTTTCCCTTAATCGCATTCCTTTTGATGGCGGTTAATATCGTTCTTTTCTTATCAATGTTCCCAATTAGTCCCTTTTTACGAATATCATTAAACTCAATTTTTTCTGCTGTATTTTCAGCTTGTTCTTTTTGTTCTAGATTTGGTAATTCCATTTCACTAAATAAAGCATCCTCTAATTCAGCAATTGATACTTCAGCTTCATAATAATCTTGGCCTGCCTGGTCACCTGCTTGTTTCCCCGACCCCGCATCGCTTTTCCCTTTTGATCCATCTTTCGCAATTACATCGCCTACTTGACTATCTCCGTTACCTTGGCCGACATGTTTTGATTTTTCATGATTGTAACGGATTTTGTATTCATCTAGCGAGCGAATTGGAATTTTAATAACATCTTTTCCTTTTGACATGATAATACTTTCTTCACTGATTAAATCCGGTAAATTATTCTGAATGGCTTCCTTTACTTTATCCAAATGACGTTTCTGATCTTGATGTCCTTTTCGGTGGAGAGACCAGTTTTCCTGTGAGACAGCAAAATGTTCATTGTCTTTTTCATTCATCTTCATCCACACCCATCTTTTATCCAATGTTTGCTGCTGGTTTTAGAAAAGAACAAGACTAATGCTGCATCAGTCTTGTTCTCATATCTTCCCTAAGATTACCGATTAAGCAGACTACCAACATAGCGTAATAATTCATTTGCAGATATAGAATTATATCCATATTCATCAATAAGCCTGGCAATTACTTCATTCACTTTTTTCAGATGCGATTCATCAGGTGTTTTAGATGAAGTCGTGATTTTGACGACATCCTTTAAATCGGCAAATAATTTCTTTTGAATGGCTTCCCGTAAACGTTCATGGGAATTATAGTCAAAACGCTTTCCACTTCTCGCATAGGCAGATAGTCGAATTAGAATTTCTTCTCTAAATGCTTTTTTAGCATTTTCCGATATCCCAATTTGTTCTTCAATGGAACGCATCAGTTTTTCGTCAGGATTCATTTCTTCTCCTGTTAAAAAGTCTCTAAGCTTATTTTTATTGCAGAAAGCCTCCACATTATCAAGATAGTTATCCATTAACGATATCGCGGACTCTTCATAAGAATAAACAAATGCCTTTTGGACTTCTTTCTTAGCGATTTCATCGAATTCTTTCCGGGCGATAGAAATATAATTCATATATTTATCTCGGTCTTCCCTTGAAATTGAGGCGTGCTGATCTAAACCATCTTTCAATGACCTTAAAACGTCGAGTGCATTAATGGATGTTACTTCTTTACGAATGATTGCAGAGGATATACGGTTAATAACATAGCGCGGATCTATCCCGTTCATTCCTTCGTTCGGGAATTCTTTTTTCAGTTCTTCCACGTCAATCTCATTAAACCCTTCTACGTTTTCTCCGTCGTAGAGACGCATTTTTTTAACAACGTCAATTCCCTGCTTTTTGGAATCCTCTAGTCGCGTCAAAACTGAAAATATAGCAGCCACTCTTAATGCATGCGGAGCAATATGAACATGTGTCATATCACTCTCCTTAATCATTTTTTCATAAATGCATTCTTCTTGACTCACTTTCAAATTATAGGGAATCGGCATGACAATAATTCGTGAGTGAAGTGCTTCATTCTTTTTATTGGAAATAAAGGAACGGTACTCTGTTTCGTTTGTATGCGCGACAATCAGTTCGTCAGCACTTATTAAAGCAAATCTACCTGCTTTAAAATTCCCTTCCTGTGTTAACGACAATAAATGCCATAGAAACTTTTCGTCCAGCTTCAACATTTCTTGGAATTCCATCATTCCTCTGTTCGCTTTATTCAGCTCTCCATCAAAACGATAGGCACGTGGATCCGATTCGGAACCAAACTCAGCAATTGTCGAGAAGTCGATACTCCCAGTTAAATCGGCGATATCCTGTGATTTAGGATCTGAAGGTGTAAAGGTTCCAATTCCTACTCGTTTGTCTTCCGAGAAGAAAATGCGTTCCACCAGGACATTTTCGATTTCTCCATCGTATTCTTGTTCTAACCGCATCGCATTCAATGGTGATAAACTGCCTTCAATGCGAACACCATAGCTTTCGAAGAAATCTTTACGCAAATATTGTGGTATCAAATGTAGTGGATCTTCATGCATTGGACAGCCTTTTATGGCATAAACCGCACCCGCATCTGTTTTGGAATAACTCTCCAAACCCCGTTTTAATAATGTAACGATTGTAGATTTCCCCCCACTAACGGGGCCCATTAACAATAATATCCGTTTACGAACCTCTAATCTTTTTGCAGCTGGATGAAAGTATTCTTCCACCAGTCTTTCTATGGACTCTTCAAGTCCAAAAATCTCTTTCCCAAAAAACTGATAAAGTCTATTACCATCTTTTTCAATCAATCCTGAGCTTTTAATCATATTATAAACCCGTGAATGTGCTGTTTGTGCGACTTCTTTTCTTTCTTTCACAATGGCCAAGTAATCTGCGAATGTGCCTTCCCACTTAAGCTTGTTTTCTTCTTCTCGAAAGCTTCTCACTTTGTTTAAGATATCCATCAATTTCCCTCCAGTCAGGGCATGGTTTTATCCATAGTATGCAAAGAAGGGAATTATAATGCCGAACAAAGCGAAAAGTGCCGCATCCAGAAACGATTCAATCCGTTTCAGATGCGGCACTTTTCTTGTAATTGACGTTAGGAACTTTAGTAAGTGAACTGAACATATTCGCAACCATCAGACCTGTATAAAGAGCAATAATACTCAAGACAAACGGTGTTCCACTTTCAGGGATACCTGGATAGATGACGAATAACGAACCAATAATAAGCCCTATAATTACTGCGAATGAAAGATACTTAAAATGCTCCAACAAATAGCTAACAGCTTTACTACTGACGATGAATCCAACCATTACACCTGCACCGAGTACGGCGATAATAGGGAAATTCAAATTCGATAATGCTCCAATTGCTGTCGAGTAGACACCTAAAATTAGTAAGATGAGCGAACCGCTAATACCAGGCAACAACATCGCAATACTCCCCGCCCAACCGGCTAAAAAAAGCCCAATAGTATTTGAAGCTGTCAAGTTTGTAATGGCTGTCGTATCTTGCGGTTTCATAAAGGCAAGTGAAGCTAGTGCAACACCGACAAGTAGAATGAGCAAGAAGTGTTTCCAGGTGAAATTCTTTTTGACACCTGCTTTTTTTGTAATGAAGGGAAGTACACCAAAAACCAGTCCCATAAAGAAAAAGTGTGTGGGTGCAGAGTAATTTACTAATAAATATTCAATCACTCTGCTAAATAGTAAAAGGGTTACTCCAATACCGATGCCCAAAGGCAATAAGAAACCAATATATTTTTTCCAATGGCGGCTAAAAAGGCCACTGATTGACATTAATAATTCATCATAAATCCCTAAGATGAACGAAATCGTTCCCCCGCTCACTCCCGGTATTAAATCGCTGATTCCCAAAAAGAATCCACGATACAAATTTCTCCATTGCATAAATAATGATCCTCCAATATCAATTGAATGCTCTCATTATAACATTATGTTCTTTTAAAAAGTATGGACAGAAATGGCAAAGTAAGCACTATACAATGCTTAGTACTTATTCCCTCTATTGCCATTGAATCCATTCCATTTATAGAAATAACCGCTCCTTATTTCTGCATTGATTTTAGCTGCTTGGATAAGTAAGCACACCATTCTTCATCATAACAAAAAATCGCCTAAACAGAATTACAATTGTTTAGGCGATTTTAATTATAGCGCGTGAGTTTTATTTCGGTGTAATTCGATAGCTTCCATGCGCATGTCATATTCTTCCACGGTCAAGTTATGTTCAACGAAGTAACGGTTGCGCGGATGTGTACGACATTCATCCGTACAACTACGCATATACAAATGCTCGTTTTCTTCGGAACAAATGATTTTCGCGTTACATACAGGGTTCGCACAATTTACATATCGCTCACACGGTGTACCATCGAAATGATCACGGCCTACGATTACATGCTCTACCTGATTGATTGGAACAGCGATACGTTCGTCAAATACATAACATTGTCCGTCCCATAGCTGACCTTGGGCAACAGGGTCTTTTCCGTAAGTGACAATCCCGCCATGCAATTGTCCAACATCCTCGAATCCTTCTCGTACAAGCCAACCGGAAAACTTCTCACAACGAATACCACCTGTGCAATACGTTAGAATTTTTTTCCCTTCGAACTGTTCTTTATTAGTACGAATCCAATTTGGCAAGTCTCGGAAATTTTCGATTTCAGGACGAACCGCACCACGGAAGTGTCCTAGGTCAAACTCATAGTCATTACGTGCATCGATAACAACTGTATCTTCATCTTGCATCTGTTTAAAGAACTCTTCAGGACTTAAATAGTTACCCGTCAATTCATTTGGATCAATATCATCTTCCAAACTCATATTGACAAGTTCTGAACGCTCGCGGACGTGCATTTTTTTAAATGCATGTTCGTCTGCAATGTCAATTTTGAAAGCAATGTCTTTGAATCGTTCATCATTCTGCATCATTTCCATATACCTGTCTGTTTGTTCAACGGTTCCAGAGCATGTACCATTAATTCCTTCATTTCCTGCAAGAATTCGACCTTTCAAGCCGATTTCATTACAAGCTTTCAAATGCTCAATAACAAATGTTTCAGGATCTTCAATCGTTACATATTTATAATATAGAAGAACCCGGAATGTACCTTTTCCCATTTTTTCCAACCACCTTGTTTTTATAATTGCATGTTATAGCAACAACCGGCTCGAATAATTCACAAATAATTGTAAACATACAAAAGCGCACCCATATTTGCAAAATAAGGGACTGAGATATTATATCACAAGTTAACACGTAAAAAAAGTATTTTTAATATAAACAAGCTACCTATATATGATAATTAATGGAAAATATTGGAAAGTTCACTAATACCGCTTCGCCGCTTTGTGGATGCCTCCCGCGATAAGCCAGAAAGGAGTACGCTTTCAGTCTTATCGCTCCGACTACCACGTAGGCGCGCCTGCGCTGGAGAGTCTCTATGTAGGAAAGCGCATTTCATTATCGGGGATAAGGCCTGCAGCCGGGAGTGCGTCTTTTTTCAATGAAATTAGTATCAAATAGTAATCACATTATACTCTCAGTCTATACATCTCAAACTCAAAACTCTATCGATAATGTTACACTAGCGCAAGCGCGGCAAAGGGGTAGCCGAAGCCGTGAGACTGGATGCGAAGCGCTAATCCAGGCTCATGGCGAGAGGCATCCCCAAAGCGCCAAGCGATATAAAATCCACACTCCGAATCTACAACTCTCTCTACAATGAACACTCCAGCACAGGCGCGGCAAAGAAGCAGATGGAAATCCTTATTTCAACATATATATAATTCCCCCCCTAGATGCTTCCATTTTATTCATGTATACTAGAATAATATATTAAATGATAAAATCTGACAAAATCATCACTTTTTATGAAATTATTAAGAGGTTCTTCCGTCTAACTTTCTATACATAGTAAAGGAGTCTATTCCATGAAAAGAAAGTACCAAAAACGTCGTTCCTCCTGGATCGATGTTACATTTTCAATTACCCTCGTTACATTGACTGTGTCTGCCATCTATTTATTTTCCTTGACTACTAAAAATGAAGCTGCCACTCTTCCTGAAAACACACATGCTGCAAAACCAGCTGAGGTTATTATCGATACAATTGATTCTCACTATGCAGGTATTAAAATAAGTACCGAAACGTCGAATGATCCATATAAGCCGTATGCGATCCAGTATCCACAAAGGTTTCATAGTACATTCAACAATGATATTTCACAATACATAAAAAAAGTTAAACAAAACTATTTGACTACAATGGAAGAAAACAAACAGCTTAGCAGTGACATAAAAGGTGAATTGAATATTTCATTCGAAACGTTAACTCACCATTCAGGGAGCTATTCCTTCGTCCTTGTTAACAGTAGTGCAACTGGAAATGCGGCTGGTAAAACTGAGATTAGGTCATTTCATTTAATACCCGAAACGGGCGACCGCTTTTCGATTTCTGATGTGCTTGATAATGATCGACAAAACCTTGAAGCCGTTTCGAAGCTCGTTCGTGTCGCATTACACAACGATCCCTCACTAGCCAACTATCATTTACCTGAAGAATTGCAACTAAAAACGAAAGCTAACTGGGACAACTTCGATAATTTTGCTATCACAGATGAATCCATTATTTTTTATTTTGTTGAACAAGAAATAGCAACGGGAGCAGCCGGACCCCCCATTGTCGCGATACCGGTTAGTGATATAAACAACTATTTAGCCCCTGATTTTAAATTAAAAATTGAAGAACCAGAAAAACACTTACTCAATGAAGAATATAAGAATGAAGATTCAGTGGAAATTCCCACTATCCCTCTGAAAGACTCACAACCTATTAGTCCGGATGAGTTAGAAAGTTTAGATCAAGAGCTAGTGACAATCGAATCAGATTCTGAGAGTAAACGGGTTGCCCTCACCTTTGATGATGGACCTGATCCAAAAGTGACAATTCAAATTCTAGATACATTGGATAAATACAATGCCAAAGCAACTTTCTTCATGCTTGGAAGCCAGGTTGAATGCTATCCTGAAATCGCAAAAAAAGTGCAAGAAGCAGGTCATGAACTCGGTAACCATACGTGGAAACATCCTGACTTGACGAAAACTGGAGTCGAAAAAGCACGAAATGAAATCAGTCGTACTTCTTCTATCATTGAGGATGTCACTGGACAAAAAGCGACTGTATTCCGCCCTCCTTATGGTTCGATTAATAAATCAGTCCGAAACCAAACAGATTTACCTGTAATTCTATGGGATATTGATACACTTGACTGGGAACATCGAAATTCGAATTTACTGCTCACACATATCAAAGGTCAAACCAGAGATGGAAGTATAATCCTTATGCACGATATTCACCAATCAACTGCTGATGGACTTGATGCCGTTCTAGCTTATTTGAAGAGCGAAGGATATATATTCGTTAAAACTTCAGAATTATAATTAGGAAGGATTCCCCTGAACTTTTGAAGTGTACCCTTTGTAAAGGACATTTTTAAAAAAACCTTATATAAGTTGAACCGAAGAATTTAACTAACCGCTGATTTCCGTTCCGAGCGGACGCTTTCCGCGGGCACGGCCTCAGCCTCCTCGTCACTGCGTTCCTGCGGGGTCTTCGGCTCGCGCTGTTCCCGCTGGAGTCGCCGCTCTCCACTTCAATCAGCTAAAGTGAGTAAGAATCATACATTCAACATATTTAGGAAACTTGAAGAAGATGATGTCTGTATTGTGCAGGCGTCATCTTCTTTAAATTCCACTGACCTCGATAATGATTGTAATAAGTCATATAACTCTTTATCTCTCGTTTTACATCTTCCGAAACTCCACATGATTTCATATCTATTTCATCTTTAAAATGACCAAAGAAAGATTCTTGGGGAGCGTTATCCCAACAGTTCCCACGACGTGACATTGACTGACCTAAACCCAATTCTTTGTTCTTGATCAGCAAATAATATCTTTGACATAAGTTCTGTTGTTGGACTTATGTTTTCCTTGTAATCTCCAGCGAAGGCGCCTTACTGGGGTAGCCGAAGCAATAAGACTGACAGTGGTCTTCTGTCTGGCTAATTGTGGGAGGCATCCCCAAGCGCCAAGCGTTGTTGGTAGGATTCTTTATATCAACATATAATCGTTGTTATTTCCATTATAAATAAAAGTACCCCATAAGAGAGACTTTTTTAAAGTGTCTATCTTATAGGGTACATTTTATTTTGTTCAGGGATTTTTATTTATCTACCTCTTTGTTCTATACTAAATAGAACAAAGAGGCTATAATTAAATTAAATTAGATAAGTTATAAGGAGGGTACCATATGTTCATCCAAATCGAAGCGGATGCGGATAAACCGATATATGCACAATTAGCTTCTCAGCTTATCGAAGCAATTGCACGCGGAACACTTGTAGGAGGAGAAACACTCCCCTCTGTACGGACATTAGCCGCCGACCTAGGCATGAATATGCATACTGTCAATAAGGCATACCACGAACTCGAAAAAAAGGGGATAATCCGTATCGTTCCGAAATCCGGAGCAATTGTCAATGAACTCTTGACGAATGATATTACTAATACAAACCTTGTAAGAATTACTGAGGAATTCAAACCGATTGTTGCTGAAGCAATCGTGCTCGGGATGAAACCAAAAGACATTAGCAACCTTATTTCATCTATCATTTTAACAATTCAGGAGGTATAAGTATGGTATTACCCTTATTTCTAATCATTATTAGCTTTATTACTATAATGCTGTCTGCTACTCCATTTTTATTAAAGCCCTCCGTTGTGTTTGGCGTGACGGTTCCAGAAAGTTTTACAGACGATTCAACGATTATATCCTATAAAAGAATATATGCTGTTAGTATTTTCATTACGGGTTTCATTTCACTTTTCATTTATTACTATTGGGTAAGTAATAGTGATCTATCAGAAGTTACAATCGTCTTAACTGGATTAGCAGTTCAATTTGGACTTCTCTTTTTGAGTATGGTTCTCTATTTTTACTTTCATGCACAAACGACGCGACTTAAACAAAAAAATCAATGGGGTGCGGATTTGAAGCAAGTCCGAATCGCTGATTTAGCTATTCGGACGAAAGACGAGATGCTTCCTTCTTATGTCTATGCAGTACCAATGCTAATTACGGTTGGGCTAATCGCCTACACTGCCACACAATACAACAATATGCCCGACCTGATTCCTACACATTGGGGAGCGAACGGTCAACCCGATACTTTTAGTGAAAAAACACCTTTTTCAGTAATTGCTTTACTTCTTATATTACTAATAATGCAAGCAATGATGGCCGGTATTAATACATTTACAAAACAATCAGGTATCAGATTAAGTGCAGTAAAAAGGAAAAAATCAAAAGTTCAACAATTATCATTCCGAAAATACTCCAGTTGGTTTTTATATATGATGACTATACTCATGACTATTCTTTTTGGGTTCATTCAACTTGCTACGATTCATGATGGCCTTGGCGATGCTGCACTAATGTTCGCGTTACCACTCGGCTTTCTCTTAATTACCCTTCTAGCAACAGCCATCTATGCATTTAAAGTTGGACAGAGCGGCTCCCGGATTGAAGTGGAATTGGAAGACGAAACGATTACCGGCATTACAGATCTCGATGATGATGAGCATTGGAAATACGGCATCTTTTATGTGAACCAAAATGATCCTTCCGTTTTTGTAGAGAAAAGATTCGGTATCGGATGGTCGATTAACTTTGGGAATCCAATTGGATATGTAATCATATTCGTTCCCCTACTGCTCATTTTAGCTATCTCCTTTCTTTTGTGATTTAAATTCCTTTTTTTTCGATTACAATTAATTAATGCAAACAAAAAACGCTGAATAACTACTTTCAGCGTTTTTTATATTGTTCCAGCACAACAACCAGCAGTTAATCGCCTAAGCTATTCATAGATTTCGACGTGTCGGATGTGAGATCACTTGAAGAACATCATACTTCTAAAGATTTCAAACCATTAAAGCTCAATCACACTTTTTAGTTTCAGAATAAGGCCATCCCATCCACCTGACATACGTGAACGTACCTCTGCATGGTCCTCGCCAAACTCTGTCTGTTTGCTTTCTTCCCATCCCGCATGGACTAGAGTTACTTCCGTTTGACTGTCTTTTTCTATCAATTCAAACGTGATAAACCACTCCTCACCCCACTTAAAAGATAAACGGTTGGGTGGACTCACTTCAGTCACTTTACATATTGAATTTCCCCATGGACCTGCTTTTAGGATAAACTCTTTGCCTTCAATCGGTTCCATATCATTCGGCATAAACCAGGCACCTATTCCTTCGGATGTCGCGACGTATTTCCAAGCTTTTTCAATAGGAGCATCGATAGTTATGCTCTTTCTTATTTCAGAGAACCGATCATTAATGTTAATTGACATACTAAAAACCTCCTGAATAATAAGTACAACTATTAGGTTCTATATTTAACTATATAGAATCTAATAGTCGCAAGTTTAGAATTAATTCTTATAGAGCGCGTGCTCTTTAATATAATGATAGCAAGAATCAGGTAACAGATAACGGGGTTCTCCGTTCATGGAAAGTTCATCCCGAATGTAAGTAGAGCTAATTTCCATAGATAGACCTTTATCAAGCAAGTGAAATGTCTGTCCGTCGTCATTATTTCTTAAGATGGCTGATTTACTGATTGCCTGTAGCATATTTACTCCTTCACGTGCCATTACAATGAATTTATTTTCATTCACAAGTGATTCAGAATGCCCCCATCTACCAGCACCGATATCGACTAGTAAATCCGCTCCCATAACGAAATAAATTTCATCATTTTTATAGAGTTCCTTGAAATAAATAAGTGTTTCATATGTTGTAATTTTCCAGCCCTCTTGTTTCATTTCATAATCATCGGCAATGAATTTATCATTGTTTTGAATTGCCAGTTTAATCATATTCCACCGGTGTTCATCAGCTGTTTTCATTTCTTTGTCTTTTCTTTTATTCGATGAAGGAAGGAATATAACTTTATCCAATTTACAACGGTGAGCAACTGTACTTGCCGTCCACAAATGTACATTCGTAATCGGATCGAAAGACGAACCATAAATACCTATTCTAGCCATATCATTCATCTCCTCAATTCCCTCATTTAGCCTTCCCAATATGTTGTAGCCAAGCAGTTGTTTGTTAAATAACCTCTATACCTAAAGTGTTTTGAAAATGCCCTAGTGCCCAGTCATGCCCCGCTGCATTAAAACTTGCAACTCCCTGTTCATGTGTATTTGACATTAAGCGTTGTCATCTATGTTCGAAAAAAATTCAGTATTAACGAAATGTTACTAATTTCTCTATTACTAGTCAATAAAAAAACCGCACAAGGCGGTGTTTTTAATTTGATGTCAAGTTCTATTCAACTAAAGATACTTGTACTATGAAGCGGCTGTAATCTTGCTTTCGGATCGACATAAGCTTTTGCATGATTCACAGCGATTGGAGCTTCACCTAGTCCGACAGCAATCAATTTCACTTTGCCATCATAGTTTGTAACATCCCCTGCCGCGTAAATCCCTTCGATGTTGGTCTCCATACGCGTATTAACCATTATTGAGTTACGGTCCATTTCAAGACCCCAATCCTTCAATGGTCCAAGAGATGATATATTTCCGTAGTTAACAATTAATTGATCGACGTCGAGATGTTCTTCAGTGCCATCTTTTTCTGCTAAGACTACTTTTCGGACTTTACCATCTTCACCATCAATCAATTTGACCGCTCGAGACGTCTTCACAGTCACTTTGGATTCCATTAACTGATTAACACTCGTTTCATGTGCTGTAAAGCGTTCACGGCGATGGACGAGTGTCACAGTAGATGCAATGTCTTCCAACATAAGTGACCAATCGACTGCTGAATCCCCGCCTCCGCAAACAAGAACATTTTTGTCCTTAAAAATCGTTAAATCTTTAATACTGTAATGAAGGGTATTCCCCTCAAAATGGACTTCTTCGGGAAGACCGATTTTGCGCGGTTGAAAAGCCCCGATTCCCGCTGTCAAAAGGATGGTACGTGTAAAGTGAACGCCTTTATCCGTTTTCAGGATGAAGTGATCTCCTTCACGCGTTGCTGACAAAGCAGTTTCGCCAAGATGGATTTCAGGTTTCGCGTAATGTGCTTGTGTAACAAGATTAGCTACAAAGTCTTTTGCAAGAATTTTTGGAAATCCGCCCACATCATATATATCTTTATCAGGATACAATTCAATCAACTGACCACCAAGCTGTGGCAAACTATCTATGATTTTCACCGACATTTCCCGCATTCCTGCATAGAATGATGCAAAAAGCCCCGTCGGCCCTCCCCCAATAATCGTAATATCAACTATTTCATTATCCATATTCAAACACTCCAATTAGATTAGTCTTGGATATTTTCGTTTCTATCCACTTTCCATATTATCTAACATATTACCACAAAACACACATAATTCGAATTGAGTCTGCTGATTTATTATATGTGCAGAAATCTTCACATACTGTGTTCGTACATTAGTGCTAAAACTTCCACTGTAGTGGATTCTACTTTCAGCTTTAAACCTCCATATACCAAAGAAAAGCCTGCACACATAATAATCATGTGTACAGGCTTTTTAGTTGTATTATTCGCGGTGTGTTCTGCAATATTCAAGAACAATTGCTTTTTCGTCATCTTCCAATTCAAAATCAAGAACTTTTTCACTTGTACGTTCAAAAAAGTGATAAGATGCTATCCGTCCTTCATCCTCGTCAACTGCAAAAATCACGCGAAGCCCTGTTCCACCTTCAGAATAAAGCTCGTCTTCCTCGTCCAAATCAATGTACAATCGGTACTCAAAACGTTCTCCAGCAATGATCCCAGTAGGATCGTTAATTTTTTTGATAATGTACTCAGTAATTTCCATAGCAGTATCAACCTCTCACTTACAAATTCACGGCTACAATGCCATTACCCCCCATAATACATCATAGAGCACTAAAAGGGGAACTTTGGCGCTTAAATTACTTTTTGAATAATTTAACCAGTTCATTTACTAGAAGCGGTATTAGGCTAAGTACACCAATAATTATCCATTCCTTTAGTCCAAGTGATTGCACACTAAAGACTTTCGCAATCGGACCGAACGTAACGATAATTACCTGTAACACAACCCCTAGCAAAATTGAGTATATTAAAAACTTATTCTTAAAAATACCTGCTTTGAATACAGACTTGTTCATCGATCTAAAGTTGAGAGAATGCACCAGCTGAGAAAAACTCAGGCCGATGAAAGCCATTGTCTGTCCATGTACGAGAGCACTTTCCGGTATGGCAGCTGAAAACATAGAGAGAAAACTGCCCGTATACTCGCCTGACATATAGATGCCCATCATAAAAGCGACGAGTGTAATTGCCCCAATCAAAATACCATTTAAAACTAGAAACGATATGGAACCACTGAATATACTCTCTTTCCGGTGCCTCGGTTTTTCTTTCATTACACCAGTTTCTTCAGGATCGACCCCCAGCGACAGCGCAGGAAATGTATCCGTCACCAGATTGATCCATAAGATATGAATTGGGCGCAAGAGCAACGGCCACCCTAGTAATATCGCAGCGAAAAGCGCAATTATTTCTCCTAAATTACACGATAGCAGAAAAATAATGGACTTCTTTATATTACGATAGATGGTACGCCCTTCTTCGACTGCTTTGACGATTGATGAAAAATTGTCATCCGTTAATACCATATCTGCAGCACCTTTTGCTACATCTGTACCTGTTATCCCCATTGCTACGCCTATATCCGCGGCCTTTAATGAAGGTGCATCGTTAACACCGTCGCCTGTCATTGACACGGTATGGTCCTTCGCTTTAAGTGCTTGCACAATTTTAACTTTGTGTTCCGGCGAAACCCGAGCATATACATTAATTTTCCCGGTTTTTTCAATTAATTCCCGTTCTGACAAAGCGTCAATTGTTTTTCCCTCGATTACTTCCGATTGTTGAGTTGCGATTCCAAGTTCTTTTGCAATCGCATATGCCGTGTCCTGGTGATCCCCCGTAATCATAACCGTACGTATGCCTGCCGATTTCGTAACTTTAATCGCATTCTTCACTTCTTCACGAGGGGGGTCAATCATTCCGACAAGACCAAGAAATACCAATTGTTCTTCTGCATTGTTAAGTTCGTCGGTATTTGTAGCTGCCATGAATTTATAGGCAGAACCCAGTACACGCAATGCTTTTGAAGACATGGATTTTGCAGCATTAAGAATTGCTTCACGGTCTAGCTCATCAATAATTTTGGGCCCTTCAGCTGTTTCGATATGTGTACATTTCGGCAAAATCCCATCAACGGCACCTTTAGTGTGTGAAATAATGGACTCCGCCGCTTGATGTACCGTAGTCATCCGTTTACGATTTGAATCGAATGGAATCTCAGCAATTCTGGGATAACTTGCTTCCAGTTGTCCTTTTTCCAACCCAGTTTCCACCGCTGCTGCAATAAGCGCGATTTCTGTTGGATCCCCGGTTTCTTCATTTTTTGTATATGTTGCATCATTACATAATGCGATATTCTCAAATAATCGTTTCTGTACAGGCTTTTTAAGATTGGCTTCATTTAAGTTGCTTAATGTTCCTTCAGTATAAAACGTTGTAACTGTCATTCGATTCTGAGTCAATGTACCGGTTTTATCTGAACAGATCACGTCAACTGAACCCAACGCTTCCACAGCAGGAAGCTTTCGAATAATGATATTTTGTTTAATCATCCTTTGCACACCGATTGCGAGAACGATTGAAACGATTGCAGGCATTCCTTCAGGGATAGCCGCAACCGCTAGACTGACAGCTAACATGAACATTTCCAAATACCCGCGACCTTGCAACACACCTATTCCAAATATGATGACGCAAATGACAACAGCTGTCATCCCCAGGTATTTCCCCAATTGTGCGAGACTTTTCTGTAAAGGTGTCTCTTCATCCACTTCACTATCAAGCATAGATGCAACTTTTCCTATCTCGGTTTTCATACCTGTTGCAATTGCCACGCCAGTTGCACGTCCATATGTAGCTAATGTCGACATGAATGCAATGTCTTTTCGATCTCCGATGGGCATTGAGCTGTGACCTTCGAATTGTGAATCTTTTTCTACTGATACGGATTCACCTGTCAACGCCGCCTCTTCAATTTTCAAATTCACTGATTCAATTAGACGGATATCACATGGCACGTACCTTCCGGCATCAAGAAGAATTACATCACCTTGCACAACTTCTTCAGACGGTATTTCTTTCTGTACACCGTCCCTTCTAACTAGCGCTTTGGGAACTGCCATGTTTTTTAACGCCTGCAGTGCATCTTCTGCCTTTGATTCCTGGATAACTCCTACAACCGTATTGATAAGGACAACAAGTCCAATTATTAAGGAATCCGCCAATTCTCCAAGAATGCCAGAAATAACAGCTGCAACAATCAGCACGTAGATTAAGACATTATTAATTTGTGCAAAAATACGTTGAAGCAGCGAACGGCTCTTTGTTCCTGTTAGTTTATTCGCACCGAATTCAACAAGTCTTCTCTTCGCTTCTGCTTCACTTAAGCCAATTTCAATATTTGTATCAATGAATTGATCAGTTTGCTTTTGCAATTTTTTACCCCATCTTTTATAGTTTTAATTTCAAACACTTGTCATACGGAATTCCTTCCATTGCTTTTCTCATATAATCTAGTGTAATAATATATATTTCTTTTGCAATATTCCGGAACATCGTGAACAATAGAATCAGTGGAATATTTCACTAGTATAAATCAGGGGGAATTATCTTGATAAAATTTGAAGACTATCAATACGCTAGACCTGAAATGGAAAGTGTAAAAGAAGATTTCTTTAGACTTCTTGAGGATTTTCGTTCTGCAAGTTCATATGAATTACAAAATGAAGTCATTGAAAAAATTAACTCAATCGGAAAAGACTACTCAACGATGGCCAATCTTGTCTATATCCGTGCTTCCATCGATACAAACGATGAATTCTATCAAAAAGAACGCGATTATTTCGATGAAATCGGACCTGAGTATCAAGAACTTGAAACTGCTTACTATAAAGAACTTGTCACCACTTCTTTTAGGGCGGATCTTGAAAAAAAATGGGGTAGCCAACTATTCGCACTGGCTGATAACTCCATTAAATCATTTTCACCGAAAATCGTCAGTATGCTTCAAAAGGAAAATAAGCTGGCTTCCGATTATTCTAAACTGGTTGCATCCGCGCAAATCGAATTTGACGACAAGACTCTGACTCTTGCTCAAATGGGTCCATATGCGGAGTCAACGGATCGTTCCGTTCGTAAAGCCGCTATGAAAGCTACATACACTTTTTATTCGGATAACGGTGTGAAGTTCGATAAAATTTATGATGAACTTGTCAAACTACGTCATGAAATTGCTACCACTCTAGGCTACAAAAACTTCGTTGAACTCGGCTATGTGCGCATGAATCGTATTGACTATGATGCCCAAATGGTGAAAAAGTTCCGTGATCAAGTTCGTGATCATATCGTCCCACTAGCCAGTCGTCTATATGAGCGCCAAGCAGAGCGCATTGGTGTGGATAAGTTAAAATTTTATGATCAATCCTTAGACTTCTTAACAGGTAATGCAACACCCCAAGGATCACCTGATTGGATTCTTGAAAATGGTAAAAAGATGTATGCAGAGCTTTCACCTGAGACAGACACCTTTTTCAAGTTCATGACAGATAAAAACCTACTTGACGTTGAAGCTAAAACCGGAAAAGAAGCCGGCGGTTATTGTACTTTTATCGATAACTACGATTCACCATTCATCTTTTCCAATTTTAATGGGACATCTGGTGATATTGACGTATTAACGCATGAAGCCGGACACGCATTCCAAGTTTTTTCTAGCCGAGACATTGGAATACCTGAATATATGTGGCCAACATATGAAGGCGCCGAAATCCATTCAATGAGTATGGAATTCTTTACATGGCCCTGGATGGAACTGTTTTTCAAAGACCAAACGGATAAATATAAATTTGCACACTTAAGTAGTGCGCTTCTCTTTTTACCCTATGGCGTCGCAGTGGATGAATTCCAACATGCAGTTTACGAAAATCCTGAAATGACAGCCGAAGAACGGAAAGCAGCTTGGAAAAGAATAGAGAAAATATATCTTCCAATGCGTGACTATGATGGCTTTGAATATTTGGAATCCGGCTCTATCTGGCAACGTCAAGGTCATATTTACGAAAGTCCATTTTATTATATTGATTATACACTTGCACAAATTTGTGCGTTCCAATTTTGGAAACGCTCGCTCGAAAATCATGAATCAGCATGGAATGATTATTTACATCTTTGCACCCTCGGCGGATCAAAATCATTTACTAAACTTGTTTCCGAAGCAAATTTAATTTCACCATTTGAAGATGGCTGTGTTGAATCTGTTATCGGAACAATTGAATCTTGGCTAGATTCGATTGATGATAAAGCACTTTGATAATAAACCACGGGGCTGTCCTAGCATTTTAGGTCAGCCCCGTATTTAATACAGATACGTTTTCAATAATTATATTAAACCAACTGCATTGCCTTTTTCATCGATATCCATTTTGAGTGCTGCCGGAACTTTAGGCAAGCCCGGCATCGTCATAATGTCCCCAGCCAAACAAACTAGGAATCCGGCTCCAAGTTTCGGAATAATTTTCCTTACAGTAATTGTAAAACCTTCAGGGCTTCCAAGTAATTTAGGGTCATCTGCAAATGAGTATTGCGTTTTAGCCATGCATATCGGCAATATATCCCATCCATTTTTCTCAATTAGCTCCAGATCTTTTAATGCCTGGTCAGTAAAAGTGACACCCAATCCTCCGTAAACTTTTTGAACGATTTCAGTTATTTTATCGTTTACAGATTGTTCAACATGATAAATCGGGGCAAAGTTGTTTGGTTCAGCTAATAGCTTTAACACTTCTTGTGCTAATGCAATACCCCCATCTCCGCCATGTTCCCAGACTTCGGTGAGTGCTACCCTTACATCATTATTTTCACACCATTCGAAGATTGTTTCCAGTTCAGAGTCCGTATCAGTAATGAATTTATTCAGAGCGACGACTGGCTGGACACCGAATGCACGAATTGTATCTATATGTTTTGCCAGGTTCATCATTCCATCTGTGACTGCCTGAACATTTTCTCCCGCTAGTTCGCCTTTCGGCACACCTCCATGCATTTTCAGCGCACGAACCGTTGCAACGATAACGACCGCATCAGGAGCAAAACCACCTTGACGCGCTTTTATATTCATGAATTTCTCAGCGCCTAAATCGGCTCCGAAACCAGCTTCCGTAACAACGATTTCGGCAAGTTTACGTGCCATATTGGTTGCAATTAACGAGTTACAACCGTGTGCAATGTTAGCAAAAGGACCTCCATGGATAAGTGCCGGCGTCCCTTCAATCGTCTGAACGAGATTTGGTTTGAATGCCTCTTTTAATAGAAGTGTGAGTGCACCATGAACTCCAAGATCACGCACTGTAACTGCTTCATTGTCGTACGTATAACCGATTACAATCCGTGCAATCCTATCTTTCAAATCCTCCAAGTTTGTCGCCAGACAGAATACGGCCATTATTTCAGATGCCACAGTAATATCGAAACCCTCTTCTCTAGGCACTCCCTGTGTAGGGCCACCCAGTCCGATTGTCACGTTACGCAAAGCGCGATCATTCATATCCAGGACACGCTTCCAAGTAATTCGTCGCGGGTCAATACGGAGCACATTTCCTTGGTGAAGGTGATTATCAATCAAAGCGCTTAGTGCATTATTTGCAGTCGTAATTGCATGAATATCACCGTTAAAATGCAGGTTAATCTCTTCCATCGGCAATACTTGTGCATAACCACCCCCTGTAGCACCACCTTTCATCCCCATAACAGGTCCAAGGGATGGTTCACGCAAAGCAATCATCGCCTTCTCCCCAAGCTTCGAAAGAGCGTCAGCGAGTCCTACCGCCACAGTAGATTTCCCTTCACCAGCTGGAGTTGGGCTGATTGCAGTAACCAAAACAACTTTCCCATTCAAACTTTCTTTATTTAATTTATTTCCATCAATTTTAGCCTTATATCTTCCATAAGGTTCTACAGCTTCTTCCGGGATACCCGCCTTTTCAGCTATAGTCCAAATTTGCTGCATTGTAGCTTGTGATGCAATTTCTAAATCCGTAAGCGGTAATACTTTTTCAGTCATATATGCTACATCCTTCCTTTGCCTTAATTATATACCAATTATGATTTTAGATAGATTGTACTTTATGATACCCTGTAAACATTAATAACCATTCTCTATTAATTGTTATTCTGATACTTGAATTACCACTTTTCCAAACTGATTACTGTTTTCAATATAATCAAAGGCCTCTGCAGTATCATCCAAATTGAACACTCTATCGACAACGGGATGTGTCCCGTATTTTTCAACATGCGCAATCATGTCGCGCAATTCTTCTCGGCTCCCAAGTGTTGAACCAAATAGCTGGTATTGCCCATAGAAAAATGCCCGTAAATCCAAATCGACCGTATCGTCAGTCGTTGCTCCGAACACAACGATGCGCCCTCCTTTTTTTAAAACACCCAACGAACGATTAAATGTCGCTCGCCCTACACTCTCAATAACGAGGTCAATTGTTTCACCCTGCAGCTCTTTGTTCCAATCACTGTTTGTGTCGAGCGCCATATCCGCACCAAGCTCAAGCGCTAACTTGCGTTTCTTCTCACTGCGTGAAGTTACAATTACACGTGCACCTATGTTTTTAGCAAATTGAATCAGATAAGTGGCCACCCCACTGCCCGCACCCGGAATGAAAACCGTATCTCCCACTTTCACCTGTCCTTTTGTAAATAACGCACGGTAGCCAGTTAATCCAGCTAATGAAAGCACTGCAGCTTCTTTCCATGATAAATGAGATGGTTTCCTCTCTAGTTGTTCAGCTGAAATTACAATTCTCTCCGCAAACGTTCCGTTATCAGGCATGCCTAAAATATCAAAACTCGCAGGGGGCGCATCGCTATTCTTATACCATCGAAGTGAAGGATTAATCATTACTTCATCCCCGACTGTAAATTGCGTTACTCCTTCACCTATTGAATCGACGACTCCTGCCCCATCCGATCCTAATGTCAGCGCTGCTGTTTGCTCACCTCTGCGCCCAGCTATATATAAGTCCCGACGATTCAGTCCCGCTGTTCGAATCGAAACGACAACTTCACCAAGACCTGCAACCGGATCACTCATCTCACCTATTTTTAACTCCCCAAATTCATGAATATACGCCTTCATATTTACTCATCCCCTCTTAAATAGTTATCCTTCTTATCATACCTGAATATATCCTAACCTTCACACTATTCCAAATGGAGCGCTTGACAAAGACCTCCATTCATTAATTGAAAGGAGGTCTTTGTCATTCAACTATTTGTAACGATACAACTACTATTTCCGGTTGATTGAAGAGCCGCACAGGAACCAGACTATTGCCTAAGCCACGACTGATGATCAATTGACTTCCATTCTTCTTGTGCGTGCCCGATGTGTATTTTGGGAACCAGCCTTCCCCAGGTGAAACCAAACCGCCTATTCCAGGAATTCGAAATTGTCCTCCGTGGGCATGACCACTAAATGTCAGATTGATTCCTTCTTCTGCATAAACGTTAAATTGTTCAGGTCTATGTGCGAGTAAAATTTTAAACATTGATTTGGGAGTATCCGCAAAGGCCTCGGTTATAGTATTTTTAACGGTTTCCTCTTCTTCCATTGCACTCGCCAAAGGGTCTTCTATTCCTCCAATTGCAATCGAACTATGGGAATCGATTTTTACAATATCAGCTTCATTCGCTAATACCCGAACACCCCGTTCCACTAAAGATGCTTTTATCCTCTTCGAATCCTTAGTGGCTATTTCATGATTACCTGTTACGTAATAGATTGGTGCAACGAATTGAAGTTTTTCAATCAGAATGAGACTTCGTTCGAGATTGTAGCGGTTACTGTCAATAAAATCACCTGTTATGAAAATTGCTTGAGGCGATATTCGTTTCACTTTATCAACAACCACTAAGTGATTCTCACCGAATTCGGCATCGTGCAAATCAGATAATTGGACGATGGTATAATTGTCAAAAGCATTCGGAATCTTATCCGAATAGATATCATAATAAGTGACACCGACTGTTGTATTCCCTTTGTATATAAAAAAGCTAATTAGAGTAATTAATATCAGGAAAACAACCCATTTACGCCGTAAAGAAATCGTTCTTTTTTTTAGTTTCGCTTTCATTAAAGCCAGCGTTTTTTAATTTTAGCAAGTTCCAACAATTCAAGGACTTCTTTTTTCGGTAATTCCGTTAGAATCGCGAGCATTTCAAGTTCAGCACGCCTTCTTCCTTTACCACTTCTATAACTTTCCTTGTGTAAGGCATCTAATTCCGCATACAATTCGTCATTACGGTTTGTCTTCATTTCTAGTTCTTCCGCTTCTGTGTCACTGGTAATATTTTCTCTTAACTTGTCATAAAGCATATCTACATTCGTAGAGCCTGACCCTTTAAATGGTTTGGATGTTTTCGTATTTCCTAAAATCAGTTCATCGGTTGAAACATTGAAGCGTTCAGAGATTTTCGCTATCCAAGCGGCGGACGGAGCATTTTTCCCTTTTTCCCAGTCTTTGATACGGCTTGCCGAAGTGCCGATAGCCGTTCCAAACGCCATCATTGACAATCCACGTTGTTCACGCAATGTTTTTAGCCTTACTCCGAAATCCTCTTTGTTCCAATCGTTCACATTGACGCCCCCTAAATACTTTATATATTCTATCTCTATTATTTTTTATCTGAAGGCTTCTGTCAATCTATTTTTTGATTTTTCTATAAAACATTTAATAAGGCAATTAGTATCCCGTTTTTTGACGATTATAATTTTCTTCATTCTTTGCCAAGTATGCACTGATAATGTCTTCATTCGTAAATCCAAGTTTTTTTGCAATTGCACCGTAATGAATCCAGACTTGTTTATAAGAGTCCATCGTCAGTTCAAATAGAAAAAGCTGAATCACTCTTGTCGTCTCCAGGAATAGATGTGTTAATTCACCTTCCACTTTACCTTCCGGCCAATCAGTAAGCGTTTGTAAGTCTTTTTCAATACCTAACGAAAGAAGAAAGTGAATGGAATCTACATACTCTTCCAGAATTACAGCATTCTCTGAAGGCCCTTTCGTACTCCAGAATTTGAAACACCGTGTTTCATTTGCAAGTTCACCGAGCTCTACCAGTAGTGCCAGTCCTTTTTCTTGAAAAACATCTGACTGTTTCTCTCTGTTATTTTGGATATAAGAGTCAAGCTCACGCTGCATGGAAAATAGTTTAGTAAGTTGCATAATATAACCTCCAATTTATTTTAAATTGTTGAAACCTTTTAGTGGGCTCACCCGTAGATAATAGTATGTATTAAATAGTAAGGGGGATCTGTTATGCCACTGCTGATCCGGTTTATCATTATTGCTTTTATCATTTATTTATTTTATCGTGGAATCCGTTATTTGACTGATCCGAAGCGTAAGCTGGATGATGCATATGCGGTAGAGAAATATTATTTCTACGATGATGTGAAAAATGTGCGAAAGAACTTTTTCATTACCTATAAAGGCGCCATGTTTGAAGGTGAAAAGTATTTAGGGACAACAAATGATTCGTTTGAGGTTGTATCTATTTTTGTCTGGGTGAAAGATGAAACAAAACTTCAAGGTTTTACGAAAGATGATTTCCATTTCATATCTGCCGAAATTCTTTCCAACTATCCAAAAGCCGAAATCAGTTGGAAAAAACCCATAGAAAAACTCATGAATTCGCACTAAAAGCCCGTGTTTTGGACGGGCTTTTCCCTATGCTTCCACCATGCCCGGCAAGTGAACACCCAGAAGATACAGTATTCCGATGCCATAGATTATCGCCAGCAAGAGAAATCCCACCCGAAATGATGTCTGTCTTGTCTTATGGCGGAACGCCTGCATTCCGAAGTAAGCGCCAATACCGCCCCCTAGTAGAGCGAGTGTCCATAAATTCTTTTCAGGAATTCGTTGTCCTTTCCTTTTCGCCTGTCGTTTATCATAACCCATCGCAAAGAATGCCCATATAGACATGATTGCAATCCAGCCTAGAATTGTTGTTTGCAAGTATACTTCCCCCTCTGCTCTTTCTTTCCTTCTATTTTACACGGTTTCGCAGTTGTAAAGGAATAATAATTCGTTAATAAATAAATAACATAAAAATAGCCGCCTCGCATCCGAATTATCTTCGGATTACTTGGCGGCTGTTATTTATATTTCTTATTTTGCGATTGATTTTTTAGCTGCACTTGCAAGTTGCGCAAACGCTTGAGCGTCAGTCACTGCAAGATCAGCAAGCATTTTACGGTTAACATCAATGCCAGCTACTTTCAAGCCGTGCATTAGAGTGCTGTAAGAAAGACCGTTGATACGTGCAGCCGCATTGATACGTGTAATCCAAAGTTTACGGAATTCACGTTTCTTCTGACGACGGTCACGGTATGCATAGTTGAATGATTTCATTACCTGTTGGTTTGCTACCTTGTAAAGTCTATGTTTTGAACCAAAGTAACCTTTTGCTAATTTCAATACTCGATTACGACGCTTGCGCGTCACTGTTCCACCTTTTACGCGTGGCATAGTTCATTACCTCCTGCTTTTCTGTCCGATTGTGTTTTGATTTATTTCATGTAAGTAATCATTTGACGAATACGCTTGAAATCGCCTGAAGAAACGAGTGCAGCTTTACGCAGATGGCGTTTTGCTTTCGTCGGTTTGTTTGCAAATAAGTGACTTGTGTAAGCACGGCCACGTTTCAGTTTACCAGAACCGGTTTTTTTGAAACGTTTCGCTGAACCGCGGTGAGTTTTCATTTTTGGCATGTTCTGTTCCTCCTAAATCTTTCATTGTTACTCTTTTTCAGCAGTCGGTGCAAGCACTAGGAACATGCTTCGACCTTCCATCTTCGGTCGTTGTTCAACCGTAGATACATCTTTGCACGCTTCTGCGAAACGGTCAAGGACACGCTGTCCGATTTCCTTGTGCGTAATCGCACGTCCGCGGAAACGGATGGAAGCTTTTACTTTATCGCCTTTTTCAAGGAATTTAATAGCATTCCGTAATTTTGTTTGAAAATCATGTTCATCAATCGTCGGACTTAACCGAACTTCTTTAAGAAGAATGATTTTCTGATTCTTACGGACTTCGCGATCCTTCTTCTGTTGCTCAAACTTGAACTTTCCGTGGTCCATGATACGAGCCACTGGGGGTTTCGCTGTTGGAGCTACAAGGACAAGATCCAAATTCGCAAGTGCAGCAATTTCTAGTGCCTCAGTGCGTGTTTTGATTCCGAGCTGATCGCCGTTGTGATCAATAATGCGCAGCTCGCGGGCACGGATGCCCTCATTAACGTACATGTCTTTGCTAATAGTAATCCACCTCCGGATATTTCACGAATACATGGTTTGGGTATACCGTCCGGTTCGGGCGGCCCCACAGATCCATCCAATAAAAAAAGGTAGACAAATTGGATTTGTCTACCCGCGTATGTGTACGTGCTAATGCACGGCACTTCACTCATGTTTTAACCTGTCAACAACGTTTTTGCGTCGAACAGGTGAGAAGCGGGTAGCCTCTTCTTATACCACAAACTGTATTCAGTCATTACTAACCTTATTTACTTTATCACGAGATGATTAGAGTGTCAACTACTTTACTTATACTTTACTTACTTCGCTTTGAAGTTTTGCAAGAAAATCGTCAAACGGAATACTTTCCGAGTTCTGTTCTCCGTATTTACGAACATTCACTTCTCCCGATTCAACTTCCTTATCGCCTAGAACCAGCATATAAGGTACTTTTTGCATTTGAGCTTCACGAATTTTATAACCGATTTTCTCTTCACGGCTATCAATATCAACTCGGAATCCAGCTGCAACCAATTTTTCACGAACGCCATCCGCATAATCGAAATGCGCGTCAGGGGAAACTGGAATTACTTCAACTTGAACAGGTGCCAGCCAAGTTGGGAAAGCGCCTTTATATTCTTCAATCAGGAATGCAACAAAACGTTCCATTGTGGAAACGACACCACGATGAATAACTACCGGACGATGTTGTTTTCCATCTTCACCTACATATGTCAGGTCAAAACGCTCAGGAAGCAGGAAGTCGAGTTGAACTGTTGACAATGTCTCTTCCATACCAATTGCTGTTTTTACTTGCACATCTAGTTTTGGACCGTAGAATGCAGCTTCCCCTTCTGCTTCAACATAATCAAGTCCAAGTTCATCCATCGCTTCTTTTAGCATAGTTTGGGCACGATTCCACATGGCGTCGTCGTCAAAATACTTTTCCTTATCTGCTGGATCGCGGTATGAAACACGGAAAGAGTAATCCTCGATATTGAAATCTTTATAAACGTCAATAACAAGTTGAACTACTTTTTTGAACTCGTCTTTAATCTGATCGGGACGTACAAAAATATGTGCGTCGTTTAGGGTCATTCCTCGAACCCTTTGTAATCCGGATAATGCACCTGACATTTCATAACGGTGCATCGTACCAAGTTCAGCAATTCGGAGCGGCAAGTTTCTATAAGAGTGAATACTATTTTTGTATATCATCATATGATGCGGGCAGTTCATTGGACGCAGGACAAGGTCTTCATTGTCCATACTCATTACTGGGAACATGCCGTCTTGGTAATGATCCCAGTGACCTGAAGTTTTGTACAACTCTACACTCCCTAAAACAGGTGTATAGACGTGATCGTAACCCAATTTCTCTTCTTTATCCACAATATACCTTTCAATTATTCGGCGAATTGTTGCACCTTTAGGTAGCCACATTGGTAATCCCTGACCGACCTTTTGAGAGTTCATAAACAAATTGAGTTCTTTACCTATTTTACGATGATCCCGCTCTTTCGCTTCTTCTAGTAAACGAAGATGCTCTTTCAACTCATCTTTTTTGAAGAATGCTGTTCCATAAATCCGTTGTAGCATTTTGTTATTTGAATCGCCGCGCCAATAAGCGCCTGCAATACTAAGCAGTTTGAATTCCTTTAGTTTCCCCGTAGAAGGAACATGCACCCCACGGCATAGATCGATAAAGTCACCTTGTTCGTAAATGGATACTTGCTCGCCCTCAGGAATTGCTTCAAGAAGTTCTAGTTTATATTCGTCGTCAATCTCTTTGAAACGTTTCCCGGCTTCTTCGCGGGAAACATCATGGCGAATCACTTCGAAGTTTTCAGCAATAATTCTTCTCATTTCTTTTTCGAGTTCAGGTAAATCTTCTGCTGTTATCGGTTCTGGCGAATCAATGTCATAATAAAAACCACTTTCGATAACCGGTCCGATGCCTAATTTCGCATCTGGATACTTACGTTTTACTGCTTGTGCTAGTAGATGCGCTGTACTGTGGCGTAATATTTCAAGCGCTTCCGATGATTGGGGTGTAATAATCGCAATGTCCCCGTCTTCAGTTATAGGTGTTTTTAAATCGATTAATGTATCTCCCAATTTACCGGCTAATGCACTTTTTCGCAATCCTGGGCTAATCGATGCTGCCACGTCTTCAGTAGTTGTACCTTGTGGAAATTCTTTTACTGCACCATCCGGAAATTTCAAATTCAACATTTTCGTCATAATTAAGCACTCCTCTAATTTATAATTGAACAACAAAAAAAGCCCCATCCCTGGAAAGGGACGAAGCTTTAGCTCGCGGTTCCACCCTTCTTCCTTCAATTCAGTCCCATGAATTGCATACGTGGCCAGTAGAAATGTACCAGCATACTTCAGTCCAGGCTGTGCTTTTTCGCACTGCTTAGAATGGCTTATGACTGAAACATCTGTCCGTTGATGCCAAACAAATAGACACTAAAATGATGAAGCTTGACGTCGGGTAACGGACCGGATTCCGTCATCGGTTACTGTATAGTTCACCGATGCTGCTCTGAGGGGGTAAATCATCCGTCCAACCTTAGGGGCTTCCAGCCATTGACCCCGTTCTCTATAGGTAGACGATAGGATTGTTGTCCTCTTCCATGCATTTCAGATTATTAATTAAAATTGAGTATACGTTGAATGCGCAATAAATGCAAGTCTATTTTATTGAATACTTAAGCAATCTCCAAATACATCTGTGGCTTAGAAGAATTTGACTTTTCTAACCCGTTTTATGGTGATTATTTCCTGGGTAAGACAATTTGCCGCCTAGGTTGTGTAAGCTATATCATTTTTGTGTTTTTTCCGTGCAAAGATAAAAAAGAGCACGCATAGTCTAATATTGAACGGGAAACCTACTAATACTAACTAATATGAATGGAGGAATTTCTATGATTCCAAAAAAATATATATATGGATAAAGCAAAATATGTTATTTACATTTTGTTAGTTATCGTCGTACTACTTTCGGTCCCAAGAATCCTTTCTAATGTACTGACAGCTGGCTCCCCAAGGATAGACACTGAGAATCCTATCCCAACTTTCTCAGAAGGCACGGAGAATGATCTTTATAAAAAGATTGTTGCTTACCGCGACCAAAACATTATTGAACCGATTGATGCAAAAATCGACAGAGTATGGAAAGCAATACCAGGGTACAATGGCTTGGAAGTAGATGTTGAAAACAGTTATAAAAACATGAAACTCGATGAAGAAATTGATAAAAGTAAAATTGTTTACAGAGAAACATCGCCAAAAATCCACTTGAACGATTTAGATCCATCTCCAATTTACAGAGGAAACTCCGAAAAGCCAATGGTAGCTTTGTTAATCAATGTCGCTTGGGGTAATGAGTACATTCCGGGTATTCTTAAAACTCTAAAAACGTCCAAAGTAAAAGCAACATTCTTTTTTGACGGAAGTTGGGTTAAGAATAATCCCGATCTTGCTGTAATGATCAATCTCGAAGGTCATGAAATTGGAAACCATGCTTATAGTCATCCCGACCTAAAACAACGTTCCAGAGCTGATACATTGGATGAATTAAAAAAAACAAACGATATCATTGAGGAGACCTTGGGTATAAAACCAATTTGGTTTGCACCACCGAGTGGAAGTTTCAATCAAGAAACGATTTTAGTCGCCAGTGAGCTGGACATGAAAACCATTTTATGGACGATTGATACAGTCGACTGGAAAAAGCCAGAAACCTCTGAAATGGTTAATCGCATTGTATCGGGCGTAGCGAATGGTTCCATGGTATTAATGCACCCTACAAAACCTGTTTTTGAAGGCCTAGAAACCATGATAAACGAGATCAAAGAAAAAGGATATCAACTAGGTACGGTAAGTGATTTGATGAGCGAAAAACGTATTACTCAATAAATTTCATCAAAAAATAAGATAGAAACATTTTAATGCTTTTCACATTATAGTGTTTTCCAATGAATAATAAACTCATTTGAACACATGATATGTGCATGGAGGTGATAATCTTGACGAATAATAACAACAATAACAACAACCGAAATGCTAATCAAAACCGCAACAATAACCAAAATCCAAACGACATGCGTGAAGAGTTTGGAGCTGCATTTGATGTGGATAAGCTGAGAGATCAAAACAACAACAATAACAACAACCAAAATGAGAAACGTACAAATCGTAATGACAGAAATAATAAATAAATTATAAAGAACTGGCACATGAATTTACTCATGTGCCAGTTCTTTATTTTTCTCGTCTATTTTTCCCTTGGAGCCGTACCGGGCTACTAATCATTCGAATCCTTTCCATGATCCGAGCCGCTTTGACTGCTTCTTTTTCTCCGCGCTGTGTATACGTCAGGTGATCTTCAAGTTCAGCGTAATTAAAATTGGAAGTGAAAAAAGTGGGCAACTTTTCTGCCATTCTGAATTGGAGTATTGTTCCTAATACTTCATCACGTGTCCATGCTGACATCGTTTCCGCACCAATATCATCAAGCATTAGCACTTGTGCACCTTTCACAAAATCAATTTTTTCATTGAGCGTTTGATCTTGAATTGATTGCTTCATTTCCCTCAGAAATTCCGGAACGTAAACAGCAACCGTCCGTATTCTACGATTCGCCAATTCATTAGCCAATGCTCCAAGCACAAACGATTTTCCAATTCCAAACGGGCCATAGATGTACAAACCGCGTTCAGGTAATTTCCCAGTTTCATCGATAACATTTAAAAAGTCTTTCGCAGCACGTACTGCCTTTACTCTACTGTCATCAAAAAACATATCAATATTTTGTAATTTTGCTTCCATAACGTCTTTAGGCATATACATGCTATCAATCATCTTTGTAATATTACGCTGATTGTCATCCATTAACTTGTTGGGGCATTTCATATATTCTACATCAATTAGCTCGCGAGAGAGTAACAATTTGGGTTCGAAGCCTTTCATGATATTGACACACCCCTCAAGATCGGGACACTTTCCACAACTGTGGGAAGCGGTGGCATATTCGTATAACTTGCCTAAGCTCCGCTCAACAACTTCACCATTAACTTCAGTGGAATGATCCGTTAAAAATTGTTGTACTCCTGGACTCTCCATCACTTCTTTTCGCAACTCATCATACCTTGCAGCAAATGCCGGTGATTTCACAACCCGTTTCAGCGTATCGCCAATATGTTCCATTTCAGTTCACCATCCCGTCCCCTGTTACGCCTAATTCCTTTAGTAATTTACGACGTTCTTCATCAATAGCTGAAGAAGACTTAACAGGTACATCTGTTTTTGTTTTCTCTTCATCTTTTTTATAAAACCATTCCGGTACTTTTTCTTCACGTACAGATTTTCGTCTTGGCCATGATTTCTGTCCTGTATTCTGACCTTCATTTTTCCACTTCACATACTGATCATGCTCACTCCGTGAAATTTCCATTGCGGTTTTCACAGTTTCCACCTTTTTGCTCATCCAATGGGAAGCTATCCGCTCAGCATAACTGGTCGTTATTTTCCCATCATTACGGTAAAGTACGTATTGCAAGAGGACATTGACGACACCAACGGACAATCCATGAGTATTGATTAGTTTTTCGGCAAGCTTCACATCTACCGATACCGGCTCTTTTCCTATAAAATCACGCAGCATTTCAATTGGTGCCGTATTTTCAAGATAATGTACCAATTCTTCTTCTTGCGACAATACTCCTGTTTCAGGCTTAGGTGGTTCTTTCGCATACACTTTATGTAAGACTGGTGCTTCTTTTGAAACGTTCATTTTATAAAATTCAGCAGCTGATTTACGTAATCTGTCCTCTGGCAACATAAGATCTTCATCAAGTGCCATCATAATAACTTTTTGCATATCTAATGGCGTCAGCGAATAAAGGAATGCGAGTTTTGCAATTGATTCCTTTGAAACAGAAGATAATGAAGCTTTAGGGACCATTTGTTCAGATAACCCCGAACGAAGCAGGTCGAAATCAAAGTCGGAATGCAAGAATGGAACACCTTCCGATTCATTCCGTCCGATAAACTGCTGGTCCTCGCCCACATCCAAGCTATGACCCTGTTGTACGGGTGTATACACATCCAAAAATGTACGTGAAACATCTTCAAATCCGAATTCATTAACACTTTCTATCGCAAAACGACTACGTAGATTTCGGTATGCCTGTTCCCCAATTTTGCTAAACAAGAATGTCGACAATAATGGATCTAGAAAAAAAGCTTTGGCATCCAGTGGAGGAAGCAGTTCGTAAACAAATAATCTTGCATCCCCATCTTTCTTCTTGTACGTACGCAGCAAACCAATTGCTTCAAGAGAAATCCTGGCCTCGAAAACAGGTCCTAGCGGCATCGTCAAAATGTTCATTAGATGGTAATGATTATATTCACGATCATCCTCCCGCTCCGCATCCGCCCACAATGTCATAAACAGACTCATTGCTCCAGGACCAATCAGTGGCTGATAAAATAAGGTGAGGAGTTGGCGATCATAATCCGAAAATGGCTGCGTTAACCGAATCTTGTATGCATCAACTGGTTGTAGCTCTTTATAAAGTGGTGCCATTGCAACTCTACTTCCTATCTAAATGGGATACGTTATTTTTTAGTTCGTTTTTGTAAGTTTTGCAATTCTTCTATGAAAACCGTGATGTCTTTATATTGGCGATAGACCGAAGCAAATCTGACATATGCGACTTCATCAACTTCAGAAAGTCGTTCCATAACCATTTCTCCTACATCATCGGAATTAATCTCTACGACACCTGCACTTCTCAATTCTTTTTCAATCGAAGTAACAATGTTTTTCAAGTCTTCAAGTTGGACCGGACGTTTTTCACAAGCACGGATTAGTCCTCTGAGTACTTTTTCCCCACTAAATTCTTCACGTGACTCATCCTTTTTCACGACAATCAGTGGTGTTTCCTCAACTTTTTCAAATGTCGTGAATCGGAACGCGCATTGTTCACATTCCCTGCGACGTCGGATAGATTTATTCTCCTCGGCAGGTCTGGAATCGACGACCCGGGTGCCATTGTATTGGCAAGCTGGACATTTCATAAGTTGGTTCCTCCGATTTTTCTTAGATAATAACTTAATTATAACAGAACATGTCCCAAAAAATCAGAATGGAGGGGAAATATCATTGGACAAACCAAAAAAGCGTCCTCCTAATCATATTATATTGATTAGGAGGACGCTTGCTATTTATGATTAAACCAGCGCATCTTTTTTTAATGCAGCAGCTACTTTTTTCGTTAAATCAACAACACGAGCAGAGTAACCCCACTCATTATCATACCAGGCAAGCACTTTCACTTTACGATTAGCCATAACCATTGTTGAGAGGCCGTCAATGATAGCTGAGTCCGTTGTTGTATTGAAATCGATGGATACAAGTGGCTCTGTCGTAAGACGAAGGATACCTGCCATAGCCCCAGTTGACGCCTTTATAAACGCGTCATTAACCATTTCTACTGTAACATCTTGCTTTAAATCCACAACTAGGTCAACTAGTGAAACATTAGGCGTCGGTATCCGTAGAGACATCCCGTGAATTTTCCCTTCCAATTCAGGAAGTACAAGCGCTAATGCTTTTGCAGCCCCAGTTGACGTAGGAATGATAGATTGCCCACATGCACGTGCGCGACGAAGATCCTTGTGCGGATTATCCAAGTTTTTTTGATCGTTCGTGTATGCGTGTACAGTCGTCATTAACCCATTTTCGATACCGAATGTATCGTTGAGTACTTTAGCTACAGGAGCTAAACAGTTTGTCGTGCAGCTAGCATTTGAAATGATATCATGTTTTTTAATATCGAATTTATCTTCGTTGACTCCCATTACAATTGTCACATCTTCATTTTTACCTGGAGCAGAGATAATGACTTTTTTTGCTCCAGCTTCAAGGTGAAGTGCAGCTTTGTCTCGGGAATTGAATTTACCAGTCGCTTCGATGACAATATCAATACCGAGTTCCTTCCAAGGCAAGTTAAGCGGATCGCGGTCAGAAACGATTTTCACTCGTTTTCCATTGACGACAATTGCATTTTCTTCTGCAATCACTTCACCATCAAATGTACCATGATTCGTATCGTATTTTATAAGATGAGCAAGTGTTTCTGATGGATACGTTGCATTTATCGCAACAATTTCCACATCTTCTTCTCTAATCATTTGACGGAAAACCATCCGTCCAATTCTTCCGAACCCGTTAATCGCAATAGAAGTAGTCATATATAGATCCTCCAATATGTATGTTATACAATACGTGTTTATTCGCTCATTAGTATAACACATATTAATTCAGAAAAAAGCATATTAACTATTTATTACGTTTTTCATCTATTCAGATAATGATTATGGTTGCGCATTCCAATCTAATAGTATCGCATCAAGCTGTCGCCCCGTGTGCTCTACTGTCTCATTATTGTGTAATACCGCATCTGCACCCAGTTCCTTTTCTTCCATTGAAAGCTGAGATTTGATTCGTGCATCCGCTTCTTCTTCCGATAACACATTACGCGCAATAAGCCTTTGTTTCTGGATTTCTGGAGTTACGGACACGACTATGATTCTATCCACAAAGGATTGTAGTTTACTTTCAAACAAAAGCGGGATATCCAGTATGACTGTATTTGAGCCTGCTAAGACCCAGTGCTCTTTTTGTCTTAGCATCTCTTTTCTAATAGCAGGGTGCATGATTCCATTTAATATTCTGCGCTCTTCTTCATGTCCAAAAATACGCGTGCCCAGTTTTTCTCGATTTAGAGATCCATCCTCATGTACTATATCTTGTCCGAATACGCGGACAATCTCCATAAGGACCGGACTCCCCGGCTCCACTACCAGTCGTGCTATTTCATCCGCATCTACTATAGGGTAACCTTTTTTCTTCAGCATAGCGGAAACAGTGCTCTTTCCACTTGCAATACTGCCAGTTAATCCGATAATCATAGCTTAGAAGGCCTCCTATCAATCATTTCTGGCATTTTGGACAATAAACGGATGTCCTGCTAGCAATTTTCATACTCTTAGTAGCTGTGCCACAAAAAGGGCAAACTTTCCTACCATACATTTTAAGCCGATCCTGCATTGTTCCTGCTTCACCATTAATATTACGGTAATCTGAAATGGAACTCCCGCCTGCATCGATACTTTCCTGTAAAATGGCTACGATTTCATCGAACAATTCGTTTTTCCGTCTTAAGCTTATCCGTTCCGCTGTTCTACCAGGATGAATGTGCATCTTAAACAGCGCTTCTGTTGCATAAATATTTCCACATCCCGATAACACCTGACCATCCATGATGACTTCTTTAATTGGTTTACAAGCATATTTCGGAGTTGAAGCACACTCAAGAAAGTGAAGGCGCGCTTCGGAAGCGAAAGGCTCAGGCGCCATTTTCAATAAAGGCGGATGATCCGCTTCACATCCGAGAAGCCGTAATTCTCCAAAACGACGAATGTCTGAGTAGACAAGCAATCCTCCATCTTCCAGTTTGAAGATAACGTGCACATGTTTGCGGAATTTCGCTTCCGTTATCTCTTCTACCGTGTTGACAGTGAACCAGGCTCCTGT
This sequence comes from Sporosarcina sp. Y352, assembly GCF_056786535.1. Classification (NCBI taxonomy): domain Bacteria; kingdom Bacillati; phylum Bacillota; class Bacilli; order Caryophanales; family Caryophanaceae; genus Sporosarcina; species Sporosarcina sp. Y352. The sequence goes on from NZ_JBXCJE010000001.1 coordinate 201,819, forward strand.
CATACCCAGATGACTGACCAGGAGACAAGTTTTACTGTTTTTCGTTAAATGAAAATATATATATTTACTTCGACGCGTAACATCTAAAATGGTCATTCCAGCCATTTCTAAAATGAAATCTTCAGTTGTAATTCCCTTTATCACAGCTTCTTTACCTAGTTGTTTTGATTTAATGACCGTCTCTGAAACAATCGCTTCTTGGATAGTCCTTCCTCTCGCAATAGGTGCGAGTGCCCGGACGACCCCTTCTACTTCTGGCAGTTCAGGCATTTTCTTACCTCACTTCGTTTCGTACCAGGATAATCCAAACGCCCAGTCCACTTTTAATGGTACGTCAAGTGCAATTGCGGATTCCATCACTTCAGGTACGATTTCTTTTAATTTTTCAATTTCATTTTCCGGTGCTTCAAAGATAAGTTCATCGTGCACTTGCAAGAGCATACGTGTCTGCATGCCTTCCACTTCAAGGCGTTTAGCCATTTCAATCATAGCTTTCTTAATGATATCTGCCGCACTTCCTTGAATCGGTGTATTCATGGCTGTTCGTTCTGCAAAACTTCTTAAATTGAAATTCGAACTTGTGATTTCCGGTAAATAACGCCTGCGGTTCATGAGCGTCGTCACATAGCCTTTTCTTTTCGCTTCTGCAACGATATCATTCATATACTGTTTGACACCTGGAAAACTACTGAGATAGGTGTCAATAAATTTAGCAGCATCTTTTCTCGTAATGTCGAGGTTTTGTGAAAGTCCGTAATCACTAATACCATATACAATCCCAAAGTTGACGGCTTTGGCTGCCCGCCGCATATCTGAAGTCACGAGGTCTTTTTCAACGCCGAATACATCCATTGCTGTTTTTGTATGAATATCTGCACCTTCGTGAAAAGCTTCAATCATTTTTTCATCCTGAGACATATGTGCAAGTACACGAAGTTCAATTTGGGAATAGTCGGCAGCAAATAAGTACCAGCCCGGTTCAGAAGGAACGAACGCTGCACGTATTTTCCTTCCTTCCTCAAGTCGTACAGGAATGTTTTGCAAATTGGGATTAATGGAACTTAGACGTCCTGTTGTTGTGAGTGCTTGTTGGAATCGGGTATGAATTTTTCCATCTTCATGAATCTCTTTCAATAACCCTTCAATATATGTTGAATTCAATTTACCAAGTTGACGGTAATTTAAAATATGGCTGATTATCTCATGTTCACTTTCGAGTTTCTCAAGCACATCAGCTGCTGTTGAATAGCCAGTCTTCGTCTTTTTAATCGGCGTAAGCCCAATTTTTTCGAAGAGAATGACGCCTAGCTGTTTAGGTGAATTAATATTAAATTTCTCTCCTGCAATTTCATAAATAGTTGTTTCAAGTGTAGCAAGTTTCGCCGATAACTCAGTTCCTATAGTAAGGAGTGTCTTCCTGTCGACCATAACGCCTGTAGTTTCCATTTTCCCTAGAATGGCTGCAAGCGGCAGTTCAAGTTCATGGTAAAGATCATATTGGTTGTTTTCTTTTAATTTTTCTTCAATCTCTGCATGCAGTTTCCAAATCGCTTGTGCTTTTCTGCCAGCATGATCAGCAATCACTTCTGTTGCAGGAACCGCTTTCTTAGCACCCTTTCCATAAATCACATCATCCTGTTCGACTTCTGTATAACCGAATTCACGGGTAACAGAGGCCACGTCAGTGTAATTTGTTGAAGGGTTGACGATGTATGTGGCAAGTAATAGATCGAACTGGAAACCTTCTGCATCCAAACCAAGCCCCGCGAGTGAGGCGAATGCCGCTTTGGAATCAGATGTGTATTTTAACTTGTCCGTCTTTTGTAGCCACTGCTTGAACGCTTCACTGTTCTGTGCAACTTCAACTGGGACGAACAGAATGTTTTTTTCATCTGCCAAACTTATGCCTAGAATCTGCGCAGTCAGATAATTGTCGTCCATCATTTCGACATGGATTGCCATCTCATTTGACAAATCTTTTTCGAACAGCTCGGAAACGATTGTAACCTCAATAGCTTTTTTCGGCTCCTCTGCCGCTTGTGGTGTGATTTTATCGAGGAGCGTTTTGAATTTCAATTCGCTGTAAATACTTATTACTTCTTCCATATCAGGGCCGTCATATGCAAGATCATTTATTGAGACTGTAATGGGAGCATTGACTTCGATTGTCGCGAGGTCTTTACTCATAAATGCCTGCTCTTGATTTTCAGTTAAATTCTGATTCAGTTTTTTCGCAGTAATATTACCAAGTGATTTGTATACATTTTCGATGGAGCCATATTCAATCAATAATTTAAGCGCTGTTTTTTCGCCAACTCCCGGAACACCGGGAATGTTATCTGATGCATCACCCATTAGTCCTTTCATGTCGATAATCTGATGTGGCTCAATCCCATACTTCTCCATCACGTGATCAGGCGTATATTTTTCAATATCCGTCATCCCTTTTCGGGTAATGAACACCGTTGTATGGTTGCTTGCTAGTTGCGTTAAATCCTTATCCCCCGAAATGACTACAATTTCAGAACCATCCGCATCGCCTTTTTTACTTAGTGTTCCGATAATATCATCTGCTTCATACTGATCAAGTTCGTACTGTGGAATTTTGTACGCATCAAGAAGCTTGCGCAAATAGGGAAATTGCTCGGACAACTCGGGTGGTGTTTTTTGTCGTCCACCTTTATATTCTCCGAATGTTTTATGCCTGAACGTTGTTTTTCCAGCATCCCATGCAACTAATATATGCGTAGGTTTTTCTTCCTCTAAGATATTTTGTAACATCATTGTAAAACCATATACTGCGTTCGTATGGATTCCGTTATCATTCGTCAATAAAGGCAATGCAAAAAATGCCCGGTATGCAAGACTGTTTCCGTCAAGTAATACAATTTTCTTAGTCGTCACGTACGCTCCACTCCTATTCAAAACACGTCATCTTCATTCATCTTACACGAGGGCAAGAAGAATTGAAAATGACGTGTTTTTTAGTAAACCTCGGCTCTCTCTCCATATGACAAGTCATATGGAGCTTGTTGCAGGTTATTCGTTCTTACTTAATCTAGATAGCCTGTCAATACTTTGGCGTATGGGGAATCAGCAGGGATGATGATCATTGTGTCCTCACCAATTGTTTTCGTATACGATTGAAGTGTGCGATACAAATTATAAAACTCTGGGTCTTTTGAAAATGCATTATTATAAATTTTTGCCGCTTCGGATTCCCCTTCCGCATGAATGATTGCAGCTTCCTTTTTCGCAGTTGCCAACATTTCCTGAACTTCACGGTCTGTCTCCGCTTCAATCCGACGTTTATCTGCATCCCCTTGTGATAAATAGGATTGTGCAGTCGACTGACGTTCGGAAATCATCCGTGTATAAATCGACTGTTCATTTTCTTCAGGTAAGTCGATACGCTTCATACGGACATCCACAACTTCGATACCGTAGTTCCCTTCAGCCAAAAACTCATTTACCCGCTTCGTCACACGATCATTCATACTACCTCGGGAAGAGTTTTCATCATTTACGACATCTACATAGTTCAACTGACCAAGTTCAGTCCGAACAACAGAGTAAATGAATTCCCCCAACCGCGATTCGGCATTTACAATATTCCTCGCGTTTGAAATCATTTTTCCAGGATCTGTGATTCTCCAAACTGAATAGTTGTCAATGATAATACGTTTCTTATCCTTTGTATTGATTTCCTCTTCGGATACGCTATAACTCATCAAACTCTTAGGAAGAGTTGTGACACTTTGTATGAACGGTATTTTCATGTTCATCCCCGGTTCATGAACAATGCGCTTAATTTCCCCAAATTGGCGGACGACTCGGTATTCATCTTCTTTAACGACGAATATATTGGCGATTACTATGACCATTAATGCAAATAGTGCAGTGAGGATAAGCGTCAGTTTCGCATATTTTTTTATTTCAAGCGGTGCTTTAGGTGTAACAGGTGTACCTGTTGCTTTGGTTGCTTTAGATGCTTTAGGTGCTTTCTGTTTTGCACGCTGTCTTTCCAGGAATTTTTCCTCGATGGATTTAAATGGATTATCGTCATTCGCCATCAGTTTCCATCCCCTTCCGTTTTCGGTTCAGCTGGTGGAGGTGTTGTATTTTCCATTTGCTGTAATGGAAGATATTTCACCGTTTCGCCTGAATCGTTCATAATATAGATTTTCGCTTTCGGCAATACTTGTTCGAGTGTTTCAATGACAAGTCGCTGCCGCGTGATTGCTTTATTCTTCGAGTATTCTACAAGTAAATCATTGAAGAGAGCCACATCACCAAGGGCTAGCTCGGTACGCGCCTTCTTTTGCCCGATTGCATTCGACTTGATGGCATCGACTTCCCCGATTGCTTCATTTTTCTTTTGGTTTTCATATTTTTCAGCCTCGTTCGTCTTCGTGTTTTTCGTTTCGCGTGCATCCGTCACCGCTGTGAAGGCGGCACGGACTTCGGCATTCGGAAGTTCGACATCTTGCAGCTTGACGCCTTGTATGGCAATGCCGATATCATACTTATCGATGAGTGTCGCAAGCAGTTCACGTGTCTGTGCTTCAATTTCCGCTTTCCCATCCGTCAGTGCGGCATCTATCGTCGAATTACCTATGATGGAACGGATAGATGCTGAAGTTGCGTCATGGAGAATTGCCTTCGGATCTTGCGCATTGAATAAATACTTCTGCGGTTCAGTGATTTTCCATTGAACAACCAGATCGGTAAGCACAATGTATTCATCCCCCGTGATCATCTTGGTTTCTTTATCGAACGAAACAAGCTCCCCCCCGGCATCTTGCTTATATCCGAATTGCAGACTAAATGTCTCTTTCGATAGTATTTCAACCCTTTGAATTGGCCATGGTAATTTGAAATGAAGTCCCGAATCTGTTACTGTTGTATCCGCTTTACCAAATGTGATAACGACAGCCTGTTCAGATTCGTCGACAGTATACCATGTTGTGAAAGCAACGATTAACAGTAGTAGTCCAGCGAAAACCATTCCGACTGTCATTAAAATACGTCGTGTACTCATTTGTAAGCCCCCCTTCTCTTATGTATAACCTGTTATACGTTCTATATAGTTGAAAGTTTCATATTTTCTCCAATTTGTTCTTTACAAACATTGCCTCAATAAATATAAAAAACGATCCAAAGTAAATGGATCGTTCACTCTTCCTGGCGCAAAGGCATTTGAATACGAATTAACGTACCCACGTTAATTGTGCTTTCCACTTCAACTGTTCCTCCATGGGCTTCCACAAGGTGTTTGACGATAGCTAATCCAAGTCCTGTGCCCCCGGATTCTCGGCTTCTAGCTCGGTCAACACGGTAGAAACGTTCAAACAGCCTAACAAGTTCTGTTTGTTTAATGCCGATTCCTTCATCTTGCACTTCTATGATTGCATTTCCTGATACTTGTTTAATGGAAATAATAATTTTCTTTTGTTCTTTGGAGTAGTTAATTGCGTTCGATAGCAGATTAACCATGACTTGTATTAATCGACCTGCATCTCCATCAATGACAATCTGCTCCGTTATGTCTAGGTCAATATCCATCTTTTTGCGCTCCAAACTTAATGAAACAATTGTCAAGGCATCATTGATAACGTCATTCAGACTGACACGGGCAAACTGAAGAGTGAAGTTTTCCCGTTCCATTGCCGACAATTCAAGCAGGTCATCAATCAATAGATGTAATCTATCGCTTTCTTTCTGAATGATTTCCAGAAACTCTTTCATAATTACAGGTTCATTCATTGCGCCATCCAATAACGTTTCCGTAAATCCTTTTATGGATGTAATCGGTGTACGGAGTTCATGGGAGACATTTGCAACAAAATCTTTTCGAACCTCTTCAAGCTTTACAAGTTTCGTAATATCATGCATGACAACGACAATACCTAGCCAATTACCGTGACGCCCGATTACCGGTGCACCATAAACGCTCATATGGGAGAAATCTCCGTTCCCCTCAAGTCTGACTTGTTTTTCACGAACTTGTTCAGTCATAAAGACATCTTCAATCAGACTCTCAATATCCACTGGCAATCCAATTGTTTTTAATGTCTTTCCGATCAGTTCCTCCTTCGAAAAACCAAAGGCCTTCTCAAAGACACCATTTACAAGATTGACTGAACCTTCACGACCAAACATTAGAAGTCCACTGCCCATACTCTCTATAAGTGTTTTTAAACGCTCTTTTTCCATCATTCGTAGTGTCGATATTTCCTGCATATTACTTGCTATATTGTTAATGGCAATTGCAAGTTCATTGGCATATTCGGATTCGTCCGTCTGTGTTCTCGCGAGATGATCTCCCTTAGCAATTTGAATTGCTACTCTTGTTACATCATCTACTGGACGGGCATATTGCAACATCATTCGCTTTGCGATTAAAAGAGATATTATAAATGCAATGAGTAAAGTCACTAATAGAAAACCCCAGTATTTCTGCTGTACTTCGGCAGCAATGTCATTCGCGAATAAAGGAAAAAACTGACCGAGAACAATTCCGAGGCCAGTTAGTAGTACTGATAGAAGGACTGCACAAGCAATGACTAAGCGGGAATACAAACCTTTCATCAAAGTTTAGGCTCCTCAAATTTATAGCCAATTCCTCTTACCGTCTTGATGAAGAGAGGTTTCTTTGTATTTTCTTCGATTTTTTCCCGTAAATGACTTACATGAACGTCAACGATTCGGGTATCACCGGCAAAGTCATAATTCCATACCGCGCTTAAAAGCTGATCTCTAGAAAGGACTCTATTTTTATTCTGCATAAAGTGAACAAGTAGTTCAAATTCCTTCGGGGTAAACTCCAACTCTACTTTATCTAGAAAAGCTTCATATTGCTCAGCATGAACAATTAACTTTCCAGAACTCAATGTGCCATTTTCATCGTTACGGTCTGACCTCTCACCGGTACGTCTCAGTACGGCTTTTACGCGCGCAACAACTTCCCTGGGACTGAATGGTTTTGTCATATAATCATCGGCACCCATTTCAAGACCAAGCACTTTGTCAAACTCGTCTCCTTTTGCCGTTAGCATAATTATTGGAATATCGAGTCCCTTCTGCCTTAAGATTTTACAGACATCTATTCCATCCATTTTCGGAAGCATTAAGTCCAGCAATATTAAATCAGGCTTTTCTGTTTCTGATTTCAGTATAGCTTCTTCTCCATCCACTGCGGTGATTATTTCATATTGCGCTTGCTTCAAATTATACTCTAGAAGCGTCCGAATCGGCTGTTCGTCATCAACAATCAATATTTTCTTTCCACTTGAACTCATCTTCCATCAATCTCCCGTCAAAAGTTTTCCATCGCTTGCGATGTTAGACGCTCTTCCACTTTCGGCGGAATAACTGTCACTGTCCCTGAAATAACAATTTCTTCCTCATCATCATGTGCTTCGATTGAAATTTCTATCGCATTCATTTCTCTATCAACATGAATGACTTCTAGTAAGATGTTAATTATTGAATAGTGATAGACCGCTTTTGGAAATGATAACTGTTGTTGTACAATATGTGAACCCGGTCCTGGCAAATACTTTGAGACGGCAGATGTAACAATTCCTGTTAGCATAATAGTCGGTACAATAGGCTTTTCATAGGCTGTCTGCGAAGCGTAATCATGTTGAATATATAGTGGGTTACTATCGTTTGTTAACCCTAGATAAAGTAGCAAATCTTTATCCTCGATTTTCTCGGTTAACTTCAACTTTTCACCGACAGTAATCTCTTCGATTTTTCTTCCGAGACGCCTTTTCTTCCCTAATATCAACTTATATCCCCCTCAATATGTAATACAGTAAGTTTACCAATAATCAGAAAAAAAATCGAGTAGCATAGGCTACTCGATTGACTAATTAGAATATTATACAAGAACTTTCATAACTGCTTTAACCGATTCAGCAGAATTTGACAATGCCTCTTTTTCAGCTTCAGTCAAATCAAGCTCAATAATCTTCTCAATACCGCCAGCACCGAGTACTGTCGGAACGCCGATGTAAATTCCATCTAGACCATATTCGCCTTCTAAGTAAGCAATCGAAGGAAGTACACGTTTCTGATCTTTCAGGATTGCTTCAGCCATTTCAACGAGTGATGCCGCAGGAGCGTAGTAAGCTGAACCATTACCTAGTAGGTTTACGATTTCAGCTCCACCCTTACGTGTACGGTCTACAATTACTTCTAGTCGTTCAGCCGAAATCAACGTTTCGAGTGGAATACCACCCGCGTATGAGTAACGGATAAGCGGAACCATGTCGTCGCCGTGTCCACCAAGTACAAATCCGGTTACGTCTTTTACAGACAAGTTCAATTCTTGTGCTACAAACGTCCGGAAGCGCGCAGTGTCAAGGACTCCTGATTGCCCGATAACACGTTCTTTCGGTAATCCGGATTCTTTATAGACTGTGTATGTCATTGCATCTACCGGGTTAGTTAATACGATAATTGTTGTATCTGGAGAATGTTTTACTATTTCAGCAGTAACGATTTTCATGACTTTTTGATTCGTCTGAACAAGATCATCACGACTCATACCGGGCTTGCGCGCAATACCAGCTGTGATTATGACAATGTCAGAGTCTTTTGTATCCGTGTAATCTGAAGTTCCTATAATATTCGCATCAAAACCTTGTACAGGTCCGGCTTCCATCATATCAAGCGCTTTCCCTTTTGTTGGGTTTTCCATTTGCGGAATATCTACGATAACTACATCACAAAGCTCTTTTTGAGCCAGAAGAAATGCTGTCGTTGCGCCTGTGAAACCAGAACCGATAACCGAGACTTTTTTACGTTTCATTGTCATGAGTTGCCTCTCCTTTTAATCGTTTATATGAGGGGACAGACCCCTCATATAAATGATTTAAATTTTCAACGAACAGAAAGTTGGGCTCTTCCACCGCTAATAGATTTATTATTTAAGGTTTTTGATCAATTCATCTGCGAATTCAGAAGTTTTAACTTCTGTTGCACCGTCCATAAGACGAGCAAAGTCATAAGTTACAACTTTAGAAACAATTGTTTCTTCAATTGAAGCAGTGATCATAGCTGCCGCTTCATTCCATCCAAGGTGCTCAAGCATCAAGACGCCTGAAAGTAGAAGTGAAGAAGGGTTAACTTTATCAAGTCCTGCATATTTCGGTGCAGTACCATGAGTTGCTTCAAAAATTGCATGACCTGAAATGTAGTTAATGTTTGCTCCAGGAGCGATTCCGATTCCGCCAACTTGTGCAGCAAGAGCATCAGAAATATAGTCGCCATTCAAGTTCATTGTCGCTACAACATCAAACTCTTTTGGACGTGTCAAGATTTGTTGCAAGAAGATATCAGCAATTGCATCTTTAACGATGATTTTGCCTGCTGCTTCAGCTTCAGCTTGTGCTTTGTTTGCAGCATCAGTTCCATCAGCATCTTTGATTGCATCATATTGGTTCCATGTGAAGACTTTATCGCCGAACTCTTGTTCAGCAACTTCATAGCCCCAGTTTTTGAATGCGCCTTCTGTAAACTTCATGATATTTCCTTTATGGACAAGCGTCAATGACTTGCGGCCTTCTTTAATAATATAAGTAAGAGCAGCACGTACTAGACGTTTTGTACCTTCTTCAGAAATAGGTTTAATACCGATTCCAGAAGTTTCTGGGAAGCGGATATTTTTAACTCCCATTTCGTTTTGTAGGAATTCGATTACTTTTTTCGCTTCAGGTGTACCTTCTTTGTATTCAATACCTGCATAGATATCTTCCGTGTTTTCGCGGAAAATAACCATATCGCAATCTTCAGGACGTTTAACAGGTGAAGGAACACCTTCAAAGTAACGTACTGGACGTAGGCAAGTGTAAAGATCCAATTCTTGGCGAAGTGCAACGTTCAATGAACGGAAACCGCCGCCGATTGGTGTAGTAAGTGGACCTTTAATAGCAATTAAATACTCATCAATTGTATCAAGTGTTGCTTGTGGTAGCCATTCGCCAGTTTCATTGAATGCTTTCTCCCCAGCAAGAACTTCTTTCCAGATAAGTTTTTTCTTGCCGCCGTAAGCTTTATCGACAGCTGACTCTAGAACGCGTGATGCTGCATACCAAATATCCGGACCAGTACCGTCACCGATAATAAATGGAATTGTTGCGTGATCAGGTACATTTAAAACACCGTCTGTTACTGTAATTTTTCCACCGTTAGTCATAATTAATTTCCTCCCAATTTCAAATCAGAGGGCTGGCTATTGTAAATTCCGCCCCTAGTTTTTTTTTATTTATAGTGCTTATCGTTCTTTAATCGGTACGTATTTCTGCAAGCCCGGTCCTGTGTAATCAGCACGAGGGCGAATCAGCCTATTATTCGCATATTGTTCACGAATATGTGCAATCCATCCCGAAATACGAGACACTGCAAAAATCGGCGTAAATAGATCGTGATCTATTTCCAGCGAATGGTAAACAGAAGCAGAATAGAAATCGACGTTTGGCGGTAAGTTCTTTTCGCCTGTAACGATTTCTTCTATTTTACTGGACATATTGTAGTACTTTTCTTCTCCGCGAAGTTCAGTCAAACGTTTAGACATTTCACGAAGGTGTTTCGCACGCGGATCACCTTTACGATAAACTCGATGTCCGAAGCCCATGATTTTTTCTTTGTTATCCAGTTTTTCTCTGATATATGATTCAACCTTCTCTTCTGAACCAATCTCCATCAGCATTTTCATTACTTGCTCGTTTGCACCGCCGTGAAGCGGTCCTTTGAGTGCACCAATAGCAGCCGTAACACCTGAATAAATATCAGAAAGTGTCGCAACACATACGCGTGCAGTGAATGTCGATGCATTTAGCTCATGGTCCGCATGAAGTACTAGAGCTTTGTCGAATGCTTCAATCGCAATTTCAGCAGGCATTTCACCAGTCAACATGTATAAGAAGTTTTCTGCATAGCCCAATTCTTCCTTCGGAGCAACCGGCTCAAGACCTTTGCGGATACGAGAAAATGTAGTAACGATTGTCGCTATTTTTGCTTGTAGTTTAATTGCTTTTTCGTAATTAGCCTCTTCAGACATATCTTCCGCTTTGTCGTCGTATAATCCTAAAAGGGATACTGCAGTTCGCAGTGCCGCCATGGGGTGTACTTCCCCGATTGGATACATTTTGAAATGATTAAGTACTTCATCAGGAAGAGACATGTTAGCCGCAAGTTGCTTTTTCAGCTCTGCAAGCTCGTCCTCTTTTGGCAAACGCTGATGCCAAAGAAGATGAATTACTTCTTCAAAGCTGGCGTTGTCTGCAAGATCGTCAATATCATAGCCGACGTATGTAAGTGTGTCATCAATGATCGAACTAATTGCTGACTGTGTCGCTACGACTCCTTCCAACCCTTTGGTTGATGTCATATAAAACGCTCCCTCTTTCAGTTCAGCCATCCACTCCGCAAAAAAAAGCAGAATGCCAACTGATCTGCTAATAATTGTAATTAATCTACTTAAAAACGCTTACAACAACTATTATAATCAATTTTGTCATCTTTGTGAATGGATACGCTTGCTTTTGTTTTTTTAACTTGTAATGAAGGAGTTGTAGAATGTCCGACAATCGCAGCAAACAACAAGCTTTTCGCTTAATCCTAATAAAGTGGTTGCCTGTTATTTTGACGGGAATTATTCTGTTTACAGTCCCGCCAGCAGCAATCGCTGTCATTTTCGCTTATTTTACAGCACCTACTTTGCACGCCATCCGCACAATTACAAAGTTGCCTCTTACGATTGCAACCCTTTTTGTAATGACACTTATGCTTTTTTTAATAAGTGCTTTCACATACATTGCACTTCATGGTCTTATTGATACGGTGCCCGCCGTCGAAAAGCATATTGCACCTTTTACACAGAATACGGATCTTGCCAGTAAATTATTATCATTCCTTGAAGATAAAGTTGTGGAGTATGGACATGCATTATTGGAATACACGGTAACAATTATTTCCACTGTATTTCAACGACTTTTTAGTCTGTTCATTTTCCTAGTTGCATATTTTTTCGCTTTGCGGGAATCCGGAAAAAATCGTTACTGGTTTTTAGTCTATTTCCCTATCCAAATACGTAAGCCTGCAAAAAGAATATTTACGGAGTCCGGTAAATTAATTGGAACTTTTGTTTCAGTGGAAGCCCGATTATTTTTCCTTACCTTCTTAATCTTAACAATAGGATTCATATTTCTTCAATTCGAGTCACCAATTGGTAATGCTTTTCTAATCTCCCTTGCAGATAGCCTGCCGTTTATCGGAATCGGTCTTTTTCTCTTACCGATGGCCGCTTTCTTCATATATACGAATAACCTATTCATTGGAATTTCGCTCATATTACTCTATTTATTCGCAATGACGACACGACAAATGGCTGAATCGTATATGTGGGCATCTACCTTCCATTTGAAGCCTATCCATGCTTTTTTCATTACGGCGACTTCCTTTTATCTATTCGGGTTACCCGGTATGTTATTGACCCCATTCCTCCTATTTGCAGCACTAAGAGTCAGACGGCACCCCTTGTTTAGCGGATGACGAATTGTCCATTTTTCATCTTATTATAAATCCATTTTTGGATAAATGGTCTGATTAGATTCCTTGGTCCCTTAAATAGTAATAATAATCCTGTTAGATCCGTTAGAAATCCAGGCATGATTAACAAGATTCCTCCAAAAAGAATACAGACTGCATCAATCATTGCATCGCCGGGAGTCTCCATAACTGTCATACGTGTCCTAAGTTCAGTCCAAGCTTTCATCCCTTGGCGTTTGGCGAGGTAGGCTCCACCTATTGCCGTTATTAAAATAATTGAAATTGTTGGTAACAGACCAAGTGTTTTCCCCGAATAGATTAACAACGCGAGTTCAGCTGTCGGGACAGCAATGAAAAGGAGTACTAGCCATTTCACAATTAATTTCATCTCCTAAAAAGGCTGCTCACCGATTATTTCGGAAGCAGCCTCGATTTATTTAGAGTACGCTGGCGCGTCCATTATAGATAACACCTGATTCAGCATCCATTGTAACCTCATTGCCATGGCGAATCAGTTTTGTAGCATCTTTGACTCCGACAATTACAGGTATACCAAGACTAAGACCCACAATAGCACCATGGCTTGTTAGCCCGCCTTCTTCTGTTATTAGCCCTGCGCATTTTTCAATTGCAGGCATCATATCGCGATCGGAACCGTTCGTAACAAGAATCGCTCCTGTTGTATCATATGACAGTGCCTCATCAGCATTTTTAGCAACTATGGTACGGCCGAAAGCGACATCTTTCCCGATTCCTTGTCCACGCGCAAGTAAATCACCGATGACATGGATTTTCATCAAATTCGTAGTGCCAGCCTTTCCGACTGGAACTCCAGCAGTAATGATTACTACATCACCATGTCCGACATATTGATGTTTAACACTTTCTTCCACAGATTCCTGGAGGATTTCATCAATTGAACTCACTTTTTTACCAACAATTGGATAGACGCCCCAAACAAGTGACAGCTTTCTCGACACAGCTTCTGATGATGTAACCGCGATAACAGGACAACCCGGTCGGTATTTGGCTATCATTTTAGCCGTATGTCCGCTCTCTGTCGGTGCAAGAATGGCCTTCACTTTCAAGTTAATGGCTGTGTATGCAGCCGCTTGTCCAATGGCTTCTGTCATATTACCATGTTTTTCACGTCTTCTTGTTGAAACGACTGAACGGTAATCGATAGCCTCTTCTGTGGCACATGCAATGCGATCCATTGTACGTACAGATTCAACTGGATAAATTCCAGCAGCCGTTTCTCCCGAGAGCATGATTGCATCAGAACCGTCAAAAATCGCGTTTGCGACATCACTTGCTTCTGCACGGGTTGGACGGGGATTTCTTTGCATCGAATCAAGCATTTGCGTTGCAGTGATTACCGCTTTTCCAGCCTGATTACATTTTTCAATCAAATTCTTCTGAACGAGCGGAACTGCTTCAGGAGGAATTTCAACGCCTAGATCTCCACGCGCAACCATTAGGCCATCCGAGACAGCCAAAATTTCATCGATGTTGTCGACGCCTTCCTGATTCTCGATTTTAGGGATAATCTGTAAGTTAGAGCCGCCATTTTTCTCAAGAAGTGATCGTATTTCCATCACGTCCGAAGCACGCCTAACGAACGATGCCGCTATGAAGTCAACGCCCTCTTTAATGCCGAACAAGATATCCTCCGCGTCTTTCTCTGTCATTCCTGGAAGCTGGACTGAAACACCAGGTACGTTAACACCTTTGTTATTACTCAATGAACCTGAATTAACGACCAGTGTATGAATTAATCCCTGACTTTCATCCGTGCCTGTAACTTCTAACTGAATTAGTCCATCGTCTAATAATATGACAGATCCTTCACTTACATCCTCAATCAATTTTTCGTAACTGACTGAAAATACATTATTATTTCCTACAACTTGTGTCATGGAAATATCTATTTTTTCCGCTGCTACGAGTTCCACTTTTCCATTCTCCATCGAATGTGTCCGAATTTCAGGACCTTTCGTATCGAGCAAGATTCCGACAACTTTCCCCTTTTCACGTGCAACTTTTTTTATAGTGTCTATACGTGCTTTATGCTCTTGATGATTACCATGGGAAAAATTCAACCTGGCTACGTTCATGCCCGCATCTATAAGTTGTTCCAATAATTCTGGGGACTCACTTGCGGGACCAATTGTACATACTATTTTCGTTTTTCTCATCAACTATCGCCTCTTTTAAGTTTTTTGAACAACCAATTATATGGACAATTCCTGGGACATCTTGTACATTTTCTTATCAAAACCAGCTGATTGTTCGAAAACGTCCGTTAAGTCATAGTCTACCACCACATGATTTTGCATGCCAATAGCAATGCCTCCGCGGCCCTCTTTTAAAACTTCAACTGCTTTTGCTCCATACTGACTCGCAATAACACGATCTCTTGCAGAAGGGGATCCACCACGCTGGACATGACCCAGAACAGAAATCCGTGTTTCAATACCGGCTTCCCGCTTCAATATTTCAGCGAGTTCTGCTGCAGACATCACCCCTTCTGCAACAATGATAATACTGTGCTTCTTACCGCGACCCGTACCACTTTTTAGTCGTTCGATAATATCAGGCACTTCGTACTTCTCTTCGGGGATAAGTATCGTTTCCGCTCCACCCGCTAGTCCAGCCCATAAAGCAAGATCACCGGCATCTCTCCCCATCACTTCGACGATGAATGTCCGCTCGTGAGACGTTGCAGTATCACGTATCTTATCAATTGCATCAATGACTGTATTCAATGCTGTATCGAAACCTATTGTTAATTCTGTTCCGTTTATATCATTGTCGATCGTGGCCGGAACACAAACACATGGCAATCCAAGAGCCGTTAATTCAAATGCGCCTTTGAATGAACCGTCTCCACCTATTACAACAAGTCCATCGATATTGTGTTTCTTCAATTGTTGAAGTGCCTTTTCTCGCCCTTCAAGAGTTCGAAATTCAGCGCTTCGGGCAGAGCGCAACATCGTGCCTCCTCGCTGAATAATATCTCCTACGGAACCAAGTTGCAGAAGTTCAATTTTCCCTTCAATCAGTCCTTGATATCCATTAAAAACACCAGCCACTTCAAGACCTTCATAAATCGCTTTCCGAACAACAGCACGAACTGCAGCATTCATGCCTGGTGCGTCTCCGCCACTTGTCAAAACAGCTATCTTTTTCGTAGAAATCACTCCAATTCAGGATTAAATATTATTTTCTAAACACGAATAGATGCGGTTACCCGCATCCTATATTTATTCAGAAAATACACCAATCTGACGAAACTTATCATATCGATGATTAACGAGTTCATGACCATTCAATGTGTTTAGTTTTTCTAATGATTTGCGGATTGCATCTCCTAAATGAATAGCTTGCGCTTCTAGGTCACGATGTGCACCACCGCGCACTTCCGGAATAATTTCCTCGATAATTCCCATTTCTTTTAAATGTGGAGCAGTGATTTTCATTGCCTCCGCCGCTTGTTTGGCTAGACTAGAGTCTTTCCAAAGTATAGTCGCTGCCCCTTCGGGCGAAATGACAGAGTATGTGGAGTTTTCAAGCATGTGGATATGGTTTGCAACGCCAAGTGCTAGTGCACCTCCGCTTCCGCCTTCTCCGATAACTATGGAGATAACCGGAACAGTCAAGCCAGCCATTTCAACAAGATTACGGGCAATTGCCTCACTTTGCCCCCGCTCTTCAGCCGCCTTACCAGGGAAAGCCCCCTTTGTATCGATGAAACACACAATTGGTCTTCCGAATTTCTCCGCCTGTTTCATTAGGCGCAGAGCTTTTCGGTACCCTTCAGGATGCGGCATTCCAAAATTTCGCTTGACGTTCTCTTTTGTATCTTTTCCGCGTTGATGGCCAATTACTGTAATTGGTCTCGATTCGAATGAAGCAATTCCACCTACAATAGCAGCATCGTCACCGTAAGCTCTATCACCGTGCAATTGCATGAAATCTTTAAAGAGCATATTTATATAATCCATTGTTGTCGGACGTTCGGGATGTCTTGCCACTTGAACCCGATCCCAAGGTTCCATATTTTCATAAATTTCTCTTTCCAACTTTTTCAATCGCATTTTTAACGTATCGATTTCATCAGAAAGATCAACTGAGTTGGTCGTTGTATACTCTTCAAGCTCGATGATTTTTTCACGTAGCTTGACGATTGGTTCTTCAAATTTCAACGTTTTACCCATTTCAGTTCATCCCCCTTACATGAAGTCGCAAAATTTTAGATAGTGTTTCTTTCATTTCAGCGCGGTGTACGACAGCATCCAATTGGCCATGATCTAGCAAAAATTCTGCAGTCTGAAAATCCTCCGGTAATTTTTCTCTGACAGTTTGTTCAATGACACGTCTACCCGCGAATCCGATTAGTGCTTTTGGTTCCGCTATATTAATATCACCTACCGAGGCAAAACTTGCCGACACACCACCCGTCGTTGGGTATGTCATCACAGATACATAAAGTAATCCTTCGCTCGCATGCCGATTAAGCGCGACACTCGTTTTAGCCATTTGCATGAGTGATAACACTCCTTCTTGCATGCGTGCACCACCACTAGCTGAAAATATGATTACCGGTATGCCAAGTGCAGTTGCTTTTTCAATTGCGCGAGTAATCTTTTCCCCGACAACTGATCCCATTGAGCCCATTCGGAAATGGGAATCCATTATTGCAACAGCTACTTCTAGTCCATCAATCTTTCCTGTTCCAGTGAGTACGGCTTCGTTTAACCCTGTTTTCTTAGAATCCGACTCAACTTTTTCAGTATAAGCGGGGAAACTAAGGGGGTTTTCCGTTTTTAAGTGATTATCAATCGATTCAAACGTCTCGTCATCGAAAAGACAAGCAACTCGTTCAGTTGCAGTCATTTTAAAGTGATGATCGCATTTTGGACAGACTTTCAATGTCTTAATTAAATCTTTTGTTAAAACAATATGTTTACATTCCGGACATTTAGTCATTATTCCTTCAGGAACGTCGTTTTTAGCGTCGACGGAAGGAATTGTAGTTGTATTTTTATGTTTATTTCTATTCTTACTAAATAGATCTCGAATCATTACAGGCTTTCCCCTCTTTCACTTTCAACTAATTCAATCCATTCCGAATAAGCTTCCAGTGTTATAGTAGTATTTCCTTCACACAAATTGTGAAGCAATTTTTTTATAATATCGTTTTCAATCGTTTCGGTCATGCTCTCGAATGGTACTTTGCTGTATTGTTTTAGTAGAAACCAAATTTTCAAAGATAATCTGTTACCGGTTGCGACAATCATCTCCCGGATAAGATCTTCCCGTAAGATTTCCCCGTCTTTATCAACTTTCTTCAATAAACTACCCCATACTGGCAAAATCCTTAACGTAGCATCATTACACACAGCCATAATCGCTGCTTTTTCATGGATTCTTCTTGTTTCCTGAACATCATTCACTGAGTCGGTCTGTTGCATGACGAATGCAGCAAGAACCTCAACGAGCTTATGCTTTTTGTAATCCACAAGAAAGGTCCCTTCACCGCGCCTGGTTTCAATTATCCCTAGTAGCTCTAGACTTCGCAGCGCTTCACGAATCGTAGACCTGCCCGCTTGCAAGCGCTCCGCAAGCTCACGTTCTGAGGGTAGCTTTTCACCCGTTTCAATACCTTCTTCTCGAATTATCGATTTAAGTTCTTCTACAATATCAAGAAACATTTTTGAAGTCGGTTTTGTATTATGCATTCACGGACCCCTTCGGAAATATATATGATGAAAAGTGGTCAGACCACTTCTGTCTATAGCATACAGAAAACGCTGCTGAACGTAAAGTGAAACCCAATTAAGGAAAAACCTACAGCATTTTCATAAATCCTTTGTTTGTTGAATAATTATCTGCGGTTTCCCATTTCGACGTTCGACAGTCCCCTCAATATGAATGATTGCCATCTCGATAAGAAGCGGATTCGAGAGCGCGTATTTTTGTGGAAAAAGCGTACAAGAAATTGAGCCCGTTTCATCTTGAATCGTGACAAATGCCATCGATTCCCCTTTTTTCGTTCGTATTCGTTTGATTTCAGTTATAAGGCCAGCAATTTTCACATATGTTCTATCCGCTAAAGAATCGATTGAGATGATGGTATTATAATTACCCCCAGCTGCTTTCTTAACCTCAGCTGCAGGATGTTCTGATAGATAAAAACCAAGGACTTCTCTTTCGTATTCTAGCAACATCATCCTTGGCATTGTGCCACCAGGAGAGTATTTCGGACTTGCGACTGATCGCATCACTTCGCTGAGAAAATCGTCGCCATCATCAGGACGGATGAATAATGCGTGGGATATTGCTGCATCAATCGACGTTAACAGGACTGCACGCGTTTCACCAAATACATCCAGTGCCCCAGCCTTAACAAGCGGTTTAATCGATTTCTCAGTGAATACCTCACCCCCGAGAGATGCTGCCATTTCAAACAGCGTTTTCCAATTACCGCCAGACTTCCTAGCTTGCTTAACTGCATTATAAAAAGTGGGTGTTACGCCTTTGATAGCTCCAAGACCAATTCTTATTGAACCGTTTTCAACAGTGTACATATACTTACTGCGGTTAATAGAAGGAGGAAGAACTTTAACATCCCTCGCTTCAGATTCACGCATCAGTTCAATTGCCTTCTCATTGTTTCCAGTGGTTGAGGAAAGAAGGGCTGCGTAAAAATAAGCGGGTTCATTCGCTTTTAAATAAGCTAGTCTATAAGAAATAAGTGAATATGCGACTGCATGGCTTTTTGGAAAGCCGTAATCCGCAAACTTCACAATGAGGTCATAGATTGCAACAGCTGAATTTTCAGGATAACCGTTACTGACGGCTTTTTGTGTGAAATGAATTCGTTCTTTCTCTAAGTTCTCCCGATTCTTCTTGCTGACCGCACGCCTTAACAGGTCGGCTTCTCCCATAGTGAATCCAGCAAAGCGAACTGCAATCTCCATGATTTGTTCTTGATAAACGATAACACCGTATGTTTCTTTTAACACCGCTTCGAGCTGTGGGTGAATATAGGTAATTTGTTCGTTATCATTTTTGCGTCGGCTATAAAGAGGGATATTCTCCATCGGTCCCGGTCGATACAAAGCAGTGATAGCAAAAATATCTTCAAACTTATTTGGACGGATTAATCGGAGTGCATCTCTCATTCCATCTGATTCAAATTGAAATATCCCCGTCATATCCCCAGTTCTAAAAAGCTCAAATGTTTTTTCATCATTAAGTGGAATATCTTCAAAATCGATTCTGATTCCTTTATCGTAAGAGATCATTGACCTAATGCGGTCCAGTAGAGTTAAATTACGCAACCCTAGAAAATCCATTTTCAATAATCCCTGTTCTTCGACGTCTCCCATTGGCCACTGGGTCAAGTAGATGTCATCCGAACCGCTTTGAAGTGGTACTACATCAACTAGCGGGACTGGTGATAAAATAAGTCCCGCTGCATGTGTTGATGCATTGCGCGGTAGCCCCTCTAGCTTAATTGCAGCTTCTAACCAGTCATTTCGTACTGGATCAATTGCAATCCAATCACGAAGCGCCTTTGATTCTGCAACTGCCTGTTCGATTGTAATTCTGTGTCTATTAGGAATTTCTTTTGATAAATAAGCCATCTCTTCATTTGAAAAATCGAAAACTCGAGCTACATTACGGACAACTGATCTAGTGGAAAGCGTACCAAATGTAATAATTTGTGCGACATGCATTTTCCCATATTTCTTTGCAACATAGTCAATCACTTCAGAACGACGGTTGTCTGCAAAATCGATATCGATATCCGGCATCGTCACTCGACCCGGATTAAGAAACCGTTCAAAAATTAGTCCATATTTTATAGGATCTACATCAGTTATATCAAGGGCATAAGCAACAAGCGACCCTGCCGAAGAGCCCCGTCCGGGACCCGTAAGTATTCCTTGTTCTTTGGCATAACGCATAAAGTCCTCGACAATTAGGAAGTAGTCTGCGAATCCCATTTCACTAATAATTCCTATTTCATACCGTAGGCGCAAATCATACACTTCTTCCACCTCACCGAGCCGCCGTTTTAAACCTGCAGCACTGTTTTTAGCTAAGAGGGATGTTGAAGTCTCCTCCAGCGGAACTGGAAATACCGGCATCAGCGATTGAGTTGGCGGTAATGTTGCGTCGCACGATAAAAGGATATCTGACATATTTGAAAGCCATTGAAGTCTGTCTGAAAACCAATCAACAAGTTCGCTTTCTTCAGGGAGATATGCTGTCTTTGTAAGATTATGAGGCCTTGCTGGGTCATTAAGTTTATAACCCGTACGGATTGCTTCGGCGACTTCATACGCAAAAGCATCTTCTTTATGGATATACCTACTTTCATAGACAGCGGCAATAGGTATGTTTGTTGAAGCTGCAATCATTTCAATTGCAGCTTCATCAGGATGTTTTATGCCTCCTGATCTATCGATGCCTATAATAACCGAAGATGTGTCACACCCCTTTATCATGCGAGTAAAATCATCTTCGGTACGAGAAGTGTTCCATGAATCATCTGTCATCGGACAAAAGATTATACATCCCGAGCTATAAGCCTTCAGCCATTGAATGGGTAGTGTTTCAGACTCTCTCACAGAAACCGCACTGCTCATCTTCAGAAGGTTTCGATATCCTTCATCATCTTTTGCATAAACGTAAAGAAGGACGGCTTCCTTTTCTCCAGTTTCCAAGTACACAGACAAACCAATCACTGGGCGGATTCCAAATTTAATCATCATTTTATAAAAAGGACGGATGCCATATAATTTAGAATTGACAATCGCAACAGATGTAGCCCCTCTCCTTTTCAGAAGTGGGGCTAAATCCTCGATTTTTATGATTCCGCGCAGAAGATCTGCACCCGTCACTACTTGCGGATAGACAAGTGTCAATGTAATTCCTCCGCTCGTTTTCCTACATGCAAAGTTCTTTTAACTTTCCAATGACTTCATCTGTTTTTTCCCAAGAATAGACAGACGCGCCAGCTGCGAGTGGATGACCACCGCCTCCATATTGTGCAGCCAACGAATTAATAACCGGTCCTTTTGAACGAAACC
Source organism: Sporosarcina sp. Y352 (assembly GCF_056786535.1). Classification (NCBI taxonomy): domain Bacteria; kingdom Bacillati; phylum Bacillota; class Bacilli; order Caryophanales; family Caryophanaceae; genus Sporosarcina; species Sporosarcina sp. Y352. The sequence continues at coordinate 223,487 of NZ_JBXCJE010000001.1, forward strand.
TAACCCGAATCTGATCGGCTTCCTCAATAAAGATAATCCAGGCTTTAATTCCCTGTACATCCCCTAGTGCACCTACCAATTGGGAAGTATCCGAAACTGATACCCCAAATCTTTCGAGTAGTGCCTTATCCAGTTTCACAAAAGCTGCACCATTTTCGTCAATTGTGAAGTTTTGATAAATATATCCTTTAAGATGTAGTAATTCCCGCTTCATCTCATACATTCCTGCAAACAGTTCAGTTCTATCAAAATCAAATTTGATCAAATCACTTACTACTTCAAATGTATTTACAGTCGTGCTGGGGAATAGGAAACGTCCTGTATCTCCTACAATTCCTGCAAATAAAAGTCGGGCGGCATCAGTGGTCATTTTCCAACCATAATGTTCTTTTCCTACTTCGTATAAGGAGTAAATCATTTCCGATGTTGAACTTGAATCAGTATTAACCCATTTTACATCACCATAAGGATCCGCATCAGGATGATGATCAATCTTCATGAGTAAAGCACCTTCAGTATAGAACTCGCCGTCAATTCGCTCTATATTTCCTGTATCGGTGATAATCACTAGAGCCCCTTCATAAAACGATTGTTCGACATGATCCTGCAAAGTCAAATATGTAAGTGTCTCATCATGTTGGCCTGTTGCAAAAACTTGTTTTTCAGGATAATTAGCTTTTAACAATTCTTTTAACCCTGACTGTGAGCCATACGCATCCGGATCAGGTCTTATATGACGATGAATAATGATTTTATCGTATTTTTCAATTGTGTCGATGATTTGTCTTTTCATAAACGATTCCTCCAAGCTTCGATATATTCCGGTCGCAATCTATTCGAAAAGCCGCTACAATGTAATAAGTTTGTATGTAATGGAGGGCTTTCATGTTAACTATAAATTTCTTTTTAGTATTTTTCATAATCGCATCTGCGGTCTTTTATTTCTATTTCAAGACCAGGCAATTTCGTACCAAACAGTTATTTCCAATTCGCAAAAAAATGTATGCGAGTATGGCGGGTGGTTTTCTAGGTAGCTTGTTACTCTTTTTTGGAATTAATCAGCTGATGCTTTTTAATGGCATCACAACTTATATCATTGCAGCCTTGTTCATCGGCCTTGGAGCTTATGTAGGCATTTTCAATTATCGAGCCTACAAACATTATAAAAGTTTTGTCAAAGAAGAAACAGAGTTGAATGAAAACTGATGCGCTTATGTGCATCAGTTTTTATTTTCCACTTCTTCATCGTTCAAATAATTGATACATAATCATCGCTTTGGCAACTAAGTCACCTTCAGTTAAAATATCAAAATCGACTTTTACAAAACGTCTACTCATATGCAAAATCCTTGGTATGACAACGACTACACTGCCGAGTTGAACGTGTTTTATAAAATACAGCGACATGTTTTCAGGTACACTTTCCCCCCGTTTCCGCATCTTAATGGCTCTATTACCCGACTCGGTCAAAAGGGTCGTCAATGCTCCATAAGACAGGGAACCAAACTGATTTGTCATTTGTGGAATTACTGTAAACTCAATAGTATGGGGTTGCTCAGGTATCGTTTTCATCTGATTCTTTATAATGTCGTCAATTGTTTCTCCCTGCTGCGGTTGACGTTGCGTCATCTGCATCGCTTTTAAAACATCCTGTCGACTAATGATACCCGTGAGGATTCCTGCGTCTGTTACTACTGGTAGAAGATCAATGCCTTCCCAGATCATACTGTGTCCTGCGGAGGCGACAGATGTCTTACCGGTAACAGTAATTGGATGACGGGTCATTACTTTTTCAACTAATTCATCATTCATTTTACCAATCGCATCACGTGATGTTATTACCCCGACAAGCTTCCCACTTTTCTCCACAACGGGATAACCAGTATGGGCCGATTTATCATTCACTTCATGAAAGCGTGTGACCTGATCTTTTGCTGAAATCGTAATTGTTTCTGCTAGAGGCGTCAAAATATCTTCTACCAGCAAGATTTCTTTTTCGATTAACTGATCATAAATTGCCCTGTTTAACATCGTTGCTACTGTGAATGTGTCGTAACTTGTTGAAATAACGGGTAGGTCCAATTCATCCGCCAGTTGTTTCACTTCATCGGAAGCATCAAATCCACCTGTAACAAGCACCGCGGCACCAGCTAGAAGCGCTGTTTCATGTGCCTTCAATCTATTCCCCACAATCAAGAGACTACCTGCATTAATGTAACGCAGCATATCATCAAGTTGCATTGCCCCAATAACGAACTTGGTCAACGTCTTATGTAAACCACTGCGTCCTCCGAGCACTAGACCATCAACAATATTAACCACTTCTGCAAATGTCAGTCGTTCGATATTCTCCTTCTTTTTCCTCTCAATCCGGATTGTACCGACACGTTCGATCGTATTAACGAGTTTTTGGTTTTCTGCTTCTTTAATCGCCCTATAAGCTGTTCCTTCACTTACAGAAAGTGCTTTCGCAACTTGACGTACTGAAATTTTTTCACCAACGGAAAGTCCTTCGATATAACGAAGTATTAGTTCATGTTTTGTCGCCATGTCTTCACCTTTTCTCTATCATGACCTTAAGGCTATTCTACCACAAAACGTTTAAGAAAAGCGCTTACTGCATGAACAGTGACGACTAAACAGAGGACTGATGAAAAAGTCTAGACATTTATAATTCTAATGTTTCACCTACATCCATTATTTTCACTATATGCCCATTTACTAGAGCTTTGAACGTTTCCGGATCTTGCTCAATCGGTGGAAATGTATTGAAATGGATAGGTACAGCAAGCTTCGGATTTAGTAATTCGACAGCGCTGGCCGCATCTTGAGGGCCCATTGTGAAGTTATCACCAATTGGAACAAAAGCTACATCAATTGGATGACGTTTTCCGATCATCTCCATGTCGCCAAAAATCGAAGTATCTCCCGCATGATAGATTGTTTTCCCTTCCACCATAAACAAAATACCAGCTGGCATTCCCGTATAAATGATTTCATTCGCTTCAGTCGTGTAAGAAGAACTATGAAACGCCTGTGTATATTTCACTGTTCCAAAATCAAACTTGCATGATCCACCTATGTTCATGCCGTGCGTTCTTATGCCCTGCCAAGACAGATAGATTGCAAGCTCATTCGGAGCTACAACAAGTGCATTACTAGCTTTCGCTATGGCAACGGTATCGCCAACATGGTCATTATGACCATGTGTCAGCAGAATTACATTTGGTTTTTCATTTTCTACTATTAGATCTGTAAGCTTATTTCCTGTAATAAATGGATCAATCAGAATCGTAAAATCGCCAGTTTTTATTTTAACAATCGAATGACCATGGTATGAAATCTTCATCGTAAAATCTCCTCCTATATTTCTTGTCATTAGACAAATTTCGTCGTACAACCTGAAAACCCTCTTTTTTGTTATAATAGGCATATTCGTATTGGGAGGTCATTGTAATGAGTAAAGTAAAAGAAATACAACAATTTCTTCAAAAAGAAAATTTGGATGCAGCATTTATCACTACACCAGACAATGTATTTTACTTGTCAGGATTCCGAAGCGATCCCCATGAGCGACTTCTCGGTGTCATGGTGTTTAAAGATGAGAATCCATTTGTAATTTGTCCTTTAATGGAAATACCTGATGTAAAGGCAGCTGGTTGGCCTTTCGATGCAGTTGGCCACGAAGACACCGATGATGCATGGGATATTGTCATGGAGGCTGTCCGTAAACGTGGTAACCTTCCAGTTTCAATAGCAGTAGAGAAGTCTCATTTGACAGTCGAGCGTCTTGAACGCATGAGCGAGCTGTTTACTAATGCTAATTTCGTGCGCTTGGACGAACAGTTAAATAGCATGCGTAATATTAAAAGTGAAGAGGAACTAAACAACTTACGCATTGCTGCTGAACTTGCCGATTACGCTATCGAAGTGGGTTGCAGGGAGATTGCAGAAGGAAAAACTGAACTTGAAATTCTAATGGCAATCGAGTTTGAAATGAAGAAAAAAGGTGCCGAGAAGATGTCATTCGATACAATGGTCTTATCCGGTCCTAAAACTGCCTCTCCACACGGTACGCCTGGTGATCGTAAAATTCAGCAAGGTGATTTCATCCTATTCGACCTAGGCGTAGTCTATAAGGGCTATTGTTCCGATATTACACGTACAGTGGCATTCGGCGAGCCGACGGTTGAAATGCGTGAAATTTATGAAACAGTTAGAAAAGCGGAGCAAGCTGCTGTAGATTTAGTCCGTCCAGGCGTCAAGGCGATGGATATCGATAAAGCTGCTCGTGATGTAATTGATCAGGCTGGATACGGAGAATATTTCACACACCGAATTGGACATGGGCTTGGTATTTCAGTTCATGAGTTTCCATCGATCACAGGTACCAACGAACTTACTCTAAAAGAAGGCATGGTCTTCACAATTGAACCCGGTATTTATAATCCTGCAATTACGGGGGTCAGGATTGAAGATGATGTTGTTGTAACAGCTGACGGCGTTGAAGTATTGACAAAGTTCCCCAAAGAATTGAAAATTATTAATGCTTAACGATTGCACAGTTTTTCGTTAAAACAAAAAGAAGTTGTCCACACACTAACAAGTGTGGACAACTTCTTCTATATCATTATTGGTTTAATAGTGTCTCAGCAGGTACATATTCCACGCCTTGAGCATCTGCAACCGCTTTATATGTTACATGCCCTTCCATCGTGTTAATACCTTTTTGAAGAGGAACGTTATCGAGACATGCTTTCTTATAACCTTTGTTTGCAATTTGAAGTGCATATGGAACTGTTACGTTCGTTAAAGCTGTTGTTGAAGTTTGTGGTACTGCACCTGGCATATTCGCTACTGCATAATGAACGACACCATGTTTTACATAAGTAGGTTCGTCGTGAGTCGTAACGCGATCCGAAGTTGCAAAAATACCACCTTGGTCGATTGCGATGTCTACAAGAACAGAACCTTGTTTCATCGATTTAACCATATCTTCTGAAACTAGTTTCGGTGCTTTCGCTCCTGGAATCAAAACAGCTCCGACAACTAGATCTGCATCTTTCACAGATTCAGCAATGTTGAATGGATTTGAAACCAGTGTTTGAATATCATTTCCGAAGATTTCATCTAATTGACGTAGACGGTCAACTGACAAGTCAAGAACTGTTACTTTCGCACCCATTCCTACTGCGATACGAGCAGCATTCGTTCCAGCTTGTCCGCCACCGATAACTGTTACGTTACCGCGTGAAACACCTGGTACGCCGCTCAGTAAAATACCTTTACCGCCGTTTGTTTGTTGTAAATATTGTGCACCGATTTGTGTAGCCATACGGCCTGCGACTTCACTCATTGGAGCAAGAAGTGGCAACGAGTTATTTGGAAGTTGTACTGTTTCGTAGGCTATCCCAACAACTTTTTTGTCAAGAAGTGCTTGAGTCAACTCTACTTCAGGTGCAAGATGCAAGTATGTGAATAAGATTAGCCCTTCACTGAAATATCCGTATTCGGAAGCAACAGGTTCTTTAACTTTCATAACCATATCTACATTCCATGCTTCTTCAGCAGTTGCTACGATTTTAGCACCAGCCTCACTATAATCTTCGTCCATAAAGCTTGAACCTAAGCCAGCACCTTTTTCAATAATAACTTCATGTCCTGCAGACTTTAAGTTGAATACGCCTGCAGGTGTCATAGCGACACGATTTTCGTTGTTTTTCACTTCTTTTGGGACACCAATAATCATTACTATTCCTCCTCGAGATGATGTTTAGTTAGTTGGTCACCTGACATACATGCATTCATCTGAACCAATCCAATTCAATATTATCAGAAAGTAAGTTATTATGCTCTATTTTGTCTATTTGCGGAATATTAAATAAACAACCACTCTGTAATTGTACGATAGATTTTCATTAAGCCACTTCTCCCAACTGTCACAATTTCGTCAAATCACTAAATGATTATCATTTCCCTCTATGATTAAAAGGTTTTTCAACTATAAAAGTCGAAATAAGGTAGTATACTATTATTAGGATGGAGTGAGGAATAATGACTTTAGTATACAAACAAATTTTAGTTGCTGTAGACGGTTCCAAAGAATCTGAATGGGCTTTCAGAAAAGCTGTGGCAATTGCTGATAGAAACGAAGCAACACTAAACCTAATAAACATTATCGATACACGTTCTTATGCTGCAATCGAAGCTTATGATCGTTCAATTGCTGAACGTGCCCAAAAATTTGCTGAAGATCTTTTAGGCGATTACAAAGTAGAAGCAGAAAAAGCTGGATTGCAACGTGTTAATGTCATAGTAGAATATGGCTCACCAAAAACAATGATTTCTAAAGATCTATCTAAAAAATTAGAGGCTGATTTAATCATTTGTGGTGCCACCGGTTTAAATGCTGTAGAACGATTCCTAATCGGCAGTGTATCAGAAAATATAGTACGTTCCGCAAAATGTGACGTTCTTGTTATCCGTACACCTGAATCTGCGAAATAATGAAAGTAGAATTGTCCAATTGTTCTATGGGCAACTCTTTTTATATTGTGGACAATACCTAAAATAAAGGCTGAATAACCATAGCTCTAATTTGAAATTATCAATATGAGTAATCCAATTTTTCTATTCTATAAGATTGTCCTTAAATGAATCAATTTGTTGTAAGGGTTCATGTACCCTTAAAACCCATATAATAATGACCCAATCAAAATTCATAGCAAAAAGGCAACTCAATGTGAGCTGCCTTTTTGCTTAATCTTTCTCATTTATCCTTCAAATCTTCAACTGAATCAATATCTACATATGCAGGTACAACTAATCCATTTTTTGTTCCTTGAAGGTTTGGTCCAAGGTCAACTAAATCATTCTTATATGTTTCATAATATTCCATATGTGTACCTGGTAACCAAGCACCGACCATAGCATCTGCACTATTGTTAGCAACACCAGCAAACATTGGTCCAACTTCAACCTGAACATATGACACATCGTATCCATTTTGTTCGAGTACTTTACCAATGACATTTGTACTGGCAATCTCTGAATCCCAAGCGACAAACACAAGATCTATACTCTCGCCATTTCCTGCCGCTACACCCTTCGTCCACTCTGCTACTTTGTCCGGATTATTTTCAATCCACTGTTCAGCAGCTTCTGCAGCACTCGATCCATTAGAAACTTCCACCATGACACTTTCCATATCACTTGGTTCCCAGATGAATTGGTCTAGGATCTTATATGCACCTGGGGCATCTTGTTCGAGTCCTTTTCTTACAAGTGTATTTATATCTTCAGCTCCACCAAATGAACCCTTAGGATCCTCCAGGTATTTCAAATCATATGCTGAGAACATCCAATGTGGAGTCCATCCTGTGACAATAATCGGCTCTTCTGCATCATAAGCTTTTTTCAATTCGGCAACCATTGCAGCTGAAGAACCTTCAACTAGATTCCAATTATCAAGACCATAATCAGTTATTGCAGTTTTAGCTTGCCCCATAAGTCCTGCACCAGGCTCAATACCAATTATTTCATATCCTGTCTGAGTACCAATTTCACTAGCATTCTCATTCACAGTATCCCCTTGAGGAATTGCTAAAACAATCGCAGTACCGCCTATAAGTAAAGCGAAAATTAAAAAGACGATTTTTGGCTTAATAACATGTTCATAAGCTGGCTTGCGCAAGTTTTGCGTAATGCGATCAAGAATGATAGCGATTATAACAATTGACAATCCTGCTTCAAAACCTTGACCAACATTAATTTGGCTGACAGCTCTGTATACCTCTGCTCCTAGACCAGGTGCCCCTACTAAAGAAGCAGTTACAACCATCGAAAGAGCAAGCATAATACTTTGGTTTACTCCTGCCAAAATCGTTGGCATTGCTAATGGCAATTGAACTTTAAACAATTTTTGATTAGTTGTCGATCCAAAAGCATTTGATGCTTCGATAAGATCTTCAGGTACTTCTCGAATACCAAGATTCGTCATACGGATAGTTGGCGCAATCGCGAAAATAAACGACGCAACAATCCCTGGCACTACGCCAATTCCAAAGAATAAAATCGATGGGATCAGGTATACAAACGCTGGCATTGTTTGCATAAAATCTAAAGTAGGTGTAACAATTTTTTGTACTGTTTGGTTTTGTGCACACCATATTCCTACTGGAATCCCTACTAGAATTGTGAGAAATCCTGATACTAACACAATCGAAAGTGTTTGAATTGTCGACTCCCAATATCCTAAATTATCAATCAAAAGTAAACTAACTATGGTAAATACACCTAATTGCCATTTACTAGTATAGGTAACTAAAAGTCCTAAAATGATTATTAATACGATAGGCGGCCCTACACTCAATACCTCAACTATAAGATCTAAGCCCCAATCAATTACATTTGTAAATAATTCAAAAAATCCTGCAAATACAATGGTTACCCAATCAACTAGGGTATCAACCCATTCTCCAAGTGGTATTTTGGATATACTCAAATCATTCACTCTCCAAATCATTCAAGGAATCTTTGTTTCCGACAAGAGCTCCAATTAATGCGCCCCGAATAATAATTCCTTTAATTCTGTTCTCTTCATCTATAACTGATATTGGTATACTTGACGTTGCCATCACTTCCATAATATCAGCAAGTAAGGTACCCTCTGTTACAGTTGGGATGTCAGCAGTCATCACTTCAGAAATTGATTTTCCTTGATCTATTGCAAGACGTGCATTCTCAGCACTAAGCGCACCTAATAACTTTTGCTTACGGTCCACAATGAATATACTGGAATAACCCTGTCTTCCCATGATTTCTAGTGCAACCCTTGGACCTCTGTCTATACTAATTTTCTCTGGACGTTTCATCACGTGTGATGCAGTTAGTATTTTAGACAAATCGACATCTTCCACGAACTTCTCTACAAATTCATTTGCTGGCTCTATCATTATTTGTTCAGGTGTTCCGAGTTGAATGATGCTTCCATCCTTCATTAAAGCTATTCGATCTCCTATGCGCAGTGCTTCATCCAAATCATGTGTGATAAAAATAATGGTTTTCTTGAAACTTTCTTGAATTTCAATTAACTCATCCTGCATATCCTTTCGAATTAATGGATCTAGTGCGCTAAATGCTTCATCCATCAAGATGATTTCTGTATCACTAGCAAGTGCACGAGCAAGTCCAACCCTTTGTTGCATCCCACCACTCAATTGTGAGGGAAACTGGTTTTCATATCCCTTCAACCCTACAGCTTCTAACGCATTCATTGCTTTTTCATGGCGCTCCTTATCGGAGATTTTTTGAATCTCAAGCCCAAATCCTGCATTCTCTAGAATTGTTTTATGTGGAAAAAGCGCAAAGTTTTGAAATACCATGCTTATCTTTTTCTGTCTCACATCTCTTAGACGAGCAGCATCCATTTTTACAATATCTTCATTATTGATCAAAATCTCACCTAATGTCGGCGTAATTAAACGGTTGAACATGCGGATTAATGTAGACTTTCCACTTCCGGATAATCCCATTATCACGAAGATTTCACCTGGGTAAACGCTAAAGTTTACATTTTTAACGCCGACAGTGTGCCCCGTTTCTTTTAAAATGTCTTTCTTTGAACTGCCTTTTTTTAATAACTCTACTGCAGCTTTTGGAGATTTACCAAAAATCTTCGTTACGTTTTTCACTTCTACAATTGGTTCCATTTATACACCTCAATCAATATTCTCTTCAGGTAAAGATCCATACATCCTTTTTTCATGAAGGCAGATTATTGCACATTTTTTTCGATAATAAAGAAAGGTTATGCAAACACTGAAAGATAGAGACGTTCATTGTTTACATTGTCTTTGTTACACATAAAATGAAATAATACTTCAAAAGCAGACTTTGCAAATATACTATTGAAGTGTTTCTCTTATTACAGTTGTTCATACCAACTTTAGATTTTAAATTAAGAGGAATTTAAAACAAAAGGACAGAACTGCAGTCATTTCAATTTCTCAGGAAGAAATAGGAGATTTACTTTTTAACTATATAGTTGTTTTGCAGTCAATTCAATTTTCCTATCCACTCTCATATTCAATATGTGATTAAATAGACCTATGTAAATGAACTTTAAATAACATTCGATAAGCCCCTGATGCCGATGACTTCAGTAGAATTTTTACCAATAAAATTTCAGTAAAAATCATCGATTTGAACATATTTTTAATTAATACATTTGACCTATTGAATAAAAGTAGTTTTGAAGGAAATAAATTAAAACTAAACCACGCATTATATGAGTCAATTCGTTAAGGACCAAACTTATGTTAATAGGATAAATGAGAAAAGTTAAAAAAAGGTGACCGAAAAACTTCTTTTTATTGTTGAAATATATTCTTTAGATGCCACTTAAAATAAGGCTTATTTTCCTCAAATCGAGCAATCTTCTTTTTCGGATGGATATTATATACTAAATAATCGTTCTCAGGAACAGACGTAGAAATATGTAATTTGCCTTGTCCATCAAACGCAATATACCCTTTATCGTATAAGGCGTCGTGATTACAACATAATAGTACTCCATTATAAGGATAGACTCTTTCAAGATCAGTACTGTCTTTCCACGGCTTGGAGTAGCTCGCTTGAAGTAAAGCAGATAATTCAATATCACACAAAGCACATTTATGATTCCACAACAGCAATAACTCTCTCCTAAACTTTTGTTGACCCAAACGAATCTTTGATTTCACTTCTGCTTCCGTTTCAGCAATCATTGGAATAAATGTATTGCGCTCTGTACGCCGAACTGTACCAATCGCTAACTCCAGCTGCTCCTCATCCACTTGGTAAATATTCAAATCACTAATAAGTTCTAATAATTTAATGACCAACTCTTCATTACATGGATATAAATATCCTGAATTTCCATTTCCATCTTGTTGAAACGGAGAATATTTTATTGGTAAAAGTGGTGAGATTTTATCAAAGTTTGAGTGTACGTTTAGTGGTTTTTCTAGTTCATGATATTCTAAATTCACCAAATAACCGTCATCACTCGAGCGTTCATATCTTTGCACTTTTGATGGTTTAGTCGCTGCTCTGCATTCAGTTTTAGCAACACTAATCGCAACAATATTCCCTTTTACATAGTGGAAGAAACGATCACCTTCATTCACTTCCTTCATCCGCAACCATGAATGGGGGATCTGCCCTCCACTATCTTGTTGCGGAGACCAAATAACACCTAATTCTTTTTCTTCTCGATATGTTTCTCCTTGCATGACAAAAAAGCTCTTCATATATAGAACACCCCCTAAATAGTAAAACCCCTTAAACCTTTTATACCCCTGCAAGCCTCATTGTATCTCTCGCCATTCTGATTTCTTCGTTTGTTGGGATTAATCGTTCTTTTAAAGTTTTCACGAATAACAATACTGTTTTCGCTGATTCCAGCTGTAAATTAATGATAAAAGAGTTGCCCAATTTTTGTATGGGCAACTCTTTTTCACATGTATTGTGGATAATACCCGAACTAGGACTGAATGTTTAAAACAAAGCACACTGAACTATTCTCCCAAACTTATAATTGTGCAACCCGCATCGTATCTCTGGCAATCATAACCTCTTCGTTCGTCGGGATGACAAGCACTTTTACAGGGGAGTATGGATAACTAATATGTACTTCCTTTCCCTTGATATTATTTAAATCGGGATCTAGGTAGACTCCCATAAACTCAAGGCCTTCTAAAACTTTTTCGCGAATAACTATACTATTTTCACCGATTCCAGCTGTAAATATAATTGCGTCCACACCGCCCATCCTCGCGGCATAAGAACCAATATATTTATGAATTCGATCCGCAAAGACATCTAACGCAAGCTGTGCACGTGTATTTCCTTTTAAAGCCTCGATTTCAATGTCGCGCAAATCACTCGAAAAACCCGAAATCGCAAGCATTCCTGATTGTTTATTCAACACTTCGAGTACTTCTTCAACAGTCTTTCCCGTTTGATCCATAATATAAGGGATTAAAGCGGGATCTATATTTCCTGAACGTGTTCCCATCGTTACACCAGCAAGAGGTGTAAAACCCATAGAAGTATCGAGCGATTTACCACGTTCTACTGCGGCTATGCTCGCGCCATTTCCCAAATGACAAGAAATTAGCCGCGTATCTTCAAGTGGTCTGTTTAACAACAACGCTGCACGCTCTGTTACATACTTATGACTAGTACCATGGAAACCGTATTTTCGGATACCGTATTTTTCGTAATACTCATATGGCAACGGATATAAAAATGAACTTTCCGGCATTGTCTGATGGAATGCTGTGTCAAAAACTGCAACTGCCGGAACGTTTGGCAAAGCTTTGTTAAACTCGTTAATACCTACGATATTAGCCGGGTTATGCAATGGCGCTAGATTAGATAGTTTTTGAAGTGCTGCGACAACATCTTCATTAATAAGCACAGAATCGCTAAACACTTCACCACCATGTACGACACGATGGCCGACTCCGTCAATCTCATCAAAAGAGGTTACGATTCCTTGGCTAATCAGCATTTCAAGCAATATATTTACTGCTTCTGTATGGTTCTTGATACCTTGTATTAATTCAATTTTACCATCTTCGGATTTCATGGTGAACAATGATTCAGTTTGACCAATTCTATCTATTAGTCCTATCGTCGTTACGTATTCTTCGGGCATTTTGAGAAGCTGAAACTTCAAGGATGAACTCCCAGCGTTTATCGCTAAAATATTCCGCATAAAGTGTACCCCTTTTCAACTGATTTCTTTTGTATCAGACACAATTGTCAGGTTAATAATACTTTATTCATTAGCCCAAATATCAATTTTCTGAAGAAATAACGCCATTGCATGCCTATCAGTCATATTAGGAACTTTAGCAAGAAGAACATCATGCACCACTTTCTTTTCTGGTAAGGGTTTCTGCAGTATTAAAATACTTTTTGCATGAGCCGCATTTTTGAATAACGAATCAGGTAGTTGAATAATTGCTCGGATAATTGTTTTGTTTTTTAAGTACGGATGCAATACAGAAGATTGGTCGGATTCGAACAGATTCGCTGGGACGATGAATAAGCCATGACCTCCCGGTTTTGTGTGCTTCATCGATTGCTCAATAAATAAATGATGTGCATATGCATGTCCCTCAGCGGACATCAATTCATAATTTAGCGCATTTTCATCATCCGGATAGAAACCTACTGGTAAATCACTTACCGTAATATCGACTGGATCTACAAATAACGGTCGCAGTGCGTCTTGAACATAAAACGTAACAGGATGTTCAAGGAGTTCCGCTGTAACTGCAGACAACCTGACAAGTAAATCATCAATTTCAATTGCCGTTGCAGTGACATCATTTTCAATTGTATTCATGACAGTATAAAGCAAATTACCTGTGCCTGCCGCCGGATCTAAAAGTGTCAGACTTTGTTCATCTGCTGCTAATTTACCAGCGATATGTCCAATGAGCATCCCAATTGAATCGGGGGTCATCTGGTGATTAGGCTGAACATTTTGCTTCATACCTTTCAAAACAGCTAGCTGAATACCTTTACGGATATCCTCTTTAGTGATCTTTTCTGTTACTTCGGGTTTTATATCGCCTACTAACCACTTTTGGCAGACTTCAACAATCGCTTCTAAGTAAAGCTCTTCCTTAGATTCCGCATATGCATCTATAAATGAAAATATAATTTCCGTATTTGTTTTCATATCTTTATCCCTCAATTGACAAAGCCCACCCGTCTCCGAGTGGGCTTTCATAATTTTTATTACTTTGTTAGTTTCTTTACTGCTAAAATTGCTTTTTCGTAATCAGGATGGTCTGTACCTTCCCCGACATATTCAACATAAGTTACCTTATTATCTTTATCAATAACAAATACTGAGCGTGCAAGCAAACGCAGCTCTTTCATGACAACTCCGTATGCTTCTCCGAATGAAAGATCACGATGATCGGATAGCGTCTGAACATTGTCAATTCCTTCTGCAGCACACCATCTAGCCTGTGCAAACGGAAGATCGGCAGAGATTGTCAAGACTTGAACGTTATCTCCAAGTGACGAAGCTTCTTCATTAAACTTACGCGTCTGTGCTGAACAGACTCCTGTATCGATAGAAGGAATCACACTGATTAGTCTGACCTTCCCATTTGAGTCAGCAAGTGTAACCGGGCTCAAATCGTTAGCAAGCACTGTAAAATCGTTTGCTGTATCCCCTACTGAAACTTCTTTACCGAGCAATGTCATAGGATTGTTTTGAAATGTAACGTTAACCATTAATACGCCCCCTTTTCTATGTCTATCTTACTAAATCAGAGTGCCTTCTTGCAACTGTTGTCCCTCATTCCGTTTGCGATAATTTATCCGCAACTCTTTTTCATACGAAGACTCATGTTGAACAATTGTGTCCGCAAACAAATCATGCAACGCTTCTTTTTTCGGCATGAATATGACTAGTAAATAAGGAACCAAAAGCATTTTGGAAATGAAACGTCCAATGCCCTCTCTGAAGATTATCGCTCCCCAAGTCAGTTGCCCTCCATCTTTTGATGCAACTCGTATACCCATAATCATTTTTCCTACTGTCTGTTGCAAATACTTCGTCATTAGCATGAAGTAGAGCAACAACAACACTAACACCGTGATTTTATAGGGGCTGAATAAGAAGAATGAAGGGTTTGTTATTTCCCAACCAGCAATTCGAAAAATCGGTTTAATGATAATTCCGCTGATGGCAGAGAGAACAATCAAGTCTATTGTGTACGCCCATAGCCGCGTCCAAAACCCCGCATATTTCGCATGAAAGTGTTCTGTTTCAACAGTTTCATAATCGCTAGGCTGTCCTGTGACAATTGTTTTATCCGTCAGATCCGGTTGTCGTTCAATATATTCCGACATATTTGTCCCTCCTTATCTTTCACCGTATAAATACATCATTCTTGGTGCATTATAATCGTTCAACAACTTACCAATCAATTCTGATTCAATATTACTTCCGAATAGATTTCCAGCTTTCACTCCAAATAAGGATGCCCAGCTGTCTTGAGTTGTATATTCGAAAACGGTTGCATTCTGAAGATTATTATCTTCCTTCATGGCCGCTATTACATCGGTTACTTTACCGTATTCATCCGCAAGCCCAACTTCAATTGCCTGACGTCCATTCATGATACGGCCGTCAGCAACTTTTTTCACTGCCGCTTCGCTCATACCCCTTCCGTCTACAATAATATCGACAAAGCGTTCATAAGAATCATTAATCATTTCCTGTAGCATCGCACGCTCTTCGTCTTTCATTTCACGTGATCCGCTCATGATGTCTTTGTAAGGTCCTGTTTTGATGGTATTAAAATCAATACCATATTTTTCAGCGAGTTTCGCATAATTTACACTTTCCATAATGACGCCAATTGAACCTGTAATTGTTTCTGGATTAACGAAAATCTTATCAGCCGGTGCTGACACATAATAACCACCTGAAGCCGCCATTCCACCCATCGAAATGTACAGAGGTGTTTTATTCTCTTGTTGAATTAAGCGAAGAGCATCGTAAATCTCTGCTGATTCAACTACACCTCCGCCAGGTGTGTTCACTTTCAATACCACTCCTTTAACGCTAGTGTCCACTAATACCTCATTCAACTGACTCATGAAGAATTGATGATTATAGCCCGAAGGTTGAAATAAAGATGTCGAAGTCCCTAAGTCTTGGATAATCCCATCGAGTGTGAGGACAGCAATTCTTTCTCCCCCACTGCCTTCTTCTATAATCGATTCTTCATATCCCTCGGATGAAGTAGCCATCATTTCTTCAAAGAAACCATCGAAGTCTCTCGTAAATATGTACGATAATGAATTAATACCTACCGAAACAAAAACTAGTGCCGCAGCGACAATAACTGCAATCCATCGTTTCATTGTCATTTAAATTCCTCCTTTTTTATATCACTATTTTATACGTTACTAGACACTAAAATGTTTCATTACATGCTAAAATGAGTATAACTCATTCGGAAGGAGCTTGTGCAATGACAGATCGGATGAATATTTTTATTTACAGCAAACATGATGAAGTCTCACTTGATAAAAAGTTAAAAGTGGAAGATGCATTAATCCATGAAGGTTTTACTATGACCGAGAGTGATATAGATGCGAATATTATTATTAGCATCGGTAGTGATGGTTCATTTTTACAGGCGGTCCGCAAAACTGGTTTCCGCCAAGACTGCTTATACGCAGGCATATCTTTAACAGCCAAACCTGGTCTCTATTGTGATTTCAATTTCAATAACCTATTTCAAATGACACAAACAATTCGTGCTGCAGAACTTAAAGTAAGAAAGTATCCGCTAATTGAAGTGAAAATTGACAATCACCAACCATTCTACTGTTTGAACGAACTGAGTATACGCTCTAATATCATTCGGACATTTGTCATGGATGTCATTATTGATGATAAGCTATTTGAAGTTTTCCTAGGCGACGGTCTTATCATTTCTACGCCGACCGGCAGTACCGCTTACAATAAATCCGTCAATGGTGCAGTAGTAGATCCACTACTCAGCTGTTTTCAAGTAACTGAACTTGCATCCGTAAATAACAATAATTATAGAACGCTTGGATCATCGTTCATCATGAGTGGTCAACGAAAACTAAAGCTTAATGTTCACCAGGATGGCAACGTCTTCCCTATAATCGCCGCTGACAATGAAGCACTTGGCATACGCCAGGTCAAAAACGTGGAAATCTGCTTAAGCGACAGAACCGTGAAAACAGTTAAGATGAAAAATAACTCCTTCTGGGAAAAAGTACAACGGATGTATCTCTAGAAAAGCGTAGGGCGCCGTTTAGCCCCGAAAGGCGCAAGGCAGTTTGCAAGGAGGGTATCTCAAGCCACCTAAGAGGGTTGAAGTGTTCAATCCCTCCCTAACTAACTGACCTGTGACCCGAGGGACTGGCGACCATAGCTAGACAACAAGTAAAGCGAAGGTTTAGCACCGAAAGGCACAAGACAATAAATCGTCGCCACTTTAGCCTCCTGATTATCCACTTCTATAGTAATCCCAAATTTCATTAATCTACATTTGCAGAAGCTTCTTGCAGCCGCGCTTTTTTCACTTTCACCACTTCTAAAATTTTCGACACAGTAAACAAGAGCAACGCTGACCAAATGAAGGCGAATGATAACAAATCAACTCCTCCAAAAGTTTCTTTATAAACGATAACCCCAAGGAATAACATCATCGTTGGTGCGATGTATTGAAGAAACCCTGCCATGTAAAGAGGAATTCTCTGCACTCCTTTTGCAAACATAAGAAGCGGCAATGCTGTTGCTGCACCTGTCAAAATCAGCAGAATATCTGTTTTGATAGTTGAATGCAAAAATACAGCGTTCCCATCTTTAAACAACATAATGTAGTAAATAACTGCGAACGGAGCAATGAAAAGTGTTTCAATTGTTAAGCCGCGTAATGCATCGAGTTTGACTTGTTTTTTGATAAGCCCGTAGACTGCAAATGTAATGCCAAGAGCGAATGCCAGCCATGGGAACGAACCATATGAAACTGTTAAAATTGTAACGCCAGTCGCAGCTAGCAAAAAAGCTACTTGCTGGGACTTCGAAAGTTTTTCCTTTAAGAAAAAGATTCCGAGTAAAACTGAAATTAGCGGATTTATGTAATAACCTAGACTTGCTTGAATAATATAGTCATTATTCACAGCCCATATGTAGATGAACCAATTGGATGAAACAAGTGCCGAACCTGCGAACAATGCCCAAAAATTTCGTTGTGATTTCCAAAGTGCCTTAATGTCTTCTTTTAGATAACGGCCATTTTTCATTAGTAATACTACTAATAGAGTAATTACAAATGCCCATACAATTCGACTCATCAGTATTTCGGTACTTCCGACATGTTCGAGACTTTTCCAATAAATTGGCATAAAACCCCAAATTAAATAGGAGCCTATCGCCCAAAGAACACCGTTTTTTTCCATTTGCATTACTTAGCCTCCTTTATATTTTGATTTCCGAAATAATCTTCTCAGTATAGTCTATTGGAAAAATTTCGTAAAGAAGATATTAAATATCGGTTTGATATTAATGCAAAATTCATAATAAAAACCCCTTTTCCAGTCACGGTTATCCCGTACCGGAAAAGCGGCCTGCTAACAATAATGACTTACTCTTGTTCTAGTTTTCTTAATTCTATACGCATAATTTTCCCTGAAGCTGTTTTAGGCAGTTTATCCAAAAACTCGATTTTCCGTGGATATTTATAAGGTGCCGTTAATGTCTTCACATGCTCTTGTAATTCTCTGATAAGACCTTCTTCATTTTCCCTTTCAGGGTTTTTGAGAACAATGAATGCCTTTACGATATTTCCGCGCACTTCATCAGGACTTGCGACGACAGCACATTCACGTACTGCTGAATGCTTCGTCAATGCATCCTCCACTTCAAACGGCCCAATTGTATAACCAGAGCTGATAATAATATCATCTCCCCGGCCTTCGAACCAGAAGTAACCATCTTCATCCATTTTCGCCCTGTCACCTGTCACGTAATACTCGCCTCGGAACTGCATCTTTGTTCGTTCAGGATCATTTAAATATTCCTTAAATAACGCGGGAGTCGATACATGTACTGCGATATCTCCAACTTCTCCAATGGCAGAAGGATTGCCTTCATCATCAATAATATCAACTTTATTTCCAGGCGTCGGTTTTCCCATCGAACCTGGACGCGCTTCCATACCAATCATTGTTCCTACAAGAAGCGTATTTTCTGTTTGTCCATACCCATCTCTTACTGATAGAGAAAATACTTTATCGAATATTTCAATGACTTCTCGGTTCAACGGTTCTCCTGCGGAAACTGCACTTCTTATTGAGGATAAATCGTAAGCCTCAAGTTTTTCTGCCTTCGCCATAAATCGATATTCGGTAGGCGTACAACATAAAACATTCACTCGATAGTCTCTAATCAAATTCAAATAGGTTTCTACTTCAAATTTGCCATCATAAATGAGTCCAGTCGCTCCACTACCTAATACAGAGAGGAATGGTGTCCATATCCACTTCTGCCAACCCGGCGCGGCAGTCGCCCAAACTATATCTCCTTCTTCAATGCCTAGCCAACTTGCACTTGTTGTCCGCAGATGGGCGTATCCCCAACCGTGTGTATGTACTACTCCTTTTGGTTTTCCTGTTGTGCCCGAAGTATATGATAGAAAGGCCATGTCTGTACTCTTTGTTTCCGGTCTAGCGAATTCCGTTGATGCAGTCTTCATCAGTTCAGTTAGAGAAAGCTGATCATTCTTTGCCTCCCCGACAACAAATAGCTGAACATCATCCATATTCCTCACTTCACTGAATTGATCGGTAAATGCATCAAATGCTACAATTACTTTTGCATTGCTATGCGCTATACGATATTCGATATCTGACGACCTCAACATTTCAGAACTTGGAATTACAGCTAGACCCGCCTTGAGTGCTCCGATATATGTAACATACGCTTCAATATTCCGAGGTACCATAACTAATACAACATCGCCTTTTAATAGACCTTTCGATTGAAATACATTGGCGACTCTGTTTGCCGATTCCATTAATTCATCATATGTTAGTTGTTGCTTTTGCCCTTCCGAATTTACGTATATAAGTGCTTTTTTCCCAGTACCTGTTGCATACTTTTCGAACTCACTTACCAGATTATATTCTTCAGGTGCAATCAATTGTTCACGTTTCATAACGATTCCCCCTTATATGTCTAAATTCAGTATACAAATAAACGACCGACAATTCAAAACAAATTTACTAATTCTAAAATGGAATGGTTAAAATGATTGATAAATGAAGATACTATAAAAAAATAGGAAAAGCCATCCCGGAAAAATTACCGGAATGGCTTTTCTATTGATTGTTATTGGTTGTTTCCTTTCATTTGTTCCTGGGCTTGTCGCACTAAGCGCTTTGTAATTTCTCCGCCTACGGATCCGTTGGCACGCGCTGAAGCATCTGGTCCCATTTGCACACCAAACTCTGATGCAATTTCATTTTTCATTTGGTCAAGTGCTTGTCTTACACCTGGAACTAGAAGCTGGTTAGAGTTACCGCTGTTATTGTTGTTCGCCATGATTACCACCTCCTTCTAAGTATAGAATGTGCAAGAAACAGAAATTAATGCACGATTTAGAGTCGGTAAATATTGTTAACTGCGTTAGATGTGATTAGATGCCTTTACTATTGATAATACTGTATAAGCGAAAAGCTGCTTCGGACAATGTCCTAGACAGCTTTTCATTTAAAGTATTATTGTTGGGATCCATTCATTTGTGATTGAGCCTGACGCACTAATCGCTTTGTAATTTCTCCGCCGACGGATCCGTTGGCACGCGATGAAGCATCTGGTCCCATTTGTACACCGAATTCTGATGAAATTTCATTTTTCATCTGATCAAGTGCTTGTCGTACACCTGGAACTAGAAGCTGATTTGAGTTGCCGCTGTTGTTGTTTGGCATGTTTGACACCTCCTTCTAAGTATAGAATGTGCAAGAAACAGAAATCGATGCACTATTTAGAAGCGGTAAATACTGTAAACTGCTTAAGATATGATTAAATAGCTTGACCTTTGGTAATACTTTATAAGCGAAAAGCTGCTTCGGACAATGTCCAAAACAGCTTTTCATTTAAAGTATTATTGTTGGGATCCATTCATTTGTGATTGAGCCTGACGCACTAATCGCTTTGTAATTTCTCCGCCGACGGATCCGTTGGCACGCGATGAAGCATCTGGTCCCATTTGTACACCAAATTCTGATGCAATTTCATTTTTCATCTGATCAAGAGCTTGTCGTACACCTGGAACTAGAAGCTGATTTGAGTTACCGCTGTTGTTGTTTGGCATGTTTGACACCTCCTTGTACATATAGAATGTACAGAAAAGATAAATTCATGCAGGACGTATATATGGTAATTTCTTCATCCTCAAAGCAAATCTTCGAATTCGTCTTTCTCTACAAGCGGTAATTCAATCGTGACTCGTTTTTCATTTGCATCAAGTATCATTGGATGAAAATCGGCAAAGCTTTCATAATAAGCGACTTTTTCGAGTTTCGGTTTAGTTTTCGGATTTGAAGACGAGAAAATTGTGCAACAATCCTCATAGGGTCTTATTGATATTTCATATGTCCCAATACTTTGTGCAATATCAATAATTTCAAGTTTATCTGTCGCAATGAGCGGACGCAAAATAGGGGTCGAAGTAACAGCATTGATGGCTGTTAAGCTTTCTAGTGTCTGACTTGCGACTTGACCAAGGCTTTCTCCTGTGATTATGGCAAAAGCATTCACTTCCTCACGTACTATATCAGCGATTTGAAGCATTACTCTCCGCGTTGTCGTCATCGAAACGTTATCTGGTACTTGTTTGATAATTGCTTGCTGTATTTCAGTAAAAGGAATGATGTGAAGTCGAACAGCAGCACCAAAAGAGCTTAACTTTTCTGCAAGATCCATCACTTTCTTTTTAGCCAGCTCGCTTGTGAATGGAGGGCTGGCAAAATGAATCGCATCAATCGACACGCCACGTTTCATCATCAGATATCCAGCAACCGGACTATCGATACCGCCCGATAACATTAAAAGAGAATGGCCATTCGACCCAATCGGCATTCCTCCTGCACCTTCATATATTTTGGCTGTCAGGAAAGCCCCTTCAATTCTAATATCAATATGAAGGACAATATCAGGTTTTTTCATTTTTACGCCTAGTTCAGGATAGCTTCGCAACACATGCGACCCGATCTCAAGTTGCAATTCACTGGTCACCAGTGGAAATCTCTTGTCCGTTCGTCTCACTTCAACTTTAAAAGTTTTTCCTGCAGTTTCAGCTGCTCCAATAACCTCTATCGCTTTTTCTTTAATCGCTTCTACTGTCGCATCGCATTTAGCAACTGGACTGAATGATTGGATACCAAAAACATGTGGCAAACGAGTTATCGCTTCTTCCATATCTCGTTTGTCTTCTGCATATAGAAACATACGGTCACGTTCAGGTTTTATGACGACTGTTTTTAAATCACTTAGTGCATCTTTAATATTATTACGCAACTTCTTTACGAACACATTCTTATTCCGACCTTTTAAAGACATTTCTCCGTAACGAATTAATAGTTCATTCCATTCCATTACTTATTTTCCCCCTCCAAGTAAATCCATGAACTTTGCAAATACTCGCTTTAGTTCTATGACTTCTTGTTCTACATTATTTTTCCCAAAACTGATGCGAATTACTCCATTTTTGTATTTCCCATTGACACCTATTGCTTCTATTACATGTCCCGCACTATTGTCTTTTGAGGAACATGCACTCGAAGTAGAAACAGTAATGCCATTTTCTTGAAAGAAATTAACAGCTACTTCACCTTTTATTTTATAAAAAGCGATAGATAATATATGTGGTGCTCCCTTTTCTGGTGCGAGTATAAGAACTTTCTCAAATTGACCTATAAAATCAATTAGTTGCTTTCTCCACTGTCTGAAGTCTTGACGTTCGGTTTCAACCGAACTAATCCGTATCGCTTTTGCTAACGCCACCGCGTCTGGAACGGAAACTGTACCGCTACGAAGACCATTTTCCTGTCCGCCCCCATAATTTATCGCCTGCGGTAATTTACCTTTCCTTAAAGCAAGTAAGCCCGAACCTTTTAAACCATTTATTTTATGAGCTGAAATTGTTATTGCATCAAGACCGTCATTTTCAATTGAAACCGGCAATTTCCCAAAACTTTGGACCATATCTGAATGAAATACAGCATTAGAATGTTCCTTAATGATTCGTGCACATTCGGCTATCGGTTGCACAGTCCCAATTTCATTGTTGACATGCATGATACTGACAAGAATTGTATCTTTCCTCAGCTTACTTTTCAACTCATCAACAGATATCATCCCTTGTTCATCAACTGACAAATAATCCACTTCAAATTTCTGTGACTCTAAATATTCCATTGAATGCAGAACTGATGGATGCTCAATTTTTGTCGTAATCAGGTGATTCCCTTTGGATTGCAAAGAACGGGCGAAACCGATTATAGCTAAATTATTCGCCTCCGTTCCACCCGACGTAAATAGGAGCTCTCCATCACTTACACCCAGTATTGACAAAATTTGTTCTCTTGAACGTTTAAGAAGTGCTTCGGCTTCCTTTCCAGCAAGATGCAACGAAGCAGGATTTGCATAAAAACGTTTATTTACTTCCATGAACGATGTCAGTACGCCTTCATCTGGGGCTGTCGTTGCGCTATTATCAAAATAGATCATTGGTGTCTTCCTCTCAAGTGAAACAATTATGTGCGTGACAAAGCCACCTGCATTAAATGCCGGTGGCTATTTTTCTGTAATTCATAATCTTACCTTAGACATGTTCTTTTACAAGTTCCTCAATTCGTTTCATTGCACCAGGTTCTATTTCTTCAACGGCTGTTGCCGCTTCTTCCAATGCTTTTGCGTAACGAAACTGTCTGAAAGATTCTTCAGCATTCAGCAGTCGGCTATGCACTTCCGGATTTGAGGCACGGTATCTGTTTCCATATTGAATAATCCATTCAATAAGCAACACGTTTTCTAACATCTCTTCTACCTTTTCGCTAACATCACGTACAGCTTTATCAGCGTTCTCCAAATACGAATCGACAAGCGTCATATTTAGCGGTACTTCCTGTAAACTTTGTGTCACGATATAGATTTGTTCATCTGCCTCTTCGAGACGGGCTTCCATATCGTCCGGTATTCCCGGTATATTTCCTTTATGGAGCATCCGATCCGCATTTTGTAATTTACGTGATAATTCGTTGAGTTTAGTTCGTACATTGTTCTCATCAATTCGTAAGTTTTTCATACGATTTGCAAGATTTGCTTGTTCATCGGCTATTTGTTCAAGTACATCGGAAATTTGTTGTAATTCTTCCTGTAAAATTGAATAGGCAGAAGCACCCCCCTCAACACGTGAAGTAAGTACTTCAAATTGTTTCTCAAGACTGGTCAACTCGTTAAGCGATTTTTGTGGAATTTGGGCTTCCTTTTCATCCAATCGGTAACTTTTCTGAACAAATGCCGCCTCATCCGACGTTTCTCTTGTTAATGTGGTTATTTCATACAGCCTTTCAGCAATCTGATTGTAATATTCATCTACGTAATGCTTTGCATTTACTTCATTTTCAAGCGCATCATAGAATGAATCAATTTGGTCATTCATTTCAGCTGCGCGCTGTTGTACAGATTCAATTTGAAGCCCTGCCATTTTCGACAACAATTCTTCTATTTCGAGTTCAATTGCACTGAAATTTTTCTTTAAGTCAAGATGTTGTAGATAATAGGATTGCTCTTCCATCTCTCTCGTCCCATTTCGAAGTTCTCGAATCGATGCTGGAATTTTACTTTGCAGTTCCGAAAGTAATGATGGAATTTCATGAATCAGTGAAAATACACGATTTCCTTTTACGGCCAATGAAATGACAATCTCACGAGCTAATAAGTAATTACCATTAGCAGTCAACTCATCATATTCTTCAAACTTCGAATTAAATGATTCCAGCTCCTTTTCAAGCGGATTCGCCGTCATTCCGAATGAGTGTTGGTGAGCAAGAACTGATTTGCGAGCTGCACGATGCTGTTCTTTTAGTTTTTCCATCTCAATACGATTTTTCTCTTCACTGCCGACAAGCTCGTTCAATTCAAATAAGATATCATTCATTTTTTTATCACAGAAATGAATGTTCTCCCGGATTTCTTTTTCCAGCAATGTGGCTTTCTTAAAACGGAAACGATCAACCATATCTTCGACATCAAATAAGAGCGTGTCGATTTTCGGCATATGTATATCCATCAATTCCGTCCATTCAGTCCGCCACCGTTCAAATTTTTCTTCGGTTTCGCCTGTCATGTTCAATTGTTTCACTTTCGTCATCTCTTCTAAAATCGGTTTGTGCTGAATCTGTAATTTTTCCTGTTCCAATCGACCGATTTCTTGGATATGTTTACGCCTGAATAAGAAGGCGATTGTCGTCAATATGATTAGCGCGATAATAGCTATGATGAAGGTTTTCATCGTGGTCCCCCTGTCCGAGTCGCTGTACCATGATATTATCCTATATAGTACCACGTTTAAAGACAATTGGTTGCGAATATGTATGATTTATAGCGAAAAATCTGTTTCCCCCTCAAATAATCAACAAAGTTTGTTTATAATCATCTAAATATGTATACTGAATTTTATTATTCACTAAAAGGGGTGCTCTAATTGTTTCAAGAAATAAATTATGCTACGGATTTAAATCTGAAATATAAACAACTGGCAGGTCAATTAGATGCATTGCTGACCGGAGAGAAAAACGTCTATGCCAACTTGAGTAATGCATCAGCCTTACTGAATCAATTTTTAGACCGTATCAATTGGGTAGGTTTTTATTTGATAGATGACGGTGAACTCGTACTCGGTCCATTCCAAGGTCTTCCAGCATGTATTCGTATTCCTCTTGGAAAAGGCGTCTGCGGAACCGCGGCCGAAACGAAAGAATCCATTATCGTAGCTGATGTCGAGGCTTTCCCTGGACATATTGCTTGCGATGCAGCTTCGCAGTCTGAAATTGTCATTCCAATTGTGAAAAAAGATTTTATTTTAGGCGTTCTAGATGTCGATAGTCCTGAGTTGAATCGCTTCACTGAACAAGATCGGTTGGGCCTTGAACTATTTGTAGAAACCCTTGTAAAACATCTTTGACCTTTTAACTGCTTTGGTTACCGTACATTCGGTCGCCAAAGCAGTTTTTTCAATTTAAGCTTGTTCAGTAATTGCTGCTTCCATTATCGAGAATGCCGATTTGAGATCAGCTATGAGATCCTCAGCATGTTCAAGGCCAACTGATAGCCTCAACAATGAATCCGTGATTCCCATTTGCAGCCGTTCTTCCACAGGCACAACTGAATGCGTCATCGTTGAAGGATGCTGAATTAGTGTCTCTGCATCTCCGAGGCTGACGGCAATTTTAATAAGTGAAAGGCTATTCATAAACAGCTGTGCCCCTTCTTTTCCACCTTTAATGGTAAATGAAATCAGGCCACCTCCTGCACGCATTTGACGTTTTGCTATGTCATATTGAGGATTGTCTTCATCAAACGGGTAATAAATTTCTTCAACAAGTTTTTGCTCTTTTAAAAAAGCTTTCAATTTTTCCGCATTGGCAGAATGACGCTCCATTCGAACCGACAATGTTTTCAAGCCACGGATTAAAAGCCAAGCATCAAAAGGTGAGATAATACCGCCAAAATCTTTTTGAACGGACATTCTAATTGTTTCTATTTCATCTTTATCCGCTCCAACGAGAAGACCAGCTATGACATCACCATGGCCATTAATATATTTAGTTGCGCTGTGCAAAACGAAATCCACACCAATATCTAGGGGATTTTGCAGATAAGGTGAAGAGAAGGTATTGTCAACGACTACGCGAAGCCCATGACGCTTGGCAACATTGACGACCGCATGAAGATCTACAAGTTCCATTGTCGGATTGATAGGCGTTTCAATGTATATACAGACCGTTTCAGGCTTAATAGCTCGCTCAATCTCTTCTTCAGTACCCATCCTAACCAAATCATGTGTAATTTTGTATTTCTGATTCAACATGCCCAAAAGTCCAAATGTACAACCATAAATACCGCGCGAACAAAGAATATGATCTCCGGATTTTGTCAAATGAACTAAAATTGTGCTTACAGCCGCCATCCCTGAACCGAACGCAAGTGAACCTTTTCCATTCTCAAGTGCTGTCATGCGCTCTTCTAGAACACGGACGGTCGGATTGCCCAGTCTTGAATATATATTACCTTCTTCAGCACCTGAAAAACGGTTCTCGCCTTGCAATGCTGTTTCAAATGAAAAAGTTGATGTTTGGTATAGCGGAACTGCCAAACTACCTTGGTGCGCCTTATCATCATACCCTTCATGGATGACGATCGTATCTTTATGCAAATTCTTATCGCTCATTTTATTCCCCCCCTAGTTTATCGACGCTCACATTCCCTCTCTTAGTTTACCATTTAATAGTAGTCAAGAAAAGGATCCACACGTTGGATCATTAAACACAAGTTGATTTCCACCATTACCTCCAGTTAAATATAACACTCTATCCATAATATTCGAAAAATTATCACTAAGTTGTTTGGTCTATCGAAATTCATCAAATAATAACGCATCACACATTTACATTCTATTGTATGAAAGTTCAAATAAGTATGCTTTCATTCTAAACCATTCGAACTATGGATGCTATTTCTTTATATGAATCATTTTACTTATTTTCATTTTCATTGATGATGCTTGACTCTTAGATCTATACTTGTTATGATGAAACTTGTGTAAAATAGTTGCAGCAGTTGTGTGTTTCAGGTTGTCCAGTCTATTCCTTTTACAAGGTGCATCGAGTAACTTCCTGGCTGCGGAGGCGAGGATGCAAGATAATAGAATGGCATTTGAATTGAACACATCTGGTTCTTATTTTACAACAAAATAAAACCAACAATAGAGGAGGAGTCTTTCATGGCTCGTTATACAGGTCCATCTTGGAAACTTTCCCGTCGTCTTGGGATTTCACTTACAGGCACTGGAAAAGAAATCGAAAAACGCCCTTACGGCCCGGGACAACACGGTCCTAACCAACGTAAAAAACTTTCCGAGTACGGAATGCAATTAGAAGAAAAACAAAAACTCCGTTTCATGTTTGGCGTAAACGAACGTCAATTCAAAACGGTTTTCAACAAAGCTGGTAAAATGCCTGGTAAACACGGTGTTAACTTCATGATTCTTCTTGAGACTCGTCTTGATAACATTGTATACCGCATGGGTCTTGCACGTACACGTCGTGCATCTCGCCAACTTGTTAACCACGGCCATATTCTGGTTGATGGAAAACGCGTTGACATTCCTTCTTTCAGCGTTAAACCAGGACAAGAAATTTCTCTTCGTGAGAAATCTCTAAACCTTGATGTTGTAAATGAAGCGCTTGAAGTGAACAGCTATGTTCCTGAATACGTTACATTTAACAACGACACGAAAGTCGGTCAATTTGTTCGTTTCCCTGAGCGTAGTGAACTTGCTGCAGAAATTAACGAAGCACTTATCGTTGAATTCTACTCACGTTAATTAATACTTGCTCTATAAAGCAATATCTAAAACCCCGGAAGTTGAGTAACATCAACGATTCCGGGGTTTTTTTATTTATTCACAATGAAAAATGCAATATCTCCACAAACTGTAGCACTTATTCATATCTTTTCCATGTTTACTTCGATTTGATTATGTAGAGCATGAATGTATAACGACAAAGGGAGTGCTAGTGGAATGGATATTAATAG
The DNA here is from genome assembly GCF_056786535.1 of Sporosarcina sp. Y352. Classification (NCBI taxonomy): domain Bacteria; kingdom Bacillati; phylum Bacillota; class Bacilli; order Caryophanales; family Caryophanaceae; genus Sporosarcina; species Sporosarcina sp. Y352. The sequence goes on from NZ_JBXCJE010000001.1 coordinate 251,934, forward strand.
TAAAGTGCAGAGTGAATTAGCAGAAATCAATAACGAAACAAAAGACGAAATTTTGGTGAATTTTAATCGATTCAAGCAATATCTATCAGGTAAAGTTGAATTAGGTGAAAATATGGGGTTAAGCGAGGAAAAACTCACTAAAACAACAGAGTTAGTTGCAAATTATTTAGCAAAACACGAAGAACCTCGCAACCGTGAAGAAAAAGTGCTAATGGAACTTTGGAAATCCGGTTCTAAAGAGGAGCAAGGGATGCTTGCCCATATGCTCTTGGAAATGGTAAGAAGAGATTAAATTTGGTTATATACTCACTTTATTAAAGTCTAAAACAACAACCTTCGACCTGTCCATTATGGATTGGTCGATTTTTTTATTAAACGGCAATTCAGTTATTTATTTTTTCAGAGTATGGACTTCCTAACTAATAAACAATGATATACTAAGATATACGAGGTGCTTAAATATGAAAATTATTTCGATTTGTCCTAGCAACACCGAACTGCTTGCTTATCTCGGTCTCATCGATCAGCTTATTGCAATTGATGACTTTTCCGATTGGCCAAGCGAAATCAATACTTTACCGAAGCTTGGACCAGACTTATCAATCGATATGGATAAACTGGAATTACATAATCCTGATTTGGTTCTCGCTTCCCTCAGTGTACCCGGTATGGAAAAGAATATTGAAGAGCTTGTGAAACGTCAAATTCCGCATATCGTATTGAATCCACAAAGTTTGAACGATATCGCAGATGATCTATTATCTGTCGGTAAAGCTTGTGGTATCGAAGAACATGCTCTCCAGATAAAAGCGGAATATATATCATTCATAAAGCAAATGGAAGAACGGGCAAAAACAGTTGAGTTTACCCCAAGCCTATATTGGGAGTGGTGGCCGAAACCTGTATTTACACCCGGTGAAGTAAATTGGTTGACTGAGATTAGTGCCATTGCCGGTGGTCTGAACGAGTTCCGGGACGTTGAATTAGCGAGTGTCCAGACCGACTGGGAAGATGTGCTGAAAAGAGAACCTGATTATATTCTTCTCGCCTGGGTCGGAGTACGGACTGATAAAGTAAAGAAAGAAGTCGTTTTAAAACGGCCAGGATGGAAGGAACTTGCTGCGGTAAAAAACGATTGTATGTCAATAATGGAAGAAGAATTGTATTGTCGACCTTCTCCGCGTTTACTCGAAGGAGCATTGAAATTAGCGAAAATGATTCATCCTGAAACATATGAAGATTTGGAGTTACCTAAATGGATTACCTATGTATGAATTGCAAAAGGCTGTTTTCCTAATTATTAGGAAAACAGCCTTTTGGTATACCTTATAAAGTCCAAACCTTCGAAACAATTGCCCCTTAATGAAATATTATTACCAGCTGAATTGAAGGTTTGCAAATTTGGTCTTCATTCATACCTATAATTAAACAAATTTCACCATTTTATAATTTTTCTTACCGCGTCTAACAATTGTAAATGCGTCATCCAGACGATCTACTGCTCCTACTTCGTGAGCTGTATCCGTCACGCGTTCCCCGTTCAATGAAATCGCTCCGTTAGTCACATCTTCACGTGCTTGTCGTCGAGATGGTGACACACCCGCTTCAACGAGAAAGTCCACGATGTTTTTGTCTTCCTTAGCCATATCAAAGGAAGGAACATCTTTAAACGCGTCTTTCATTTCAATCGCAGTAAGTGTTTTCAATTCACCGCTAAATAATGCTTTTGATATACGGATTGCTTGGTCTAATGCATCCTGTCCGTGAATCAGCCGCGTCATTTCTTCTGCCAGCCTCAATTGTGCTTTGCGTAAATGCGGTTCTTCTTGAACGGTAATTTCAAATGCTTCAATTTCTGCTCGCTCCATGAATGTGAAAATCTTCATATATTTAACGGCATCGGCATCTGCTGTATTAATCCAGAACTGATAGAATTCGTAAGGAGAGGTTTTTTTCGCATCTAGCCAAACCGCTCCACCTGCACTCTTACCAAATTTCGTGCCATCTGCTTTCGTGACAAGTGGAATTGTGATTCCGAATGCTTTCACCTCTTCTTCATGCGTTTTACGAATCACTTCAAGTCCAGTCGTAATATTACCCCACTGATCTGATCCACCAATTTGGACACGACAACCATAATTGTTGAACAAATGATTAAAGTCAATTCCTTGAATAAGCATATAAGAAAACTCAGTAAAGGAAATACCACCTTCAAGACGTGATGCAACATTGTCTTTTGCAAGCATGTAATTGACACCTAACAATTTTCCGTAATCACGTAAAAAGTCGATTATGCTCATTGAACCGATCCAGTCATTGTTGTTCACCATTTGTGCACCATTATCCGAATTGAAATCAAAAATCTGTTCCATCTGTTTTTTAATTGACGAAACGTTTTTATCTATCTGCTCAGTCGTTTGTAGCTGTCTTTCTTCCGAGCGGCCTGATGGATCTCCAATCATCCCCGTTGCTCCACCGACAAGTAAAATCGGACGATGTCCATGCATCTGGAAACGGCGAAGTGTGAGCAATGGAACGATATGCCCAATATGCATACTGTCTGCTGTTGGATCAACACCACAATAGAGAGATATTTTTTCTTTACTCAGTAAATCTTCAAGACCCGCTTCATCTGTCTGCTGGTACAATAAACCTCTCCACTTTAAATCTTCCATCAATTTTTCTTTCATTCTATTCCCTCCTAAAATTAAAAAAGCCCCTACACGATTTATAAAAAAATCATGCAAGGACGTTAATTATGTATTAACGCGGTACCACCCGGCTTGAGAATTACTTCTCCACTTAAAAACGCAATATCACCGCGTAAGCGTCACACTCCAGAGCTGTAATTCATGAATGGTAAACCGGGCAACTTTCACCAACCGCTGCCTCTCTAAACGGTGCTACCAACACTACTTCGACTCTTTCAAGGTGTGAATATATATATAACCATCATTCTAAACGAAATCGAGAAGTTGTCAAATATTTTCGACTTGCAATTATTGATATTTGACATAACAGGAAAGATTACAATTCAATATTTCTAGATATATTTTGTTTTTTTACACAAATGAAGATAGAGGGATCATTATTTGGTAGTTCCTACAACGGTTGGAAGTGGTTCAAATTGTAAATATTATCGCCCATACCAATAACCAAACCCCGATACATCCAATTCCAATAGTCTTCAACATTTTCTTTGTAGTTATTAGTCTTCTCTATCATCTGTTTTGATAAGAATCCTTTCGCATTAAAGCTCTTAATGTAGTGAATACAAAAAAGCATTTGCTTATCAGTTAAATCATCCGACTCCATAATGGCTTCTTTCGGTTGCATCCTTTTTCTTTTTAGTTGCATCTATATTTGATGGACCTCTTACCCAAGCTTCGCGACTTTTTCTACTCTTTAACGTCCCAAGTTTAACATCATACTTCTCAGCTAATACAGCAAGCGTTATTTTTAGGCATAGAAAAAGCACCCCGTGGGATGCCTAGGCTTAATAATTGCTACACCATATACTTCTTGCATGCATCAATCATTTCCGTCAACGGGTTCGCACTTCGTATCTCCGTCCACGGAATTGTAGCGTCTCTGCTTTGTTCATACGCTCTACTCTTAGTAACAGGGCCATTGGTGCATAACGTAATTTCCCAATACCACAGTTCTTTCGGGGCATCGGAAAAACTAAACAAACTTCTGCGTTCAATCTCCACTATATGTAAAGTGGTGATATAAGTAGTGTATTTCAACCTCTTCACCCCCATTACAACATTCGCCAAGTAAGGTGTAAATCCTCTATACCAAGAGTAAAACAGCAAGGGTTATTTTTGTTGTTTCCCCATTCTTTTTGAAGCTCATTCTAATTAAGCTCATCACAGATGCACTAATCAATAAATTCCATCCACAATTCAATCTCATACTTTTCCCTTCAAGCAAGCAATGCAACACTTCAATCTCACGGTCAATTGTAATGAAATGAAATTTATCCTAACCCATCTTTATTTTTTGTTCATAATCACTAATCTTCTTCCACAGCTTTTCCCGTCTTGAAAACTCTTGATAAACAGGATTGCTATGACCCCCAACTGCTTTTGGCATAGCTGCCTCTAATCCGTACGGATCCGTCAAATTACCGCAGATATCGTTCAGCTCCTCGCGCATGATCTTCACGCTATTAATCATCCTGTGATAGCCCTTTAGCAACTGTTCAGTCTGCTTCTCCGTCCCCGCCCTCTATTTATCGTCTACGCATTGCCCCGCCTGGTCCACGTTTGTAGGTCTGTCGATTACTCCCCTTCAATTCAGCCCATTCTCTATCAGATAGCCGTTCTTTAGTCTTGCACTCAGCTCTATAGTCTGCGTTTCTATCTCGCATGTCCGAACACTAGAAAATCCTTTTTCAATCAATTTACTCCGCAACGATTTCATTTTACTCACTCCTTTTTTGAAATAAAAACGAGGACAACAAATGACACAGCGCTATGTTGTAATCAATCGTTGTCCTCTGGTTGGCCAGGGGGACTTATTTATTCTTTTTGTTTAAAAGTAAATAAGTGTAGGGAACAATAGTTATTAAAAATAACGTAAAAATATTTATATTGAAATATTTTTTCATGTCCGTTTCTTCCTGCTCAGACAATGCACTCAAAGTAATTGAGTCAAATAGTAATGGTAAGAATCCAAATACGATCAAAGTGATAGATAGATACGTCAACACTTTATTATAATCTGATTTAGGTATTTTGATTAGTTCTTCACGTTTAAATATAGAAAAAATCCTCTTCATTACTTTAATGAGCAATGTATATGTCAGGTAAGCAGAAAACAAAAGTAGTAATAAATAAAACAGGAGAAAATTAGACTGGTTTTTAAATTCTTCTTCTGCAAACTCATTATTTCTCATTAGGTTATAAAAACTTTGAAGTATATCAAAATTGTTATCTAAAATAGGCAATAACAAAAAGGATATAGCTACATTTAATAATCCAGCCAATTGTAATAATAAAGTAATCAAAAACGGACGAATGTATGATTGAATTAATTCTTCACCATTTAAAATAACAACAACAATAATAATTAATCCGATAAAAATATAAAATCTCGGATTTAATTGTTCTACATGGTTTAACCAAATCATGATATTGATAAATATAATAATAATACCTAAATAATTATGGATACCATTATTTTATTTTTGAAACTTTTCAAACTAGACTTTGTTGATATTTTTTTATAATATAATACTAAAAAAGGTATCCAAATAATTTTAGAAATTATTTTATTGTTAAGTGATAGTAATATCAAAAATCCATACACCAACAGAAATGTTATAAATATCGTTATCAGAACTCTTCCCCTTCTTCCCTCCGCATCCAAAGTACTTTCCCTTGATGCGTAACAATCCTATATTCACCGTGGTCAGGTGTAACTCTCTCACTATCGCAATACCCTCAGAAATAACTACCACACAGTTCATTGGTAGTTCCATTATACCAATTCCTAACAATAATGTATCTGTAATAAAAGTAATGTCTTTATTCACCAGGCCCCCTCCTGTTGTCATAATTCAGTCAGCCAGACGGGAGGAATCCTGTCTTTTTTGGGAAGGGCATGTATTATCTTTTCGATGACGAGCGGATCAATGTGAATCGGATATTTAAGCAAAGGGAATTGGACAAGTTCTACGCGATGTGGGAGGACGGGGCAAGTCTTTTAACTATTGCTAGGGCGATGAATCGAAGGAACTTGGAGACTACTCTGCTGATTGTTGATAGGGCAGCCGTTTATAGTAATTACTTTGAAACAAAACGTCTCGCATACCGCAACTGCTGATAAATATACGGATCATCCTATTTACCGCCCGATACCAGCCAATCTCCAGTACGCCTTTCAACGTCTTTTAGTACCTCGAACGGTATCTGTTCTGCTAACAATATTATTTCTTCATATGCGATCACTTGGTTATCTCCTCCATCTAACCAATAGAAATATTAAAGTCAATACTAAATCGGTTTACCTAACATAAAACTCTTTGTTTATGACAATATTATGAAATCACTATTTCTTCGCATAATTCGACACTCTATACACTTTGAGTAGGCTACAATAGAAAAGTTGTGTTTTATCTCAACCACACTTCACAGTTGAATAAAGCTAATAATATTGGATGGAGGAATTATTATGAAAAGTGAAATGTTAAAACTTAAAATTGAATTAAAAAGAAAAGACATGTATAAAAAGGCAAAAGATTTAGGATTTACACATCCAGAAGTAGTAAATTGCAGTCAAGAATTAGATGTATTACTTAATAATTATTTGGATCAAGCTGCTCATTAAAAGGAGGAATATTTATTACCCTAATTTCAGTACTCTATAAAGCCAGTCAGCGAAATATCAAATTCGTTTTGATTGGCTTTATTGTTCACCTTCTCTAAGCAATAAACACTGCCCCCTACTACAGCCCTTTTGATGTCAACTCTGTCACCGCCGCGTTGTTATTCACCCAAGTGCATACAATATTTTTCTCGCTTTTCCACCCTTATCCCAATCAAATTCGCTAAACCGCACATTCATTATCGTTGTACTATTTCGTTTACAATTTGCTTTGTCGGCGTAAAAAGCTAATACGCATCGTAACCTCTCATTTTCCTGCTGCCATTGCCATTCGTGATTTACAATCCTCACCCTTTCAAAGTTTCATAGACTCAAGTTGAGTTTGCGAAGTGGCGAGCTATTAGGGTTACAATGGGGCGAGATAGACTTCGAAAAGAATACTCTTGCAGTAAACCGTCAAAGATCAAAGACAGGTCTAGGCCCACCTAAAACAAGCAGCAGTCTCAGGACGACATTTTTGGATGACGTTACCATCGGCATACTAAAAGAGTATAAGCAATGGCAAGGCGACAACGAGGAAGAGAATCTACATTATAATGTTTCCGATTATGTAATGGTTAGCGGAACAGGAAAAGAATTCCATTATTTGCAACCTCAATAATTAATGATGATGCTACTCAAAATAGCAGGTCTCCCCCCTCGCCAATCTACTCATTTACTTAGACACACCCATGCGGTATTATTGTTAGAGGCTGGCGGCTATATAAAAACAGTGAGCCGAATTTTAGGGTACAAAAATATTCAAACAATCTCGAACGTGTATCTGCACGTTTCGGACAACCACGAGAGAAATTCTATGAAAAAATTTGAGGACTACCTAGAATTTTAGTAGCCGAGGGGCAAATTGGGGGAAAATCATCATCCTTAACGCCTGAAAGCCTTATGTATCAGTACTTTACAAGCCTATTGCAATAATAGGATAGATTTCAGGAGGTTGATTTACTTGAGCAAACAGAAAAAGAACCGAATTAATTTAATAGAAGAGAATTTGGACAGAATGAATAAAACGAAATGGGCAAAAGGTATGCGCATATCATCTAGTGTCACCTGGAACCTTTTTCTTATATTCTTAGTAGTCGGTATAACGTTTACCGTTTTTGCCGGTTCAGTTGGAGCTGGTTATTTTGCTTCATTGGTAGCCAAAGAACCGCTTCGCTCTAAAGAGGATATGCGGGATGCAATCTTCACGTACGAAGAAACGTCCGAACTTTATCTTGCCAACAATGTTTATATCGGAAAGATAAACTCTGATTTAGAGCGCAAAGAAACGAAGCTTGAAAGTGTATCTCCTTATGTCATCGATGCGGTATTCGCCACAGAGGATGAATATTTCAAAGAGCATAACGGTATTGTGCCTAAAGCAATTTTTCGCGGGCTTTTCCAGGACGTTTCAAACTCAGATAGCCAGACTGGCGGCTCGACACTGACCCAACAGCTTATTAAAAACCAGATTCTGACGAATGAAGTATCGTATGAAAGAAAAGCGAAAGAAATCTTACTCGCAATGAGAATTGAACATTTCATGGAAAAAGATGAGATTCTCGAAGCTTATTTGAATATTATTCCGTATGGACGTAATTCAAATGGGCAAAACATTGCCGGAATTGAAACAGCAGCTGATGGTATTTTCGGCCTTGAGGCTGTTAAATTAAATTTACCGCAAGCTGCATTCATTGCTGGACTACCACAAGCACCATTCGCATATACCCCTTTTAAAAGTGGTGGTGGAACAAAGGATAAAGAGTTCTTACAACCGGGAATTGACCGGATGAAAACCGTTCTATTCAGAATGAAGGAAACGGGCTACATAACAGAACAGGAATATAATGAAGCAGTTGCCTATGACATTACGAAGGACTTCCGTCAGCATGTTCAGCGTGCGGATGAAAGATTTCCTTATTTGACACAAGAGATACAGAACCGCACAGTCGAAATTCTCGCTAAAATCATTGCAGAAAAAGACGGAATTGATTCCGAAAGACTAAAAAAAGAGTCGAAAGTTAGGGAAAAGTATTCAATTTTAGCTGAACGCTCTATGAGAAATGATGGCTTACGAATCCATTCAACAGTAGATTTAAAACTTTATAACGCAATGAATGACGAAGCGAAAAAATACGAAGGTTACGGCTATACCCATACAGATCAAGTAATAGATAAAGAAACTGGTGAAGCCAGGATTGAGAAATATCCTGTCCAGGTAGGTGCAATAATGATTGAAAACAGCACTGGTAAAATCCTATCTTTTGTAGGTGGTCGTGACCATGAAATAGAAGAAACTAATCACGCTACACAAGCACCTAGACAAAATGGATCCACGATGAAACCTTTACTCGTATTTGCACCTGCTATTGAGTACGGAATGATTGGAGCCGGAAGTCCTGTCGTCGATGTTAAGTTTGAGATCAATAAATGGAAACCAGTTAATTTCCTTAGGAACCAAGAATTAGGAATCATTCCTGCTAGACAAGCCCTTGCTTCATCACAAAACCTTGCAACCGCACGTCTATACAACGACATCATAAATCGACGACCTGCTGACTTTCTTAAATTGATGGACTTCTCAAAACTCAAAGAAACTGACTATGAAAATTTATCTTTGTCACTAGGCACTCTAGAGACTACAGTAGAAGAAAATACAAACGCATTCGCAACATTTGCAAACGGCGGTAATTTTGTAGATGCATACATGATTGAAAAAATCGAAGATAATGAAGGCAATATTGTTTACCAACGTGAAGTTACTCCTGTTGAGGTATTTAGTCCCCAAACATCATATATAGTTACAGACATGCTACGCGATGTTTTAACGTCCGGGACTGGAACAAATATGAAAAAGAAATTAAATTTCAATATTGATATGGCCGCAAAAACTGGGACTACGGATGCTTATAGCGATGCTTGGATCGTCGGCTATAATCCTACTATTTCAATGGGTGTATGGATTGGATATAAGTATCCAACACTTTCACTACAAGGCTCTAAAAATGCGAAATATGGGACAAGTAATACCCGTACCTCTTCAATTTTCGCACGATTACTTAATAAGGCAAACGAAACTAGTCCCGAACTTATTGGTGCTACTTCGAAGTTCAAGCGTCCAGAAGGCGTTGTTAGCAGGTCATTCTGTGGCATTTCAGGTCTAGCCCCTTCTGCCTCGTGTTCGTCAGCAGGGCTCGTAAAAACAGATTTATTTAATGCAAACGTGATGGTACCAAATAAGTCTGATGACAGCATCACTTCATCATCCTATGTATCTGTTAAGGGAACGAGATATCAGGCATTACCATCTACGCCTGGCGAATTTATTACAGCTGGTGGTACCGGTGTGAATCAAGTTTATATTAATCGCATGCTTGGGCCTTTAAAAGGTGATGCGTCAAAATTGTTCCCTGCGAACTCTCTATTTGCCTCGCGAGTTGTATCGGGAGCTATATTTAACGCAGATAATATTGCACCAGCATCTGTAAACGTTTCAGTAAATGGATCAACGCTGGTCTGGAATAACTCCCCATCCAATGACGTAATTGGGTATTACGTTTACAGCGGAGGTACCAGAATCGGAACAACCAGAGACTTATCTTCAAATGCTTTTTCTGTTGGTCCGGGCTCTTATTCAGTTAAAGCTGTTGATATTACCGGGAAACTTTCGGCTGATTCAAACATAATCACTATTGGTGCAACTAAACCCGTAGAAGAAGTTGTTGAAACTCCTACTACTGAAAACGTACCACCACCCGTTACAACTCCTCCTGAAAACGATGAGGTCGAAACACCTCCAGCAGACGAAGCTGAAGATGGAGATTCTGGTGATTGATTTGTAATATATAAAGACACTTCTGTTGATTAACCAAAAATAACTAGTAAATAATTCATTCAAACACTAGGCACTACGTGTATAGTTGCTTGAGATTGCTTTGAATTGAACAACTTCTATGCCATTATCAAGATTTCTTAATAAGTAGGGATGTGACTTCGTCGCATCCCTACTTATTTTTTCCGTAATCGTATAATGTTTGTTCATCCTGCGCTCTCCAAAGACACGGCTACAAGAAGTTCCGAAGCTTTTCGGGACGAAAGAATAGCTCACTGCTCACCTAGAGAGAAGCGGCCAAAGATACAATTTTGACCGCTCAGGCCTTCTACTACCATATCTCTTTTTTAGTTTAAGGAAGTGTCACTTTCTTATAAAGCATCACATAGTCTTTGCTAAAAGTTAGCAGAGAACACAATGTATAACGTACTAGAGTGCCCGAAATTACATCTTCGGGTACTTACAATCTTTAAAATAGCTCATCTATTCTTTTTTTTAAAGCAACTGCATTTTTCACTTAAATATTGTAGGTACGCGGTAGGCTATTATTCAAAATAGGATAACCAAGGGGGAATGAACTGCAATTCCTCCCTAAAGAGTGTGGCTAGAAGTGACGGAGTCACTTCTAGCCACACTTGCCTCTCGGTAAAACTGTCGTGATTCATTTGCCGAAAGTGGGCCGGAAATAGTCCAATGAAAATGACTTATAACAAGCTCTTCTCGCTAGCATTTTATGCAAATAAATGGCTAATCAACAGAAATGATGTAAAGCATACCTGTAATCTAAACACCTACTTACGAGGAAAACGGATAGAATCTTTTCACAAAAAAGAGCTTGTCCGCTATTATTTCTAGCGGATAAGCTCTTTTTATTAATTAAATTGATATTAGTCCTCCATCGTCGACAGGTCACCTGTCGGCAAATTAAGTTCCCACGCTTTCAGTACTCGACGCATAATCTTGCCACTTCTCGTTTTCGGCAACTTATCCTTAAATTCTATTTCACGCGGCGCAGCATGTGCAGCCAGTCCTTTTTTAACAAACTGACGAATGTCTTCTTTTAGTTCCTCCGTAGGTTCATAGCCGTCATGAAGCGCGACGAAAGCTTTGATAATCTCTCCGCGAACTGGATCAGGTTTACCAATAACACCCGCTTCGACAATCGCAGGGTGCTCAAGAAGTTTACTTTCCACTTCGAATGGCCCCACCCTTTCCCCACTAGTCATGATTACATCGTCGACTCGTCCTTGGAAAAAGAAATAACCGTCCTCATCGATATATGCTGAATCGCCAGAAACGTACCATTCATCGTTAATAAAATAAGAATCATATTTCTCCTTATTGTTCCAAATTTGACGCATCATTGCCGGCCAACCTTTTTTAATCGCTAAATTCCCCATATGATTCGGAGGGAGAACGTTTCCTTGATCATCAATAATTGTCGCTTCGATTCCAGGAACCGCCTTGCCCATCGAGCCTGGTTTAATAGGCATGCATCCGAAATTACATATTGTTTGGGCACCTGTTTCTGTCATCCACCATGTATCGTGAATGCGTAAGTTAAATGCTTCAGACCCCCAGCGGATGACTTCAGGATTTAGCGGCTCACCTACCGAAAGAATGTGGCGGAGTGTTGAGTGATCGTAATTACGTAACGGACCTTCCCCAACGCCCATCAGCATCCGGAATGCTGTCGGAGCACTGTACCAGACTGTGACGCCATATTCTTCAATCGCACCATACCAGCCCTCAGCGGAGAATCTTCCGCCAAGAATTAGACTCGTAGCTCCGGCAAGCATAGGGCCAAAAATACCATAAGCTGTCCCTGTCACCCAACCCGGATCTGCTGTACACCAGAAAACATCCTCATCTTTCAGATCAAGTACCCAACGTGTTGTCTGCAATTGCTGTACCATTGCTTCCTGAACGTGCACGACACCTTTTGGTTTTCCCGTTGAACCGGACGTGTAATGAAGAAGTGTTGGATCCTCTCTATCCATCCATTCAACCTGGAAATACTGTGAAGCATCTTTCATATGTTTGTTAAAATCAACCACAATTCCTTCTTCGACAACATTCTCACCGACAATAAAAATTGTCTTTAAATGTGGTAATCTATCTACTGGAATTCTTTCAAGAAGTTCTGGAGTTGTAACGATCGCGCTTGCCTCACTATCCGACAATCTGTCATAGACAGCGCCTTCCATGAATGCCTCAAAAAGCGGTCCCACAATAGCACCCAACTTTAGCGAACCCAATAGTGAAAAGTACAATTCAGGTGAACGCGGCATAAAGATGAAAATCCGATCGCCTTTTTTTAGAGGGGATTGATTGCGCAATACGTTTGCCGCTTTATTAGACATTTTTTTCATTTCATTATACGTATATGTCTCTTTTCTATTAGCATCTTGGAAATAGAGAGCTACTTTGTTTTTTCTATAAGAATCTGCGTGACGATCCACTGCTTCATGTGCGATATTAATGAGACCGCTTTCAAACCAGCTGAATTCTTTCTCAGCATCCGCCCAATTAAATTGCTTGACTGTACTATCGTAATCTCTTAACTGATAATCTCCCTGAATTACAGGCACCGTTTTCATAACCATTCATAACACCCTTTCAAAATACATTTTATAATTATCATTCTACCTTACTTTAAACCTACCTGTCTAACTAATTTAATTTTTCCAATAGTTTCGGCTTCTTTGTAATCAGCGGACTACTCTTTATCATATTTGTTGTATACTAGGAGTAGATTAATCAATTAATGGGAGGTGATCCATTTGGAACATATAAAAACTTATAATGCAATGGAAATTAAACATAAAAATGGCAATATCGTTGTTGAAGGACCTATTACCGCTGACTATCTCGCAAGTCTCGACTTTCATGAAGGGCTTGTTGCATTCAGGCCTCCTGCTCAGCAACATAAAGCATTAATTGAGATTGCAGCACTTCCGGAAGGACGTATTCTTATCGTTCGTGACGCCAATCAAATCGTAGGTTACGTCACTTATTTATATCCTGATCCCCTGGAGCGATGGTCTGAAGGGAAAATTGAAAACTTAATCGAGCTTGGAGCAATTGAAGTCATTCCGAAATTTAGGGGTGCTGGTGTCGGAAAAACACTATTGCGTGTTTCAATGATGGATGATGCGATGGAAGACTATATCATTTTAACGACTGAATATTACTGGCATTGGGATTTGAAAGGTACGAAGCTTAACGTATGGGAATACCGAAAAATAATGGAGAAAATGATGAACGCGGGCGGATTGGAATACTATGCAACCGACGATCCAGAAATTAGTTCCCACCCTGCCAATTGTTTGATGGCGCGCATCGGTAATAGAATTGATCAAGATTCCGTCCAAAAGTTTGATGGTTTACGATTTATGAACCGATTCATGTATTGAAAATTGGGAGGGTAAATGAATGCTAATTGAAGAAATAATGAAAATAGATGTCATTACATTGTCTCCGGAGAACACAGTAAATGATGCATTACATACCATGCGGGTAGAGAAAATACGGCATTTACCGATTTTGTCGTCAGACGGTACAGTAGTAGGTATCGTTTCAGACCGTGACTTGAAAGAGTTTGTACCGTCTTCAATTTACGAAATAATGGATAATAGTTATTATGATACACCACTAGCGAAAGTCATGACGAAGCATCCTATCATCGGTCACCCGATGGATTTTGTTGAAGAAGCAGCTGTTATCTTTTACGACAATAAAATCGGCTCCCTTCCCATTGTCTCAAACAATAAGCTGGTTGGTATAATTACCGAAACGGACTTATTATATAAATACATTGAATTGACGGGTGCTCACCAACCAGGTTCACAAATTGAAGTTAAGGTTCCAAATACACCCGGTATCCTTTTCGAAGTATCGAAAGTTTTCCATGAACAAAATCTAAATGTATTGAGTGTACTTGTCTACCCTGATAAAGAGAACGAGGCAAATAAAGTTCTCGTAATTCGAATTAATTCAATGAATCCACTTAAAGTTATTAAAGGATTGAAGGATAGAGGTTTTGATGTCTTATGGCCAAATGTTCCGGGCATCGACATATGAAGAAGGATGCCGTTTTTATTTTTTCAGAAGAACAGCTTGAATACTCTTTTTCAGATACGCATCCATTCAATCAAAAAAGAATTTTATTGACACTCGACCTTTTAATGAAGTCTGGAGCCATTCAGGAAAGCGATATCATTGCGCCTCGTATGGCAACAGATGAAGAGTTACTTCTTGCGCATGACCAGAAATATATTGAAATTGTAAAGAAAGCAGGTAAAGGGGAATTGCGTGAGGATGTTGGTCCCATCTATGGTATCGGCACAGAGGATACCCCCATCTTCCCCAATATGCATGAAGCTAGTGCAATGTTGGTCGGAGGTACTTTGACAGCAGTCGATGAAGTAATGCAGGGTCGTTCTAAATATGCGCTGAACTTAGGCGGCGGGCTGCATCATGGATTCCATGGTCGTGCTTCCGGTTTTTGTGTATACAATGACAGTTCAGTTGCTATTAAGTATTTACAAAGCAAATACGGTGCACGTGTACTCTATATTGACACCGATGCTCACCACGGTGATGGTGTCCAATGGAGTTTCTATGATGATCCTACAGTTTGTACACTCTCCATACACGAGACCGGTCGCTACTTGTTTCCTGGGACAGGGGCGATTACAGAACGCGGCAACGGTGCCGGCTATGGCACTTCCTTCAATTTCCCGATTGACGCTTTTACGGAGGACGAGTCTTTCCTTTCCATTTATAGGACAGCCATGAAAGAAGTGACTGAATTTTTCAAACCTGATGTAATTCTTACCCAAAATGGTGCTGATGCACATTATTTTGATCCGCTAACACATCTGTATGGAACGATGAACATTTACAAAGAAATTCCCCGCGTTGCACGTGAAATCGCTGAAGAATATTGTGAAGGACGATGGATAGCTGTAGGCGGAGGCGGATATGACATCTGGCGAGTCGTACCAAGAGCTTGGGCTCATGTCTGGTTAGCGATGAAAAATGAATCTGCACCTACAGGTCCACTTCCTAAGGAATGGCTGTCAAAGTGGCAGGAACAGTCTCCAGTTACCTTAGTTCCAACATGGGAAGACCCCATACCACTTTATGAACCCATTCCTAGAAAAGCAGAAATAAATGAAAAAAATGCATACATGCTCAGTCGTGCCTTACACGTAATTCGAAATGAAAAACTGAATAACTAGATAATCGAGCGACTAAATAATAGTATTAGGACCCTAGAGGGAGAATTACTATATTCTTCTTTTTTCATAATGCAATTCTATATAATTTTCTTAGCAACAAAAAAGGACAATCTTTCTCAAACGGATGCATCCGTTTGAAAAGAGTGTCCTTTTTTCACTTTATTAAATTACGATCTTCAAGCCTGAAAGGTAATATAACCTGTTGTTCTTCAACTTCTTCCTTGTTCATCAATTTTGTCAGAAGACGCATTGATACAGCCCCTAAATCATAGAGCGGAACGACAATTGAAGTTAATTGAGGTCTTACAACCCTAGCTAATATCGAGTGTTCAAAACAAATGATTTCATAATCACCTGGTGCAGACAGTCCTGCATCCACAATTGCATTTAACAGACCAACAGCGATTGCATCACTTCCTGCAATTATTGCCGTTGGTTTTCCAGGTAATTCACGAATTTGTTTCCAGCCTTCATATGCACCATCGTATGTATTTTCCATTTCTACAATGTATTGTGCATCTACCATAATATTTTTATCTTGAAGCGCTCTAATGTATCCAGCCTTTTTATTAATTCGGTTAATATCCTTGGAGAATGGACCTGATACAAAAATAATCTTTTCATGACCATTCTCAATAAGTTTATTGACCGCCTCATACGCAGCTTCCTGGTAGTTGATGTTCACTGTTGCTAATTGATTTTCCACATCAGACGTCCCGGCCAAAACTATTGGTACATTCGCTTTTGACATTTCAGTGCGCACTTCATCGGAGATTGAATCACTCATAAATATAAGTCCATCTACTTGTTTACCAAGGTGGTCTTCTAACAATTCGACTTCCCTATCTGAGCTTTCATCGGAGTTTGAAAGAATTATATTATATTCATACATTGTCGCTACGTCCGCTACTCCACGGGAAAGCTCGGAATAAAAGCTTTTAGAAATGTCAGGGACAATCACACCGATTGTTGTTGTTTTCTTGCTGGCAAGTCCTCTTGCTATTGCATTAGGGCGATAGCCTAGCCTTTCAATACAATCGAGCACTTTTTTTCTAGTCGCGGGTTTTACATTCTGATTGCCATTAACGACACGGGAGACCGTCGCCATTGAAACGTTTGCCTCCCTGGCTACGTCGTAAATCGTTATAGCCATTTGCCTTTCTCCTTCCATACTCATACTTACTTTATGTATTCAAAACGCCGGAACCTATTAGGTCCGGCGTCTACTCAAGAGATTGTTGTGTGCGTGTTCATGAATTGCTGAATTGCTTCGTAAAATTCATCGAACTGTTGCAGATCCATCTGTTGTGCAGAGTCGGATAATGCTACAGCCGGATCTGGATGCACTTCAGCCATTACGCCATCTGCGCCTACTGCTATCGCAGCTTTCGCCGTTGGAAGTAACAAGTCTTTTCTACCTGTTGAGTGTGTTACATCAACAAAGACCGGCAGATGTGTTTCCATTTTCAAGATTGGAACAGCAGAAATATCTAATGTATTGCGAGTTGCCCGTTCATATGTACGGATACCGCGTTCACAAAGGATGATTTGGCTATTGCCTTTTGAAATTATATATTCAGCTGCATGAATGAATTCATCGATTGTAGCTGCTAATCCACGTTTTAAAAGAACCGGTTTATTAATCATACCTGCTTCTTTCAGCAATTCAAAGTTTTGCATGTTACGTGCACCGATTTGGACAACATCGATATATTCAAGAGCTTCTTCTAGATGAGAAGGTGTAATGATTTCCGTTACAACCGAAAGACCTGTTTCATCAGCAACACGTTTCAGTATTTTCAAACCTTCAAGACCGAGTCCCTGGAAATCATATGGCGAAGTACGGGGTTTATATGCGCCGCCTCTAATCATTGTCAGTCCTTTTGCTTTGATAGACTGTGCAACGGCTAAGACCTGCTCATATGATTCAACAGCACAAGGACCATAAATGAATGATGGTGTTCCATCACCAATTTTATGTCCATTAATGTCTACAATCGTATCCTCCGCTTTTCGTTTACGGGATACAAGCAATGCATTGCGCTGTTCATCTTCTTGTATTTCAAGTGCTGACATGAAAATACCTTTAAAAATCTGTTCAAGAACTCCGTTAGGTAACGGACCATTGTTAGATTCTTTCAGGAAATTAAGCATTTCACGTTCACGTAGCGGATCATATCTGTTTACACCTTGCTTTTCTTTAACTTTCCCAATCTCTTTGACAACTGTAGTTCTTTCGTTAATCAAATCCAATACTTTGACGTTCAGCTCGTTAACACGGCCGCGTAATTCATCTAAATCATGTTGTCTCATCAGTCCGTCTCCTCCCCGCACATATAATTCCCTTTCAGTAGAGAAGAATATATGTTACATTTTTGATAATAGACCTATTATAAAGAAGACTATTTGAAAAGTCACGTTATTTCTACTTATTCTTCTAAATACGTTACATTTAACGACAGAAAGGGTGAAAAGTTCTGGCTACCACATTATTTGCGCTCGATATCGGAACACGTTCCGTCGTGGGGATCATCCTAACAGAAGACAAGGGAAACTTCCATGTAGCTGACCTCGTTTCAATTGAACACATAGAGCGTTCAATGATTGATGGACAAATACATAATATTTTAAGTGTTGCAGGAGTCATAACTGAAATTAAAAAACTACTTGAGGAACGGCATGGTCCTTTAAAACGGGTTAGTGTCGCAGCTGCGGGCAGAGCGTTGAAGACTTCAGAGGGGTCAATGGCTGTCGATATTTCAGAAAGGTCACTTATTTCCTCTGAAGATGTCAATCGTCTGGAACTTGCCGCAGTCCAGCAAGCCCAACAAAAACTATTGTCCTCAGATGCTGTTACAGCAGATGACTATTATTATTGTGTCGGCTATTCGGTCCTTCATTATAAGCTTGAAGGTGAGGTAATCGGTAGTTTGATTGAACAGGCGGGAAGGTCAGCATCTGTCGACGTTATCGCCACTTTCCTTCCTCGCGTAGTTGTTGAATCTCTTCTTTCGGCACTCAAACATGCCGGTCTCGAAATGGAAGCATTAACACTTGAACCGATAGCTGCTATCAATGTCCTGATTCCGCCTTCCATGAGACGTTTAAACATCGCGCTTGTCGATATAGGTGCGGGTACATCAGACATTGCAATCACCGATAACAACACCGTTGTCGCTTACGGCATGGTACCCGTTGCGGGGGATGAAATTACTGAAGCATTAAGCAATCATTACTTATTGGATTTCCCGTTAGCTGAAAGCGCAAAAAAAAGAATTTCCACAGATAAAATTGTAATCATGACTGATATTCTAGGCTGCGAGCAAGAAGTTGAATCCAGTGAAGTAGCTGTTATTATCAAGCCTGCTGTAGATTTACTAGCAAAATCGATTTCAGGTGAGGTCAAACGACTTAATAATGCAAAATCACCGAAAGCAATCATGCTCGTGGGTGGCGGTAGCTTAACACCCGGACTAGCCAAAGAAATTAGCATATGTCTAGATTTACCTGAAAACAGAGTCGGAATCCGTGGACTAGATGCACTTACTGGAGTCACTTTAGAGCCTAGTATCGTTTCTTCACCTGAATTAGTAACTCCGATTGGAATCGCTATTGCTGCAAGAAGAGCGCCAATCCAATACATGTCAATATCTGTAAACAACAAAATGCTTAGACTATTTGAATTGAAGGAAATGACTGTCGGAGACGCGCTTCTTGCGGCAAATATTAAGGCCCGCCAATTATATGGAAGGCCAGGTCTCGGGATGACCGTTACGGTAAATGATAATGACATATTAATACCTGGCGAGCATGGTACCCCTTCAGTTATTCTGTTAAATGGCTCACCTGTTAGTACAATAAAACCGATTACAAACGGAGACGTAATCGAGTTGATGCCTGGTATTAACGGTTTAGATGCATCCGCTAAAGTAAGTGATTTTCTCGAAAATTTGATACCCATCAATGCATCAATTGATGGAGTTCCTGTTAAATTGGAACCATCAATTCATATTAATGGGATTCCTAGAAGTATACACACCCCTATTAAAGATCGAGATAAGATTTCTGCTTCCCATACTAAAACACTCGCAGCAATATTAGAAAATACCGATCATAGTAATTTTTCAGATAAAAATACATTCACATTAACAGTCAATCAGAAACCAGTCACATTGAAAAGAAAGACTGCTGAACTTTTCGTCAACGGGATTCCCGCTCGACTTCAACAAGTTATCAAAGAGGGTGACGAAATTAATATACAAATCCACCCTTTCCCCACAGTGGATGAAGTAATTTTAGAAATAGGAAAAAAAACCAATGATATCATAACGGTTTTTTTCAATAACGAGGAAGTTGCAATTCAAAAACAGCGACTTGCTATTACTTTAAATGGACTTACTGCTCAAGGTTCCCAAACTACAAAACAAGGCGACCGTCTCGATTTTGTTACATTGACTGAAAGTCCTATCCGCTTCAGTGATATCTTTGCATTTACCGATTATAGTATGCCTGAAAATTCGCCAAGCCAGTATCAGCTACTACGAAACAGCAAACCAATCGGATTCAACGATCCGATAGATGGCGGAGATATCTTGGAGATTATCTTCACATAAAAAGTCCGTCTACCTAAATTGGGTAGACGGACTTTCTAAAGTGCAGTTTTTATTTACCAAGCGTGTCTGATACATAATTCTGGTTTGTGATTTTATCTTTCCCAAGATTTTCGCTATTGCTATACGCAACATCGCTATTACCTGTTTCAGCCTTTTCAGCGTCGTTAGAAGACTTAGCAACTGCTTTTTGCAATGCATCTGCAGTAGCAGTCACTTGTTCTTCACCAGCCTCATATGCATCCTCTAATTTCGTTTTAGCAGTATCTATGAAATCAACCGATTCTTCTCCTTCGGAGGATGCTGTTCCATCATCCATCGGAACAGAAGTTTTTGATTTCATCGATTTTACTTTATCGACCAGTTGTCCTGATTGCTCCTGAATTGTTTTTGAAAATTCTCCAGTTTTCTCTTTTGCAGCTGAAGTCAATCCCGTTGCTTTTTCTTTTGCCACTGAACTGATTTCAATACTTTTATCTTTTAAGTGTGACGCTTGTGTTGTAAGATCTCCACGCATTTCACTTCCTGATTTCGGTGCAAGGAATAGTGCTGCCGCAGCTCCTATCACTCCCCCGACTAATGCGCCGGCTAGGAAACTACCTGCTCCTGAACTTTCCTCATCTTCATAAAAAGAATTGGTATAGACTCGATTGTGATCATAATTTGCCGGCAAGTAAGATGGCTCGCCATAAGAATTCTCATATTCTTTGCTGTTCCCTGAATTGTAGTCTTTGTTGTAATTAGGGTCATTATAGTTCGGTTTCACTTTGCGGTCTTCATTCATAATCGATTCCTCCTATTTTCAAATACAGTGTCATGTTTTAACCTTTCCCTATTAACGATCAATAGGGCTGGGTAATCTTTTTTGTCCAGGTACAGGCGTATAAGCTGTCCAACCAGTACTGCTCGTCTTTCGTTCTTTCAGCTTATCCATTATGCCCATAACTACACTGCTCCATTGAACGACCTGGACAATCTTATCGCTGTTTCGTTCTGCTTCAGTAGTGATGTTGGCGGAAACCCGACGAACGGAAGAGTTAAGATCCGTCACGGACTCACCTACCCCTTTCATAGCATCCACCACTGTGTTTAACTTTTCTGCTTTCAACTGAATGTCTTCGGCAAGGTTGTTGGTTTTATGAAGAAGCTCTGTCGTTTCAGTTGTTACTCCTTCAAGTTGTGAGGTTAGCCCTTCCATCGTTTCAGAAACACCCTTTAATGTGTTCTTCAATGAGAACAGTGTCATCGCTAGGCTTACGCATAAAATTAAGAATGCGATTGCAGCGACAATTGCCGCTATGTACAGAAGATTTTCCAAGGCACTGCCTCCTTCAATTGCTCATATATCTTTGTATACCCTTTTTCGGGACAAAGTAAACGTTATGTCTCTAGAACTACTTCGACACAAATCTTCAATTTCCTTCATGGTAACGAAAATCAATTTAACAAAATACTCGTCTTATTGTTTTTACAAACGGAAAAAACAGCCAATCCCGTAGGATTAAGCTGTTTCCTTTGTTTCGATAAATGATTTGAATGCGTTCAAGTATTTCTGAACATCACCCGCACCCATGAATAAATAAACTGCTGGGTTATTCATTTCAAGTTCTTCGATATTTTCGAGTTCCAGGTGTTTAGCGCCTGGAATCTTACTGATTAAATCATTAATGGTTAGATTTCCAGCTTCTTCACGTGCTGATCCAAATATATCACATAGATAGATATGATCAGCAGTTGAAAGACTTTCTACAAATCCTCCCATAAGGGCTGCCGTTCTCGTAAATGTATGCGGTTGAAATATAGCTACAATTTCTCGGTCCGGATATTTCTGCTTAGCTGACTGTAATGTCGCCTGAATTTCAGTCGGATGGTGAGCATAGTCATCTACAATAATTCTGCCTTCCGTTTCAATTACAGTAAACCTTCTTTTCACACCATTAAAAGTAGATAATCTTTCTTGGATAATCGATGCTTTAACCCCTTCATAATGACAAAGAGCGATAACACCAAGTGAATTTAAGATTGCATGATCCCCAGCTAGCGGAATTGAAAAAGTGTGATAAAATTCATTGCGTACATAGACATCGAATGTCGATCCTTCTACCGTTTTGGTAATATTATTAGCTGCAAAATCATTCGAATCATCAAACCCATAATAAACGACAGGTACATTTGCTTGAATTTTTTGCAGGTGCCTATCATCACCACAAGCTATCAGGCCTTTTTTCACCCGCAGCGCCATCTCTCCAAAAGCATCCATCACATCCGCTAAATCTTTAAAGTAGTCAGGATGATCAAAATCGATATTCGTCATGATTGCATAATCAGGTTCATATGCAAGGAAATGGCGTTTGTACTCGCATGCTTCGAAGACAAAGTATTCACTATCTACTGGACCGCTGCCAGTACCATCTCCTATTAAGTATGAAGTGGGTGAATGTCCGGATAATACATGGGCAAGTAAACCAGTAGTCGACGTTTTACCGTGTGACCCCGTCACTCCGACAGAAATGAATTTTTTCATATATTGGCCTAAAAAGTCATGGTAGCGAATAATCTCGAGACCTAGCTCTTTTGCTTTAACAAGCTCCGAATGACTGTCAGGAAAAGCATTTCCTGCAATAATGATCATTCCTGGTTTAATATTTTTTTCATCAAATGCTAAAATAGGTATTTCTCTTTCATGAAGTGGATCTTCTGTAAAAAACCATTTTTCTACATCTGAACCTTGTACCTCATGGGCAGAGTCATGGAGTATCTGTGCAAGCGAACTCATTCCGGATCCTTTAATGCCAGTAAAATGAAACAACGTCATATTGAAACCTCCCGGGATCATTTCTGTTCCCCTTAATTAAAACTAATTGTCTTTTTCCAAATTCTATGGACTAATCTATTATACCTGTACTTCATCAAGCCGGTTATTATTCCTAACGTTCTGTAAGCTGCTCTAAATCACTCTCTGTTAAAAATACATCCCGTGCCTTACTACCTCGCTGACCTGATATGAAACCATTCTTTTCCATTCGGTCAATCAGTTTGGCAGCCCGATTATAGCCTATGCTGAAATTGCGTTGTAATAATGATGTAGATGCACTGCCTGTTTCATGAATAAAGAGACAAGCCTCTTCGAAAAGTGAATCGCCTTCTTCTTCTTCAATACTACTTGCGAGAAGTTCATCTTGACCAAATAAATACTCGGGTGACGCCTCGTTCTGTACGTGTTCTATTATACGTTCTATTTCCTCGTCCGTGACAAATGTACCCTGCAGACGAACATTTGAAGATTGTCCGTTTCCAATATAAAGCATATCTCCTTTTCCAAGCAGTCTTTCCGCTCCAGGAGAATCAATAATTGTTCTTGAATCAATTTGGGATGAAACTGAGAATGCAATACGTGTAGGAATATTTGCTTTAATTGTGCCCGTGATTACATCGACAGAAGGCCGCTGAGTGGCGATGATTAAGTGAATACCACATGCACGTGCTTTCTGTGCGATGCGACTAATCGACACTTCGACATCTGCCGGCGCAATCATCATCAAATCGGCAAGTTCATCAATTACAATAAGCAGATAAGGCATTTTCAATGAGAACCGGCGACTTTCTACAACTGCTTTGTTATAACGTTCAATATCCCTGACGCCTGCATGAGCAAGTAACTCATACCGTCTTTCCATTTCTGCAACTGCCCATTTCAAAGCAGCAGTTGCTGCTTTGACGTCTGTAATTACTGGGCTGATTAGATGTGGAATACCGTTAAATGGTGCAAGTTCAACCATTTTTGGATCTATAAGCATCATTTTCAAATCTGTTGGTGTAGCTTTGTAAAGCAAACTGACCAATATCGAATTAATGCAGACGGATTTACCCGAACCTGTCGCGCCAGCAATCATCCCGTGCGGCATTTTCCGTAAATCCAAGGTTACGGGTGTTCCCGTCAGACTTAGACCAAGCACAGCTTCTAAAGGTGAGGAAGATGTTCTAAACTGATCAGTTGCGATAACCTCGGATATCCTAACTGCTCTCGTCTTTCGATTCGGGATTTCGATACCGATAGAACTTCTCCCTGGAATTGGTGCTTGTATCCGAATGTCTTCCGCTGCAAGTGCAAGTTTCAAGTCATCGGTCAAGTTCCTTACTTTGCTTACTTTTGTACCAACTCCGACAGTAAGTTCAAAACGAGTAACTGTCGGACCTTGCATCGCTTCAATGACAGTTGCCTTGACCGCAAAATGAGACAACGCTTCCTCAAGTTTTCCCGACTGCGATTCAAGCCATTCGGTGTCCTCGATTTGTGCTTCGGGCGGAATCAGATAGTCAAGTGATGGAAAAGCGTAATATGGCTCTTCCTCTTCTTTATTATCGCTATCTATTCTGTTTGGATTGATTAAACTATTTTCTCGTGGGTCAAGTATTGGCTCTTCAGGTTTTACATCTTTTCTCATTACAGTATCATTTTTAATAACCTTTTTCGGATTATCAGCTATTACTGACTTCATTTTCTCTTTATCGGATTTCAGCATCAATACATTAAAAGGAACAATGCGTTCTTTTATTTTTTCCGGATATTGTTCTACTGTCAATTCCTCTGTAATAGGATGCTCCGTCATTTCTGTTAACTCAGTATTAGTATGTTCCGGTGTGCCCTTAATAATTCCTACGAAGTCTTCTTCTGTTACTCTAGATTCTATTTCAACAACTTCAACTTCAGGACTCTCTGTAACATCTGCTGCTGCTTCCGAAATCACATTTTCTACTATCCTTGAGTCCATTTCAATGAGTTCATCTTGAATATTCACTTCAACTGTTGACTCCGTATTAACAAGTTCATCTGGAGTATTTACTTCAATTATTGACTCCGTATTAACAAGCTCATCTTGAGTATCTTCTTCAACTGTTGACTCCGTTTTAACTAGCTCATCTTGAGCATTTACTTCAATTATTGACTCCGTATTAACAAGCTCAGCTTGAGTATCTTCTTCAACTGTTGACCCCGTTTTAACTAGCTCATCTTGAGCATTTACTTCAATTATTGATTCCGTATTAACAAGCTCAGCTTGAGTATCTTCTTCAACTGTTGACTCCGTTCTAACTAGCTCATCTTGAGTATTTACTTCAATTATGTCGGTTCGATCAAGCACAATTTCTTTTTCCGATGATGTTACTATAAACGCTTTCTCTTCATTCCCTGGCAATAGTTGCTCTTTGTTAATATTTTCAACTTCAAAATTCAGCGGTCTCTGTTTCATGTCTTCCACAATAATTGTTTTCGACGCTGTCCTACCAGGGTTTGTGTATCCATAAACGGGAGAAGGTACTGCAGTCGGTGTAAATGGTTTACTTGAACGTTTCTGGACGGTCGTACTTGCTCTCGAAGGCAATTTTTCCTTATTCGTTTTATCCGGTGGAGAAGAAGGTCTTTTAACTACTTCTTTTCCCTTTCCATACTTCAATGCCGATTCAGACCTATATACATTTACAGGTCTAGTATCACTCGGCCATTTATCGTTCTCATAAAGTGGTTTTGTTTCATAGCTATCAATCTCTTCTTTTTCCGTATGAAGTTTAGATTCAGGTTTTTCATGTTCTTTCGTTGGTCCATCGTCCCAGCCATAAATTTCTGCATCCGAGATAATTGGAAAACGAAAGGATGCACTATTCTTTCTGTCTAGTTTATGTAACGAATCCTCAATTTCATTTTTTTCATAATGTACATTTTCTTGTTCGTTAATTTCATCCGTTCCAAATAACCTGCTAGTAATCTTTTTTAACCAACTCAAGACTATCACTCTTTTCATGTCAATCACTCTATTTTAACAGTACTGACACGACTAAATCAAATCAATAACATAAATAAGAAAAACGTACCATATCGGTACGCTTCTAGTCTCCTACTTATTGAATGCTTCTCCAGCTATAGCCTGACTATCTAAAACTAAAATCCCTTTTTCTGCAGGGGCATCAATCAACCCAAGTTCTTTAGCTGAGCATATCATCCCAGCCGAAGGGACTCCACGAAGTTCCGCATCTCGTATAACCATTCCAGATGGCATAACGGCGCCAACTTTTGCGACAACGACTTTCTGCCCTTCCTCTACGTTCGGTGCACCACAGACAATCTGGACCGTCTTTTCTCCTATATCTACTTGACAAACACTCAATTTATCCGCGTCAGGATGTTTTTCTTTTTTCAATATATGCCCTACAACAAATTTCGGAGTAAAATCAACATCAAGTTTAAGTTCCACGTTATTCTTCAAAAGCGCTTCTTGAAGTCGTTTAACTACGTCTTCAGTTAATTCAACTTCGCCGACTGTTTGAATATCCAAATAAGTCGATGCTTTGAAGAGGTTAAATGCAATTACTTCTTCAGTCGCCTCATCTTGAATTAACGTTACATCTCCTGATGATTTCGAGATAACCGCTTGTGGCCGTGTAAGTGTAAGTTGAAATAGCAATACATCCCCAACACCATCTAAATTATAAAATACATTCATTTTTTCTTGCCTTCCCTTCTTGCCAAACGATTTTTAGCCATGATAAAAATTGGATCCAGTTTACCATCGTCATAGATGAATGACAGAGAGGTTACTGGAACAGCGCCTGTTGTAAAGAAATGCATAGCCATCTGTGCCAGCACATCATAACCTGTATCATTTCGGATATCACCAATTATTAACACGTCTTGATGTGGGACAGAAACGGTCATATGTCCTTCAACTTTTCCTGCCATCTCTTTCAAGAATGCACTGTTAAGTATCCTACTGGCATCGTAGCCATCATTATTATTGATAAAGTAAAAGATATTCCCCGACACTTCATCTTGTTTCATAGCAGTTGGCAATGCCCTAACACGGAAAAGTGCAGATTCTGTTACTTCCATTTCAGACATTCCGATTGATTCAAGCATACTTTCGTCAACTAATCGGTAAGTAGTTCCAAGGTCGAGTGCATAATAGATACGCGTTTCCGCAGTATGCTCTTTCATTAGAAAACGATGCCCAGCAGCTGATTCCTCAGGAAATGAAGATGATCTAATAACCGGGAAAATGACTGCGCTATCTACAAATCCTTCTGATTGTTCTTTTTCCATCGCTTTAAATGTTTCCCCAATTGTATAGACTATTTCTTTTATAGCTACTTCCTTTTTGCGTTCATATTTAACCAGAATTTCCGGGAGCGATATATCCATTCCTTTTTTAAGAATCGAATGCTCAAGACGAACCTTATCCGCTTTCCGGTCGAACTTCCAAATAAAATGTTCAGACGGAAGTTGTTCTTTTAAGATTGACACCAGTTTTTGAGAATTCATAGATCTATTTGCCTCCATTTATCGGATAACTGAATCATGTTACCTAATCGCAGTTGTAGTAGAACTCTGCTGAATAGACCGCACGATTTCCATCATCTTCGGTAAGTTTTCTTCAATTTTTTTCTTTTTTGTCATTGTCGTGATTTTGTATCCACCTACACTTACAATAAGCTCCACATTATCCTCACCGCTTTTTACAACCGCTGCGAAACCGAACGTGCCATCATCAGAGAATGTGGCTTGCTCAATAATTTCTTTACTCTTATCGATTAGGAGCAAATCATAAAATAGTTTACTGTCGCTCTTCTCATTTGGATTAATAAAAAGGATGAACGTCTCATCATTTTTTGTAAAGACGATATTTTGCTCATCTGAACTATCATTCATCGCAAACCCGGCAGGCTTGTATAATTCAATACCATCTATTTCTTCAGTAGGACTTTTATCATTCAATTGAAATGCTTCTCGCGCCGCCTCGATTCCTGCAGTAGCTCTTTCATCAAGCGATTTTCCACATGCTGTAAGCAGTATAATGGATATCATCATCAGGAATATGAATTTCCATTTCCGGAACATTCGATTTCCTCCAATCATTAATTTGAACTCCATAACCATTTTAAAGATGTTACTCTCCTGTTGCAACCTCTTACAACTTATAGATGTGGCAACTTCGTAATTACTGTGAACGTTGATAGTATTTTAATTGTCCGATTAGTAGTTGCATAATATGTTTAAATAGGTCATTACGATTTACCGCACCTGCAGTAAACATGCCTATCGCTCCTTCTTTACTTCGGATTCCACTCAATTCAAAATAGGTATCGACAACGTGGCCAAGTTCGTTTCCCGCTGCCACCCTTACCGCAATTTCTTGCGGTAAGGGTATTTGTGCTCCACCAGCCGTAAACCTTTTTCCATTAGGAAGTACGAGAGCTCCCCAATTACAAAGATACATTTGCTCATCGATTAAACGAACGCCACCCTCAAGCCCGATTCCAATCGTTTCTCCGTTCTTGCCTGCAGCTCGTAAAGCACGATTGATTGCTCCTAACCTTGTCTCCTCATCACCGTAAGGTTGATTAGAAACGCCCGAACCTACTTCAACGCTAGAAATGATTGAATGTGGGAAGTAGTGAGAAATCACATCATTTGCAGCTGTTACTTTTGCCACATTGACAGAACCAATCATAAAATCCATTCAACTTCCCCTCCGATTTATCCATTTAGAAAGTCGTCCTGGCACATCACTAGGGAGTGCTAGGACGACCTTAATCAGTCTATGATAGCGCAATACTCAAACATTGCTTTTGATTGTTTCCACTGTCGTTTTATCACTTGCTTGTACTAATTTCACAAGTAGTTCTTTTGCCGCCGCATAGTCATCTGTATGGATGATAGATCCCGATGTATGAATATAGCGTGAACATATGCCAATCACAGCACTTGGAACTCCTTCATTGGATGTATGAACTCGACCAGCATCCGTCCCACCTTGCGAGAAGAAGTACTGATAAGGAATGTTATGTGTTTCTGCCATGTCAAGGATAAATTCGCGCATGCCACGATGTGTTACCATCGTACGATCAAAAATACGAAGTAATGCACCTTTTCCAAGTTGACCAAACTCACTTTTATCACCAGCAGCATCATTTGCAGGACTCGCATCTAACGCATAAAACAAATCTGGATTAATCATTGTTGCAGCCGCTGCGGCTCCACGGAGACCGACTTCCTCAAGTACGTTTGCTCCTGAGTACAAATTATTTGGCAACTCTTCACCATGTACTTCTTTTAGTAACTCAATGGCTAGACCACAGCCATATCTGTTATCCCATGCTTTAGCAAGTATTTTCTTGTTATTTGCCAGTGGTGTGAACGGACTAACAGGTACAATTTGTTGACCAGGACGGATGCCGATTGTTATTGCGTCCTCCTTATTATCTGCACCAATATCGATTAGCATATTTTTAATGTCCATCGGCTTGTTCCGCACTGCATCACTTAGCAAATGCGGTGGAATCGAACCAATCACACCAGTTACGGGACCGTTTACCGTTATAATTTCAACACGTTGCGCTAGAAGGACTTGGCTCCACCATCCGCCAAGCGGCTGAAAACGGATCATTCCATTATCCGTTATTTGACTCACCATGAATCCGACTTCATCCATATGGCCCGCAACCATAATACGCGGACCATCTTCAGGACCTTTTCTGACACCGAAAATACCACCCAGATTATCTTGAATCAACTCATCGGAATACTTAGCGAGTTCACCCCGCATATAATCACGCACAGCATGTTCATTACCCGGTGCGCCCGGAAGTTCAGTCAACGTTTTAAACATCTCAAGTGTATCTTTATGCATTGAATATTGCCCCCTACTTATCATGTATTAATCTTCTGTAATTAGTGTAGTCGATTAGTCAGAAACTTTCCAACGATTAATTCGTTAATCGAATTACTATTTCCATTGGCTAGCTTGGCAAAGATAAGTAAATTTGTGGTACACTAGTTGAAATACCGATTGTAGGGGGTAATGAATATGAAGTTAAAAGATTTCCTAGCTGGTGTGTTGACAGGTGTTGCTGCTGGAGTTATTGTCAGTGAATCAATCGACCGTATGAATCAGAATGTTTCTGCAGACTCGGTTTTAAACACAATTAAAGATGCTTTTAAAAACGAAGGTCCAATAGATGGTTCATGGATTGTCATGAAAACTGAGCCATACACGAACAATGTAATTACAATGGATGTTTACCGTGGTGGCATATCACGGATTAAAGAAGGTGTACTGGAACAATTCGAATTTGCGGCCGACGCAAAAACGGGTACAGTTGTTGAACTAGTAAAAGCCTAATAAAAAACCGTCATACGCCCGGAAGTCTGCGGGCGTGTGACGGTTTTTTTTACTTACCTGAAACTTTAATTGATTCGATAATTTCTTTTCCGCTTGTATCCCATCTCACTAGTCTGTAATAAGCATCATGATAAAAAGTGAATCTATAACTCCCCGCAAGTGCTTCTTTCATCAATTTCTCTTTTGCAAAAATCGATGTCATCGGGTAATCATCAAAAGCCAATACCCACAATGGATTACTGTGTGCCTGAGTAGGCATGATATCAGCCATATGAAGAATCGTCTCGCCACCTTGCGTCAATTTGATAATACTATGACCATTGCTATGACCGCCTGTATGAACCATTTCAATCCCCTGCATGATCGTCATACTTTCTTCAAATGTCTTTACCTGCTGTTGAACAGGCTCCCAGTTTTCTTTTAAATATGTATTTCTGGAACGGATATTCGGGCTTTGCATTTCGTCCCATTCAATTTTCGAAACAAAAATAGTTGCATTTGAAAAAACGGAAACTAGATTCCCTTCACGCCATTCTGTCAAACCAGCCGCGTGGTCATTATGCAAGTGCGTCATTAAAATTATATCTATATCTTCAGCTAACAGGTTGAGCTGGGACAGATTCTCTACCACCTTCGAATCTCCGAAAATCCCCAAATTTCTTTTCGTCTTTTCAGACATTTTTCCATTTCCATGACCAGTGTCAATCAATATATTTTTCCCTGCGAACTGAATCAGAATCGGATCATTTCTCATTTTAATACGATTTTGTTCATCTGATTCATAGCGCTTCGACCAGAGAGCTTTTGGAACAACACCAAACATTGTCCCACCGTCTAAATAATTTCCGCTGCCATCTAGCCATGTTAACTTCATTGCATGAAATGTATATGTATCCATGAAACAGCCCCCATTCCCTAATTAACTTACGTGTTTGTAAATCTGGATTCAAGTCTGTATATCGGATGACCTTTAGCTGAAAATTTCTCTTCGTATTCCGTCATTATATTATCCTCCGGCATTTCTGCATGTAAATCGAGGGATACTAAACAAAGTTTCATACCGTACTGTGACATAGATACAAGTGAGTATTCGAACAGAAGACGGTTATCAGTTTTAAAATGAATTTCCCCTCCGGGCGCGAGTACTTCTTCATATAACTTTAAAAATGTTTCATGTGTTAATCTCCGTTTTGCATTTCTAGCTTTCGGCCAAGGATCGGAAAAATTCAAATATATTCTGTCGATTTCTCCTTTATGGAAGATCTTTGCAAGATCCATTCCATTTGCACGAAACAATCGTAAATTTGATGGTTTATTTGCTTCCACCGCTTTTTCAAGTGCTGAAACAATCACATTATCAAAATGTTCAATACCGATATAATTCACATTTGGGTTGGCAATTGCCATGCCGATAATAAATTGACCCATTCCTGATCCGACTTCAATATGAATCGGATTGTCGTTTCCAAAAAGGGTATGCCACCCATTTATCATTTTTTCTGGTTCTGCTAAAAGGACATCGGGGTGTTCTGCCATATAGTCCCTCGCCCATGGTTTATTGCGAAGTCGCATTATATACACTCTTTTCTATTTATAATTAATTATTCTTCAGCGGGTTGTTCGTCATTAGGACCAAATAATCTGCTAATCGAAGTTGTTTGTCCCGCATTAAGAATTGATTGGGCTGCTTTGAACTGTGTCGATTTCATTGGCACAGACGATTTACTGAGCCTAGAAAACCATTCCTCGTAGGATCGCCTATCAATAATTTCAACATCGAATGCCTTTCCAGGGTGATCGATATACCCATTTCGTGAAACCAAATATTTTCGAATGGGAAAATCAATTTTTTGAGCATTAAATATGCTAGTTATAATTTTTTCAGTTCGATTTAGCGCGATAAGCGGACTTAGTATTTTCGAATCTTTGTTACCTGACTTCTTTAGCCAGAATCTGTCCCCGCTACCGCTATAAGCCGCAAGATTCTCTGATTCAAGTACAGTTATGCATTGGCATTCAACTGGTGTCACGATGATAATATCGAGTTCCACAGGCGCTTTTTTTAATAACAGAATCGGGTAATAGAACAATAAATAATTGTCTGGAAGCTGCTGGGCGAAACTCCTTAAAAGGGTATCTCGCGTAAAACGAGTATTGACTTTGGACTTATCCATTAACGTAGAGCTAGCCCATTTTATCTGAAAATGAAAAAGTTGATCCAAATACAGACTTCTTAGTTGTTCTAAATTGGATGGGTTATGAATTAAGTTCGGGTTAAAGCCGAAATTGTCTTCTTCATCTTCGCTTACAATCTCTTCGTTGGCAGGATTTATTTCTGTCAGTCCCGTTCTCCGTTGACCAAAGAGCCGGACTAGGGGGGAAAACCATTTTTCTTCAATCGGTTCTACTGGATTATCTTGAATCCCCTGTTGCCATTCTGATAAATCTGCGCCACTTTCCCATTGGGTCTTCATACGTTCCCATTGATATCTTTTTAAGCGGATATACTGTGAAGGGTAACGTGATAGATCCTGTTCGTACCGGGAGACATAGTCGAGAAGTTTGACAAGTTGCGCCATGTCCAATCACTCCGATCACATACTGTCTATCATTAATTACCCGAGATGAAAGTCGGAATCTGTACCACAAATGCTTCTTGTAACTTTTTCGTCACAAGACCCGGTACTCCTGACCCTAAAAGCCGATCGTCGATTGAAATGACTGGCATTACTTCAGAACTTGTTGACGTTAAAAAGAATTCATCCATTTCGAATGCTTCGTCCAATGTAAATGATTTTTCTATAAATGGAATCCCTTGTTCCTTACAGAGCTCAAGCACAACTTGTCGCGTGATTCCATTCAATATAAGATTCGTAACCGGATGAGTATAAACTGCTCCATCCTTTACGCCGAACATATTCGATGCAGATCCTTCCGTCACAACACCGTCACGATGAAGTAGCGCTTCGCTACAACCTGCTTCTATAGCTTCTTGTTTAGCGAGAACATTTCCAAGCAAGTTTAGACTTTTAATATCACAGCGCAACCAGCGAACATCTGCCACGGTTTTAACTCGGACTCCGTTTTCAATATCTGTTAAAGGTCTTGGGTTGTTGACCGCATATGCAGTAACGACTGGCGAAACCGATAAATCAGGAAATTGGTGAAGTCGAGGTGCGGAGCCGCGTGTAATCTGCAGATAGACATGACCAACTAAAATATTATTAGCAGCTACTAATTGACGTGCAATCTCCATCAATTGGACTTCTGCATAAGGTATTGCTAACTTTATTTTTCTAGCACTTTGATACAAACGATTGATATGTTCTTCTGCCGTATACAATTCTCCACCATATACTTTAATCACTTCATACACACCATCACCAAAATAATATCCACGATCGTCAATCGAAATGTTTAATCCTTCACGCTCAGTAAACTGTCCGTCAACAAAATACACTGTCATCTTTATTCCCCTTTCGTTTCTCCGCTCGCCAGACCGCAAATTGCGTCTGCATAAATGGCTGTCGCTTTCACTAAATCGTCTATATAAACATATTCATCAGCCTGGTGAGCTACATCTTCCCTACCAGGGAATAACATTCCAAAAGCAACTCCCTTGTCAAGGACGCGTGCATAGGTGCCACCGCCAATCGCCAATAGCCCGGCGTGTTCTCCGGTATGCTTAGTATACACCTCTTGTAAAGTCCTTATGAGAGGATCAGCAGCATCGACGTGATGGGGTTCCGAGTTCGATCCTACATCCATTGAAAATGGCGTATCTGCCAACCTTTCCATACATGTCGTTATTTTCTCTTCAAACGGATAGGTGACTGAATAACGCATGCTAACGTTGATTTCACCACCGGTTTTAGAATCAAAGGTAACAATACCCGCATTCAGCGTTGTATCTCCCGACATTTCATCATTGAATGCTAAACCAAGAAACAGTCCGCGCGACTCATTTGCAAATGCATCAAACATGAATTGAGTGAAGTCCTTCGATGGGCCTTCTTTAAGTATACGATTCAAATAGGAAGCTAAAAGTACAGCTGCATTTATCCCATTGTTAGGTTCCATCGCGTGTGCAGATTTCCCATTTAAATTGATGACAGTATGACCGCTTTCATTGGCAATGCCCCCCGTCACATTATGAATATTTAAAAATGTAACGAATTGCTCATTATCAATTTCGACTTCCCCCGCAAGATGTGCCTCAGCATAATCAGGAACCATATTCGTTCGATTGCCTGATTTGAAGTACAGGAGTTGTTGATCAGCAAATACTGCTTTTTGTTTAAATAGGACAGAGGCAATTCCTTTTTCAGCGTTTATAATTGGGAAATCCGCGTCAGGAGCAAAGCCAATCGTTGGCATTTCTTCTTTTTCAAAATATCGTTTCACACAACGGAATCCACTTTCTTCATCTGTTCCTATAATGAGGCGCACTCGCTTATTCAGCATAATTCCAGATTCTTGAACCATTTTCATCGCGTGCCATGCTGCAATTGTCGGTCCTTTATCGTCTATAGCACCACGCCCAAATAACTTATCATCATCCACCGTCCCGGCAAACGGTCCATAATTCCAATTGCTCCCTGCAGGAACCACATCAACGTGGCAAAGAATTCCTAAAAGTTCATCCCCTTGACCCATTTCAATATGTCCCGCCATATTATCTATATTCTTTACAAGCATCCCAGCTTTTCTACCTTCTTCTAATATCCAGTCTAAGGCGCGTTTCGGTTCTGGCCCAAATGGCATTTCTTCCGTAGCTGCGCTTTCATCTAAAATAGAAGGAATGGCAATCAATTGCTGTAAATCCCCTATCAGCTTCTCTTTGTTTTTCAAGGCCTCAATTTTCCAATCCATCAATCAAGACACCCTCCTTCTTAATAACCCTATTTTCACACGTTAGACTAAGAAAATAAAGTGGAAACCACTTTCACTGAATCTTCACAAAAAATTCATGCAATCTTTACATAAATAAGTTATACTGGTATTGTCAGAAAAAATAATCTGACGTACCAACCTTTTCGAAAGGATGTGCGGTGTCAGGAATAATTTCAACGTGCTTTAGGCAACATTCATAAGTCTCATGACCAATGATTTTGGATAATGAAGATGAAGGGGTGATTCCACACTTGAAACCTGCAACTGATCGTATGCTTACACGCATCAAAGATGTCTATTTTTACATCCTTGATAATGGAACTGTAACTACAGAAAACCTGGTAGAAGAATTTGGTATCACTCACCGTACTGTCCAAAGGGACTTAAACGTCCTGGAATACAACGAGCTTATAATGAGCCCGGTGCGAGGTAAATGGACAACGACAGCAAAAAAAGTGAAATTATCTTCTTGACCCGCACGTAACCTTGAAAAGCGAAAGGCGCCAGCTCTTAACCCTGCTTCCGCAGGCATATAGGCTGGCGCCTGCAGTCTGGGCACAATCTTAAGCGTACGCGCCTGACGCCCTCTAAAAAGGCACCCGTGGGCTATAAGCGCAATATCCATAATAGAAGTTATCTACGGTACGAGATTATAGAATTAGTTAAACTATAAAAGAAGCTGAGCCGTATCTAACGGCTCAGCCCTTTTTATTTTTTTGAAATCTGCATGAGCTGTTCTATTTCCTCTACCGTCAATTCTCGGTATGTCCCTAGTGCTAGACTTTCATCCAAAGATAAAGGTCCCATTGATAAGCGTTTTAAGTAGATGACCGTCTTGTCAACCGCCTCAAACATCCGCTTCACTTGATGGAATTTTCCTTCTGTAATTGTTAATTCAACTTCAGAAATGACATCTGACTTCAAAATATTCAGTTGACCTGGCTTCGTTTCGTAGCCATCATCCAATGTAACACCTTCTAAAAACCGTTCAACGTCTTCCCCCGTAACAATCCCATCGATATGTGCATAATACGTTTTCGGAACACCTTTTTTAGGAGACAATAAATTATGCGTAAGCTTGCCGTCATTTGTCAGCAAAAGAAAACCTTCCGTATCTTTATCTAACCTACCCACTGGAAAGGGTTCAAAAATCTGATACTTTTCATCCAGCAGATCAACAACTGTCCTATCTCTCGAATCTTCCGTTGCAGATAATACACCTTGTGGCTTATTCATCATCAAGTAGATAAATTCTTTGTAGACAACCCGCTCACCGAGTATCGTTACTACATCACTGTCCACATTGACATGCATTGAGGAATCTTTTACTGTATCTTCATTTACTCGAACAGCCCCTTTTTTCATAAGTTGCTTAACTTCTTTACGAGTGCCGTATCCCATATTTGACAATAATTTATCTAAACGCATTATTTTCCTCCTAAAAAGCCTAATTTCTTCGTGAATTTAGTCAATCGCTCACCGAATAACTTCTGTGCGAGACCAGTTTTAAGTGACAGATACCCATAAATGACTGCACCAACTGTTGCACATATAAAAATGTACAAGAGAGACTGCATTTTTCCGTCAGCAGGACTGAGCGCCGTCAAGCCTTTCAGCGTAAACATAACCGCAAATAACATAATGATATTCAATATAGCGATTAGGATTAGTCTTCTAAATACCATCTTCGATTTGTAATGAAGGGTTTTTGAAATGATGACAATATTGATGCCTACTGCGATTGAGTATCCAATTGCAGTTGCAAGAATAGCACCATTCGTTTCAAACATTTGAATGAGCGGTATATTGAGTGCAAGCTTAAATAACAGGCCCAGTAAAGAAGTAAACACAATCCACTTATGCCGATCAATACCTTGAAGAATTGCAGCTGTCACTGAATATAATCCGAACAAAACAGCGACTGGTGCATAACTTGCCAGAATTCCTGCTCCGACAGCACTTTCACTATAAAGAAATTGGTAAAGCTCATTTGATAAGATGATTAATCCGATAACCATCGGAACTGTCAAATACAACATAATTTGAAATGTTTGATCAAGTGAACGTGTGATTCCTTTTTGGTCTTTTTTTGCATAATAACTAGTTATGACCGGAATCAAAGCCATTGAAAATCCAGTTGCTACCATCACCGGAATCATAACAAACTTATGGGTCAGTAGATTCAACATCCCTAAGTAAGTATCGGAAACCTTAGACATTCCGATTGATTTCATGGCTTCATTAAATGTGATCATGTCAACGAACTGATAAAGAGGATTGATCACGCCAACGAGAACGAATGGCAATATATAAGCAAATACTTCTGTATACATCTCTTTGAAAGAAATATTACTCGCTGGAGGACTATTCGAAAGCAAATGATCCAGTTCAGGCTTATAGGACTTCCAGTATTTAAAGAGGACTACAAGACCTGCTAGTGCTCCGATAAATGCTGCGAATACTGCAAAACTGATTGCTGCTTTTGGAGATTCATCCAGGACATTAACGACAATAAATGCGCCCCCAAGAACGACAATGATTCTAACAATCTGTTCGACAAGTTGCGACACTGCTGTCGGCTCCATTTTCTGATATCCCTGAAGGAAGCCACGCACGATACTCATAAGTGGTACAGCAAGAAGTGCATAACTAACCCAACGGATAACGCCGGCAATATCATCTATCGTAAATATTTGTTCTTCATCTCTACGAACGAGGTGAGCAATTGGCTCAGCCAATAAATAGAGAGTAATAAATGAAACAATACCTGTCAGCGTCATCACAAGCATTCCAGACTTCAGCAGTTTCCGTCCGGTTGCATAATCACCTAAGGCATTATATTTCGAGACATATTTTGATATTGCTAATGGTGCTCCAGAAATAGCGATGGCCAATGCAATATTGTAAGGAATATAAGCGTATTGATATAATCCGATATTTTCTTCTCCTACAATTGCATAAAGCGGAATTAAATACAAAAGCCCAAGTGCTTTAGATAAAAACAGCCCCACCGTAAGTATGGCGGTCCCTTTTACAAGATTTGATGACATAATTGATCCTTCCAATCTCCCTAAATCTACTTTACAGTTTACCCCCACACGCCGTTTTTCACAATGAATAACGGCGAAATGTGTCGAATTGAAAAAACTGTAAGCGTGGTTTACATTATGTATGACGTCGGCATCTTACAAAGGTTTGAGTAAAACGTATAGACCAGTGAAACAAAGGGGCAGTCGCCAAATAAAAAATCGCAGAGTTCGTATAATGGGGATTAAATTAAAGATCAATTACGCCTCGGCGTAATTGCGTCCAGATTTTGAATCGAGCTTGAGGCCTACAGGATGTAGGTCATGCAACCGTTGCCGCAGGACGCGGCGATCTTAGGTTGCCTTCATTAACTCCTTTCAAAATCTGTGACATCCGCCGGAGGCTTTTTCTTTGTTCAGCGGGCCTATGGACACCCGCTGAATAGGAATAAAACCCGTATTCATCTCCCACATATGGAGGCAAGAGTTTTCTGTAGCTGACGCTTCGCTTTCAGTACAAAAACATTTGCTGAATAAAGATAAATCAGGCTACCTTCATCCATTTAGTCATGGAAAAAGACAACCTGAAGGGAGTCTATATATGTCTCATAACGCAAGGCAAGTTTAATGTGGTTAATCTCGTTTTAACTTAATTTTTTCGTTAGCAATCAGTACACCTTGCTTAAATTCTTCATAGTCAGGCTCTGTTGCATTTAGGAAGCAAGTGGTAGCAATTTTTTTCGCTATCAATCTCCTGCCTTTCCTGACTATATCCGTACCTCCTGCATGGCTAATCAGTTTATTATAGATACGCTGACACTCTTTTTGTTGAAACGCTTCGTGTCTTATTTGCTCTTTCTCTGCGCTTGTTAAATACGTTTTCTCTTGATTTTCAACTTGCTCACTACTATGTCCTTCAACTTCGCTATTTTCATCTATAGTCATTCCGTACACTCTCCCGATTCTTCGTCAAAGCAAATATACTCATGTACATTAACTTTGCTTCCTCATCTTTAAAATTCAATACATGTACCGTCTCAGTCTTTGTAAAGAAGTTTGCAACCAAATGAAAAACACCATCAAATCCGCTTGAGTACCCATTCTAAGACATCTTCACTTAAATCTCACATGTATGATAATTGTACCACATGCGGTTGCTATTTTTTCATCTGCTACATTTCTCCTTTTCAACCACCTCAATGCTTTTTAATGATGCTGTGTTAAACTAATACTTAATAATTCATTACCGAAAGGCTTGATAATACAATGACTACTAATTATGTTGATGCAGACGTCATCATCATTGGCGGAGGCCCATCAGGATTGATGGCTTCAATCGCTGCTGCTGAAAACGGAAGGAAAGTTCTCCTGCTTGAAAAAGGTAAAAAACTTGGCACTAAACTGGCCATCTCAGGGGGCGGACGTTGTAACGTTACAAACCGTTTGCCTCAAGAAGAAATCGTTAAAAACATTCCAGGCAATGGACGTTTTTTGTACGGTCCCTTCGCCGTTTTTAATAATGAAGACATCATTACCTTTTTCGAGGGTCTTGGCGTTGCATTGAAAGAAGAAGATCACGGTAGAATGTTCCCCGTTTCGAATAAAGCAAAGGATGTTGTCAATGCATTGCTTGAAGAAATGGATCGTTTAAATGTTGAAGTGAGATTAGAAACGCGCGTAAAAAAACTTTTGATGAATGAAGAACAAATTCTTGGTGTCAGACTCGATTCTGGCGAGGAAATCCGCTCGCATGCTGTTGTTGTAGCGGTCGGTGGAAAAGCGGTTCCTCAAACCGGTTCAACAGGCGACGGCTATCCATGGGCGGAAAAAGCCGGCCATACCGTGACAGAACTTTATCCAACAGAAGTTCCTTTACTATCAAATGAACCTTTCATTGTCTCAAAGGATCTACAAGGTCTTGCGCTTCGTGACGTGGCGGTATCCGTCCTAAACGCCAAAGGCAAGAACCTTATCACGCATCAAATGGACATGTTGTTCACCCATTTCGGCTTAAGCGGTCCTGCGATTTTACGATGCAGTCAATTCGTTGTGAAAGAACGGATGAAAAACGGCAACAAGCCCGTTGAAATGAGAATCGACTCAATGCCTACACTGAATGAAGAAAAAGTTTTCCAACTGCTCAACACATCATTAAAAACGGATTCAACGAAAGCCGTGAAGAATGTGTTAAAAGGAATTGTACCTGAACGCTGGATGCTGTTTTTATTCGACCGGGCGGGAATTGACCCAGCTGAAACCGGAGCCCAGATGCAAGTAGAAAAAATTCGTACTTTGACAAAATTATTAAAGGCTTTTTCAATGAACGTCAATGGTACTCAACCAATTGAAAAAGCATTCGTCACAGGCGGTGGGGTCTCTGTCAAAGAAATCGTTCCAAAAACGTTTGGTTCCCGCAAGAAAGAAGGACTCTACTTCTGCGGTGAAATTTTGGATATTCACGGCTATACAGGCGGTTATAACATCACTTCTGCACTTGTTACCGGCAGGATTGCGGGCATGAATGCAGGACAGCACGCGACTGATTTATAAACATTGAGAATAGAAAAACTATACGCCAGATTCAAGAAACCCAACTAAAAAAATCCGCCGGAAGAGATACATCTCTTTCGGCAGATTTTCTTTCTTTATCCTACTGCAACAATATTAATAAGTCTTCCTGGAATCGCGATGACTTTCTTCACTTCTTTGCCTTCAAGAAGTGTTTTCACATGTTCATCTTCCAGTGCAAGCTTTTCAAGCTCATCCTTCGTAACATCTTTCGATACGATGATTTTAGCACGCACTTTCCCATTAATTTGAACAGCCATTTCGACAGTATCATCGACAAGCTTCGATTCGTCATATGTTGGCCAAGTTTCATACGTCATCGTCTCCGTATGGCCCAACTTCTCCCATAGCTCTTCTGCAAGATGGGGTACCACTGGAGAAATCATTTTCACGAAACCTTCTACATATTCTTTTGGAATTGTATCTGTTTTATAGCCTTCGTTTATGAAAACCATCAACTGAGAAATCGCAGTATTATTACGCATTCCCTCAAAGTCTTCCGTCACCTTTTTCACTGTTTGATGGTAGACCTTTTCAAGTGCCCCACCTGTTTTTCCACCAATTTTCGTACTTAGAGATCCATCTTCATTGACAAACAAGCGCCAGATTCGGTCAAGGAATCGACGAGCACCATCGAGACCATTTGTCGTCCATGCTTTTGAACCTTCTAAAGGTCCCATAAACATTTCATAAAGACGTAGTGAATCTGCCCCGTGTGAATGAACAATATCATCAGGATTGACAACATTGCCTTTAGATTTCGACATTTTCTCATTGCCTTCACCAAGAATCATTCCTTGGTTGAACAACTTCTGGAATGGCTCTTTCGTGTGTACAACACCGATATCGTAAAGTACTTTATGCCAGAAGCGTGCGTAAAGCAGATGTAGAACCGCGTGTTCTGCGCCACCTACGTAGATATCTACAGGCAACCAACGTTTCGCAAGTTCAGGGTCGATGATCATCTCATCGTTATCCGGATCGATGTAACGCAAGTAATACCAGCAACTTCCCGCCCATTGCGGCATCGTATTCGTTTCGCGGCGACCTTTCATACCTGTTTCAGGATGTGTCACATTTATCCATTCCTCGATGTTTGCAAGTGGAGACTCACCCGTTCCACTTGGTTTGATATTATCCGTTACCGGTAATACGAGTGGTAAATCCGCTTCTTCAACAGGTGTCATCGTGCCATCTTCCCAGTGGATAATTGGAATCGGCTCGCCCCAGTAGCGTTGTCTTGAGAACAGCCAGTCACGAAGACGGAATGTAATCTTCTTGTCGCCTTTGCCATTTTCAACAAACCAAGCGATGGCTTTTTCAATTGCTTCATCTTTCCCTAATCCGTCAAGGAAACCTGAATTGACATGTTTGCCATCTCCAACATACGCTTCTGCAGAAACGTCGCCGCCTGCTACAACTTCAATGATTGGAAGGTCAAATTCTTTTGCGAACTCATAGTCACGCTCATCATGTGCAGGAACCGCCATGATTGCACCCGTTCCGTAAGTCGCAAGAACATAATCAGCGATCCAGATTGGCATTTTTTCACCGCTTGCAGGGTTGATTGCGTAAGCCCCCGTAAAGACACCAGTTTTTTCTTTCGCAAGATCTGTTCGTTCAAGATCACTTTTCATTTTCACTTCATTTAGATATTTTTCGACTGCATCTTTCTGTTCTGCAGTAGTCACTTGTTCAACCAATTTTAATTCTGGTGCAAGCACTGCATATGTCGCACCAAAAATCGTATCCGGACGTGTTGTAAATGCTTCAAACGTCAGATCAATTCCATCAATTTCGAACGTCAGCTGCGCCCCTTCTGAACGACCAATCCAGTTACGTTGCATATCCTTCAAGCTTTCCGGCCAGTCCAGTTCATCCAAATCTTCAAGAAGACGATCTGCGTAATTTGTAATACGCAGTACCCATTGGCGCATCGGACGTCGCTCGACTGGATGACCGCCACGTTCTGACTTGCCGTCAATCACTTCTTCATTCGCTAAAACCGTACCTAGTGCTGGGCACCAGTTAACAGCTACTTCATCAACATAAGCCAAGCCCTTGTTGTAAAGTTGGATGAAAATCCATTGCGTCCATTTATAATAAGATGGATCCGTTGTATTAATTTCACGGTCCCAATCGTATGAAAATCCGAGATCATTCATTTGACGTTTGAACGTCGCTATATTCTTCGCT
Source organism: Sporosarcina sp. Y352 (assembly GCF_056786535.1). NCBI lineage: Bacteria > Bacillati > Bacillota > Bacilli > Caryophanales > Caryophanaceae > Sporosarcina > Sporosarcina sp. Y352. The sequence continues at coordinate 294,849 of NZ_JBXCJE010000001.1, forward strand.
GTAAATTCAGCGGGATCATTTCCTGTATCAAGCGCATATTGCTCGGCCGGAAGTCCAAAGGCATCCCAGCCCATCGGATGAAGGACATTATAGCCCTGCTTCCGTTTGAATGAACTTAAAATGTCTGTCGCGATATAGCCTAGGGGATGCCCAACATGGAGACCCGCCCCCGATGGATATGGAAACATATCTAACGCAAAGAACTTCGGTTTTGATGGATCATCCATCATTTTAAATGTTTTATTGTCCTTCCAGTGCTGTTGCCATTTCTTTTCAATTTGTCCGTGATTATAACTCATTTACAATTCCTCCTATTTAAATCAATTGCGCCTCGGCGTAATTGCGTCCAGATTTTGAATCGAGCTTGAGGCCTACAGGATGTAGGTCATGCAGTCGTTGCGACAGGACGTCGCGAAATTAGACTGCCCTCTTAACTCCCTTCAAAATCTGTGACATCCGCCGGAGGCTTTATTTTCATTCAGCCGGTGCATGAACACCGGCTGAATGAAAATAAAAAACTCCCGTCCCTTAAAAAGATAAGGGACGAGAGTACTATAGATTCCCGCGGTGCCACCCAAATTGACGGAAAAACCGCCCAACTTGATTCCTTAACGCGGACAACGGCACGGGTTACTGATTTACTGTTTAGTAGTTCACCAATGCAGGCTCCGAGGCGAGTTCATCTCCATCGTACAGGCTTTCACCAACCGCCTGCTCTCTAAAATCGACAGCAAAGATTACTATTCCTCATCTACGCCAAAGCTATTGCTTCTAGTTTACCCGAATTGTGGCACTTTAACAACCTTCATTTCACGCCTTCAATAACGTCTTTTACAATTAATTCAGCTTCCGTCGAATCGATAACTTCTTGAATTGTAAAATCCTCAAACACTTCTTTCAACTCAAGTCCTTCAGGAGTCACATTTATTAAAGCACGTTCTGTAATTATTTTATGAACGACTGCTTTCCCTGTTAACGGTAGCGAGCACTCTTTTTTAATTTTTGCAGAGCCATCCTTTGCAACGTGGTCCATTATAACGATTATTTTGCGAGCGCCATGAACGAGATCCATCGCGCCTCCCATTCCTTTAATCATTTTACCAGGAATCATCCAGTTGGCGAGGTCTCCATTTTCGGAAACCTCCATGGCACCTAGAATGGCAACATCGACATGTCCTCCGCGAATCATCGCAAACGATTCTGCACTGTTAAAGTATGCAGAACCTGGAATTGATGTGACCGTCTCTTTTCCTGCGTTAATCAGGTCCGGATCGACTTCATCGGAGCTCGGATAAGGTCCGATACCCAGTAGTCCATTTTCTGATTGAAGCACGACTGTTTTGTCCGGCGAAATATAGTTTGCGACAAGCGTTGGCATACCTATTCCAAGATTGACATAGTTCCCATCTTCGATTTCCTTTTCAGCCCGTCTAGCAATTCTTTCCCTTACATTCACTTCTCCCATATCACACATTCCCCTTTCATTAGCGAGTCGTCAGACGCTCAATTCGTTTTTCCTGTTTAGCTTGTAGAAGTCCTTGCACATAGATACTCGGTGTATGAATTGCTGCAGGATCTAAATCTCCCGTTTCAACGATTTCCTCTACTTCAGCAATCGTGAACTTCCCTGCTGCCGCCATCATCGGATTAAAGTTTTGTGCTGTTTTATTGTAAATCAGATTACCAAATTGATCGGCTGTTGCTGCACGGACAAGTGAAAAGTCTGCGCGCAACGCTTCTTCTAGGACATATTCTTTGCCATCGTAAATCCGAACTTCTTTTCCTTCAGCTACCAATGTACCAACACCGGCCGGCGTGAAAAATGCCGGAATACCAGCTCCGCCTGCACGGATTTTTTCGGCTAACGTTCCTTGGGGCGTTAACTCGACTTCAATTTCACCGGAAAGCACTTGTCGTTCAAATTCTTTATTTTCTCCCACATATGAGCCAATCATTTTCTTAATCTGTTTATTCTTTAGTAGAAGTCCAAGTCCCCATTCATCGACTCCACAGTTATTTGAAATGACAGTAAGGTCTTTTACGCCTTTTTCAACTAGTGCTAAAATGAGCTGTTCAGGAATCCCTACGAGCCCAAATCCACCAACCATTAATGTTGCGCCATCCTCTACCTGTGCAACAGCATCTTTTGCTGACTTATAAATCGGTTTCATTTTACATCCCCCTTTTAAATATTGCTAATTAAGTCACAATTATCTATCCCTTCAATTAAATCATTCTATAGAAGATCTTGCAATGAAAGCATCTAATCATAATGGTATTAATCATTTCTAAATTTAATAAAAGTGAATTTTCGATGACGTTAATAAACATCCCAATAATGAGATGCCATACTTTTTAGATAAACAGACCGCCTCTGTTCACACTCAAAGCAACTGAAGCTAATGACTTTCTTTATATTCCGACAAGACAAACACCTTATGTTCCATAATTCAAATGTTACTACAATGTAAAACCATGATATAATCAACTGTTAGAGGAGTGAATGAAGTGAATAAATTGAACTTACCATTCCCTACTGAAGGGAAACGATATCATACATGGTCACGACACTTAAAGGATGAATTCGGATTTAAAGTGATGAAAGTTGCACTTGATGCAGGTTTTGATTGCCCCAACCGAGATGGTACGGTCGCTTTCGGTGGCTGTACATTTTGCAGCGTTGCAGGTTCTGGTGATTTTGCCGGAGATCGTGTTGACCCAATCGAGGTCCAATTTGCAGAGATTAGTGAAAGAATGCATAAGAAATGGAAAGACGGCAAATACATGGCTTATTTTCAGGCGTATACAAATACACACGCTCCACTCCCTAAGTTAAAAGAGAAGTTTGAAGCAGCATTGGCGCAAGAAGGTGTTGTCGCATTGTCAATCGCGACGCGTCCAGATTGCTTGCCCGATGATGTTGTGGAGTATTTGGCAGAACTGAATGAACGTACTTATTTGTGGGTTGAACTAGGACTTCAAACCGTCCATGAAAAGACCGCAAATCTTGTCAATCGAGCTCATGATTTCAAATCATACGTAGAAGGTGTCGAGAAACTGCGTAAACATGGCATCAGGGTATGTACCCATATCATTAATGGTTTACCACTTGAAGATTACGATATGATGATGGAAACAGCACGTGAAGTTGCAAAACTTGACGTCCAGGGTATAAAAATTCATCTTTTGCATTTATTAAAAGGGACACCAATGGTAAAGCAATACGAAAAAGGTCAGCTTGAATTTCTAGAAAAGCAGGAGTACATTGATCTTGTAGCTGATCAACTTGAAATCCTCCCCCCTGAAATGATTGTTCACCGTATTACAGGCGATGGTCCGATTGAATTGATGATAGGACCGATGTGGAGTGTCACAAAATGGGAAGTATTAAACGGCATTGACAAAGAACTCGAACGTCGTGATAGCTGGCAAGGGAAACATTACAAAAGGGCGGTCGAATTGATTTGAAGTTGCATCGGATTCTCCCTTTTGCAAGACAATTATTCAAAGATACAGTTCATGTAGGCGAAACCGTTATCGACGCAACGGCTGGGAACGGGAATGATACGCTTTTCCTAGCAGAACATGTCGGTGAAACTGGCCGCGTCTTTGCTTTCGATATACAGCAATCCGCACTCGATTCAACTTCTGAACATTTAGGCGACTTAAAAGAACGGGTCTCACTCATATTGGATAGTCATGCGAACGTTGAAAAGTACGTCGATGGGCAAATTGGTTGTGCGGTCTTCAACCTCGGCTATTTGCCACATAGTGAAGATCTATCGATTGTTACACAATCAGAATCCACAATTTCAGCTATCCACAAGATGCTTGGATTGTTAAAAAAAGGCGGTATAATTGCGATTTCTGTCTATGATGGACATGAAGGCGGCGCTGAAGAACGGGACGCACTTTTAGATTATGTAACAAGTTTGCACCAGGCAGACGTACACGTAATTCGTTACCAGATGATCAATCAACGAAATAACCCTCCATTTTTGATTGCTATGGAAAAAATGAAAGACTTTAAAATAGTTAAACAAGTGGAATAAATAAAAGGTTGCTCTGATTGTTATTAAATCAGTTGCAACCTTTTTTGGTGTATTTTATTATAGATGATGAGTTGGTAAAATTGTATATTGAACTACGTCTGTTGATTAAGCATAAACAACCGGTAAATAAATTAATCACACACTGAGCACTACGTGTAGAATTGCTATTGATTCGCTTTGAATTGAACGACGCCTATACCATTATCGAATATACATATTCATTCCACCTTTTCTGTATACATACTCAATAAAATTCCATGTTAATCATTTTAAGAAATTTCGAGAAATCAATCTTACTAACAGCTGTCCTATCAGAAATACGAACGAACTAATTATAACTGCCCCATCTCTGCCAACGGGTTTAAACCAACCACCGTCATCAATGAAATTTGAAGCCAACAATAACGATCATATTCCAGTAACAATATTGACTAAGAAAACATACCTTAATTTTATATTTCTCGATAATAAACCTGTTACTAGAATGAATAATATAGAACCAACAAATAGAAATGTTGCTTCCTCTCGCTTAATATGCTGCCCATATTCATAGTAGTGAAATAGGAAAGATACCGGTATTAATGAAACAATCAACCATAGTATTTTCATGAAACCCCTCATAACTATCCATTCACTCCCCAATCGACAACTCGCTTAAACGCATGATAGCTTCATGCTCTTCAAACGAACTAAACCAACGATAATTATTGTTATCTAAAATTCTATAATGTTTGCTGATCACATTTTGTTGCAATCGAAAATTCCCTTTACAATCAATTTCATTCCACCAAATTCTGCCCCCCATGGATTTATCTCTTGGCCTATCTATTCCGTTATGTGCAAGTGTTTCAATGATTTCTAGAGGTTCATCCCCTAAAACAGACCGCAAAATTTCACTGTCCCTGAATAATGCACAAACCGTAATTACAGTTGTCCAACCCGCTAACGTTCTTCCTTTTTCGATTTGAATAAGTGTCTTTTTTGAAATACCTATAATGTCTGCCATTTTCTCTTGTGAATAACTTTTTTCCAACCGAATTAGTCTCATTTTTATTGAAATAATTTCGATTACCTGCCCTTTATTCATCATTTCCATCTCCTAGGTTACTAATAACACCAATTAGTGTAATTTTACACCTTAATTTATTGTATAGCAAATATATGCAAACAAAAATAGGGCTATCTATATAAACTGTAACTCAATTGGAGGTACAGTTTATATACTAGCCCTTATCATATTTACACGTTCAAATTATGTTTTTGACGTAAAAATACACTTATTCGATAATAGATAATTTAACGGTTTTGCGTCCCCATTTAAATGCTTCGTTCTTTGTAGGAATGAAGACATCGATTTTATTCCCTTTGATGGCACTGCCAATGTCACCTGCGATTGCATATCCATATCCTTCGACAAAAACTTTTGTACCGAGCTCAATAACATTCGGATCAACTGCAATCACCTTCAGATTTGAATTTTCTCTTAAGTTAATACCTGTTTTCGTTATACCGGAACAACCGCTACAATAAGCTGTATAAGCAGTTGCTGTTACGGTGAACTCTTTGACGACATTAGTGGCAGCTGAACGCGATACAATCTTTGAAGTAGGCTTTTCTGCAGCTGCGGTTGATACCCCACTTGCCTTCGCATTTGAATCAATAATTATTTCTTGATTTGGAGATATTATATTCGACTGTAAATTATTACTTGATTTAATATTTGCGACTGTTGTATTATGCATTCTAGAAATATTGAAAAGCGTGTCTCCCCTTTTAACTGTATAGTTTGAAGTTGATGTAGATTCCTTCTTTGTTTCATTTAACATTTTGGGTGTTTGGTATAGCGTATCTCCGATTCTAACTATATCTGTTTGAGATGATGCAGAAACCGCCTGTGCTCCACTAACCAATAAAACGATTGTCAATACTTGTGCCAAAAGAAAGTTTTTCATTTACTCGTCTCCTTGTTTTGTATTCTAAGGTGTCAGCTTCCCCACCTTGTATTACAAGAACGTTACAACGAGTTGTCTTTTCCATTACAAATAACCAAAAAAGCCCATTAAATTATTTCTCTAGAATCGAAGCGGTTTATAACCAGAATCAACATTTCTCTTATTGTAGTTAATGAAGGTGCGATACTATGTAACTTAGCAACTCACAAAAGGCCATTATCCCAATTGGAATAATGGCCTTTTGTTATTTAAGTATTTTTATTTTCACGTTTTTTCGGCCCCATTTAAACGCTTCGCTTTTTGTCGGATAGAACACATCGATTTTATTTCCTTTGATGGCGCTTCCTGTATCGCCGGCGACTGCGTAACCGTAACCTTCTACATATACTTTCGTTCCAAGCTTAATGACTTTCGGATCGACAGCAATTACTTTCAAGTGTGGATTACTTTTCAAGTTAATACCTGTTTTTGTAATCCCCGAACATCCATTACAACTCGCAGTAAAAGCACTTGCTGAAACCGTGAATTCTTTAACTACATTATCGGAGTCTGACCGAGATGGTGTTTTTTTAGTGGATTTGACTGCTTTTTTGGGTGTAGCTTTCTTCTTAACTACTTTCCCTGCGGAAGTGACTTTCAGTTTCATATTCGGGTGTATTGTGTTTGACTTGAGGTTATTCCATGATTTTAACTTAGAAACAGATACATTATGAACCTTGGCAATTTTATATAACGAATCGCCTTTCTTCACTGTGTAACTTGAAGATGCTGCCATGCTTTCTTGAGCACCGCTGACTAGCAATGCCATCGTAAGAACGAGTGTCAATAGAAGTTTTCTCAATTTTTCTACTCCCTGCTATTTAGTCTATAATTAATACTAACAATCGTTTATTACAAGAACATTACATTTAGCTACCTTTAGCGTTACAAAAACAGGACACATATTACAAACAAAGAGAGGTATGTAATGAAAAAAATATCTATTCGTAATGCGACAAGAAATGACACCAAAGCTGTTACTGAACTACTCGTGAAAAGTCACTGGTTCACATATGATAGGCTATATTCCAAAGATTATATTAAAAAATTGATTAAACAATATTACAACGTGCAACGTATTGAACAGGAAATCGTCTCAATTAGTAATGAGTGGCACGGTTACTTTATAGCTGAAATGAACGGGAAGATTGTCGGAGCAATCGCTGGCGGTATGACGAATAGTAATTCTGGCGAAATATATGTCTTTTATTTGGATCCTGAAATGCTTGGAATGGGAATTGGTACACGTCTACTGGATTTTGCCACTAAAATACAAAAGCATTCATACGGGGCAAGCGAGCAGTGGGTTTCTGTCGCAAAAGGAAACGATTACGGCATTCCTTTTTATGAGGCACGCGGATTCATCTTTCAGCACGAAGAGCTTGCATATGGTACATCCGTGGAAGATCAAGATATATCATTGAAGTATAAGCGATACATAAAATAAAGTTAGGTGAATGCGATGACAACTATAATAGGATATATCTTGGAAATGATTCCTTATTTACTAATTGCTTTGCCCTTCATACTGTTTTTTCGGATTGTTTACAATAAATTCCATGGTTCCGAGAAAATTAATGGGTTCCACGAAACCGGTGTCGTTGTCTTTCTTTTATTCATGACTGCGGTATTATCTCAAACAATCCTAACCTTTCTCTACACAGGACCAGTTGTTACACGTACTTTTTCAAATTTAAATCTAATACCTTTCAGAGTTTTCCAGGATAATTATTATGCCATTACAGAATTAAACTTTTGGCAGCCGTTCATCATTAATTTTTTGGGTAATATATGTATCTTTGTGCCAATCGGCTTTATGGTTCCATTATTATGGATCAGGTTCAACCAATTTTGGAAAGTTGCACTTGTCGGTTTCCTTCTCTCTCTTATTATAGAGACAACTCAATTATTTCAGGCTCGAAGCAGTGATATCGATGATTTATGGTTGAATACAGTAGGTAGCATACTTGGTTACAGTGCCTACCGTATTGTTAGAAAATATTCCCCTGCATTTGTCCGTCTTTATAAAAAATAAAAATATCGAACGTAATATATTGCATATCTTCCAACCAGCTTCAATTTATTGTATACTAGAGAAGCGACGACAAATACAGGATGGTGATTCACAATGCCGGTACCGACAAATCATGCAATGCCGCTTCGAGTTTCAGCGAAAGAAAATGCATTTAACCAATTACAGCAATGGATTATTGATGGTACTTTACATCCAGGTGAAAAGCTGAATGATACAGAACTCGCTCAGGCTTTGGGCGTAAGCAGGACACCTATCCGGGAATCCCTGCAACTGCTAGAAGTACAGGGATTTGTGAAGATGTACCCTGGTAAAGCAACGCAAGTGACAGAAGTGGAAAAAGACTCCATCACAGACCTTTTACCACCGCTTGCCGCGTTACAAGCATTATCCGCTGAATTGGCAATTCCCCAGCTAACAGAAGAGACGATTAACTTACTTGATAGCACGAATAGAAGATTCGCTCGTGCAGTCTATACGGAAGATTATTTTGCAGCATTGAAAATCGACGAAGAGTTCCACCAGATCATCGTTGATGTAGCGAATAATTCATACATCACAACCATGGTAGCATCACTTCAAGCACACGTCAGACGATTGTTCTTCCATAACTCGATTATTTTGACTGAAAAGTCGATTGATGAGCATGATTTAATCATCAATTCAATGAAAGAACGAGATGCTTTGGCAGTTTCCTCTATTATGCGTGGAAATTGGTTACGTGCAATCGAGGAATTTCATTCTATAAAATCCGAATAAATGTAAAAGGTTGTACAATAAATGACGTTGGTGAAAGAAAACCCCCATCCCTTTTAAAGGAGATGAGGAGGATCTTCACTAACGTCATTTTTTATAAATATATGGGACAAAGTAATCCTGCTACCCGCTGATTTCCGTTCCGAGCGGACGCTTTCCGCGGGCACGGCCTCAGCCTCCTCGTCGCGAAGATCGCGCTCCTGTGGGGTCTTCGGCTCGCGCTGTTCCCGCAGGAGTCGCCGCTCTGCACTCCAATAAGCTAGAAAGTGTAGGAGTCATAAGTTCGATATAAATAGAAGACAAGTGAGATTCCCTGTAGAATAAAAGTCGACTAAAACCATCATCCAGGAGGGAATTCACTTGTCATATTCTAATAGTATTAAATCTTTGCTTGATATTCAAGACGAAAACATTAATGTTGACGAAAATTGTGTAAAAGAAGGAACCTATAAAGGAAAAAGGTGTAAATACATTTCCGGGAAGTTAACCTATACTCCCACACATTGCGTGAAATGCGGTGTGAAAAATACCGACTTTACATTCTATAAAAACGGGACACAATTATCCAGCGTAGAATATAAGTATTACTCATTGTTTGGACAACGTACAGGACAAAGTATTGTAGACGAGATGTTGGATTATGATCCTGCACTAAAAGAGAACTATGAACTTTATCAAGAGATAATGGAATTCATGTCAAATAAGAACTTCCCGGCACTATCGTCTTGTTTGACAACACCTGTTTCACCTTTTATTTCAAATTATATGAGAACGAATTTAAATACGTTGAGAAAACATCTTCCGTTTATAGAAAATAGTTTTATTTACCCCTATAATAACGGAAGAATTGAGGGGAATAACAATAAGATTAAAGTATTGAATCGTGTCGCCTATGGATATAGAAACTTCCAGAACTACAGAAAACGAATCCTATTACACTTTAAGTTAAAACCATCGGTTAAACAGCAAAAACAAGGACAATCCCATTTTGAAGCTGCATAACATTTATGTGGGTTTTATAGGTTTGAAATTCATTTGTCTATTTTCGTGTCCTATACAAGTGCAATAGTAGTTGTTTGGAGTGCAAGATGGCGACTCCAGCGGGAACAGCACGAGCTGAAGACCCCACAGGAGCGTGCTTTTCGCGACGAGGAGGCTGAAGCCGTGCCCGCGGAAAGCGTCCATCTGGAACGGAAAACAACGGGATACATGGAGGACTATATGAAAAAGGACTATCCTAAAAAATCAGCTTTACTGACTTCTTGGATAGCCCTACAATAACCAAATTATGGTTGGCTACTATTCTTCGCCAACGTCATTTGACAAAGAACCATGTAAAAAGCCGGCCCTCAATGAGGACCGGCTTTTTATTATGCTTCTGTTATCGTTTTTTTCTGTATGCGTGCAATTATTCCAGTTATTAATATAACTATGAAAACCGGTAGTAACCAGCCAAGTCCTTGACTATAGAAAGGAAGCACTTGTTCATAAAATGATACAATTGGCGCTAACCAGCCAAAATAATCTATTTCCAGTGAAGTACAAAGTGTTTTGAATCCATCAATTACACTAATCATAAATGCTACGACCGTAGCTGATACATACACCATACGTGAATGGTTGAATAATGGTGATAAGAACGTAAGGATCATTAATACGACCGCGAGCGGATACAAAAACATCAAAACTGGAATTGAATAAGTAATGATATTTGCCAATCCAAAATTCGCAATAACAAAACAGAATGTTGAGAAGAAAATTACGAATGCTTTGTAGCTGATTTTCGGTAGAATTGTATTGAAATATTCTCCACATGCTGTGATCAATCCGATACTCGTGGTCAAACATGCGAGAATGATTACAACAGCGAGCATAACTAATCCAAATGTCCCTAAGTAATGAGAAGATGCGCCACTCAAGACTGGGCCACCTGTGTCTAGCAGACCAAATAATTCCGTGCTTGTCGCCCCTAAGTAAGCAATCCCCACATAGATAAGACCCAGAAATGCTGTCGCAATCGCTCCTGTTTTGGCTGTAGCTAGTAAAATATCACGCTTACTCGTCACACCCATCGCACGGATGGCGTTAATGACGATGATTCCGAAGACGAGTGAAGCGAGTGCGTCCATAGTATTATAGCCTTCCATTACTCCTTTTACTAATGCGCCACTTGTATAATCGCCATGCGGGGGCTGAATTACACCCATTGGTTTTATAATAACCATGGCCAACAAAGCCATTAGCAGAACGATGAGTGCTGGTGAAAGGATTTTACCAACCCGATCAACAATTTTCGCGGGATTTAATGATAACCATAATGTTAGACCGAAGAATAACAAAGTAAAGATGATTGAACCAATCTGCATATAATCCTCGCTAATAAATGGAGCGATTCCGATATCAAATGCAACTGCACCAGTACGTGGAGCTGCGAAGAGCGGACCAATTGTTAAATAGAGAAGTGATGTGAAAATAATTGCATAAACTGGATGAATCCGACTTGCAAGTTGTTGTAGATTTTGGCTTCCTGAGAAGCCCATTGCTAGGATACCGAGAAATGGAAGCCCAACGCCAGTAATCAAAAACCCGATTACAGCCGGCCACATGTTCGTTCCAGCGTATTGCCCAAGCTGTGCTGGGAAAATAAGGTTCCCTGCTCCGAAAAATAGTGCGAATAGCATCAAGCCAATGGCAAGATACGATGAAAATGATAACTGCTTTTGCATAATTCTAGTTCCCCCTTGATGTTAGCGTCCATTTTCTGTATGCAATATATTGCTAAAATAATAATACGCTTATTTCTTCCTAAATGCAATATATCACTTTGAGTTAATTAAAGATACCTGTTGTAGCTCATAACAGCAACAGGTATCTTTTTACAAATCTAAATATTCCTTTAATCAATAAAAATAATTTATGTTTACCGTCTTCTGAAACCCTTGTACAACTTAAGTCCAAGACATAAATCAACTCATGGCGCAATCTAGGAAACGCGCAACGCCCAGCCTACTAACGATTTCGTCCGCAGCATTAATTACAATCCCGATTCCGTAAAAAGTTAACTTCACCTAAGCTACTCTATGGTTTACTTGATCAAAAACTTTGCTTGACTATGCCCTTCTTTCGACTTTTTCACTTCAAGAATCGCAGGGAATGCCGCTTTCAGTTCTTCAACGTGAGAAATGACACCAATCATGCGCCCTGACTTTTGCAGGTCAATTAGCGTATCAATCGCTTTGTTCAGTGACTCTTCATCAAGTGAACCGAATCCTTCATCAATGAACATCGTATCAATTGAAACCGATCCTTGGAAGCTTTGAATGACATCCGCCATACCTAATGCCAAGCAGAGGGATGCATTGAACTTTTCACCGCCTGACAGTGTCTTCACATCCCGCGTTTGTCCTGTATAAGCATCGTAAACATCAAGACCTAGCCCACTTTGCCTGCCTCTCACTTCCTGCCTATCACTTCTGATTAAGGCAAATTGGCCATTCGACATTTCTTTCAACCGTTCATTCGCAGATTGAATGATTCGTTCCAAGTACTCAATTTGAATATAGCGTTCGAATGATAGCTTCAATCCGTTCTGTCCTCTAACAACATCGTAAAGGTCAGTAATTTTTCCGTATATCCGCTCAAGTTCAATCACTTTTGCAGACGATTCCACAAGTTTCGTTTTCAAACCAAATGCAATCTTTTCATATTCTGATGATGAATTGTAGTCAGTAAGGGCTGATTCATAGCCATTTTTTAATTCAGTCACTTTTATTTCCAGGGTGGCTAGATCCGTCATTTCTTTTCCTTCAAGCATCAATCGTAACTCTGCTACAGTTTCGCGCAAAGTATGAAGCCGCTGTTTAAACTCCACAACTTGTTCCTTCAATGAATTACGGTCTGCTTCAGTCATTTTTGACTCACGATAAGCCTGTTCAGTCGGAAACGCCGATTTTTGTAAAACTTCTTTGAATCTATTTTCGGCATGGTTTCTCTTCTCTTCTATTTCCTCTAAAGATTTTACTGAATGAATTTCAGAGGATTTTGCCGTTGTCAGTTGCTGTATTGCTTCTTCACGTACTTTCTGCACCGTTTCCCAAGCACTGTCCAACTCCGATTTACTCTTTTCTGTTTCGAGAATTCGCTGCTGTAAAAGAGAATGGATGCGGACGTCTTCCGGGATTGTCTGTACTGTCGATTGCAAAACGGCTAATTGAGTATTGTAAGAAGATTGCTGTTGAAACAATGTCAGTTCCATCTCAGATTTAGTTGTCACGAATCGCGTGGCAATTATTTCTTGCTTTTTTGCTTTCTCTTTTAGTTCAACAAGTAGTTTCCTTTCATTACGAAGAACAGCTACTTCTCTTTCTAAATTTACTTTGGACTCATGCAGATTATTTTCATCTACTTCTATTGTAAGCCGTTTCATTTCTAATTCTATGCCATTTCCCTGTTCGACTGCATTTTGATAGGCGATTGTCGTATTTCGGAATTGCCCCTCGACTTCTGTTAGCCGAGCTTTTTCCGACTCAAGCTGTTCCCTTGATACGACCACTTCAATTGTTTTATGCGATTTGACGGGATGATGTTCGCTTCCACACACCGGGCACGATTCCCCGTCTATAAGTGACTCCGCCAACATCGCTGCCTGGTTATCCAACCACAGTTGTTCCACTGCATCATATTCCGATTTACACGTCTTATAATTCGTTTCTTGGACGCTCTTTTCTTTTTCCAATACATTCACCCGATTTTGCATGGCGATGAATTGATCCAGCACTTTACATTTTTCATTCACTTCATTTAGTTGATCAATACGTTCATCATACATAACAAGCCTTTTTTCAAAGTTATCGATTTCTAGTTTCAAACTGTCAAGCTTACCATTTTCTTCTTCTGTTTTCCCAACCAATGCAGCGAGCTCTTTTTCTAAACGAATGTTTTCTTTTTTCAGTACATCTAAAGCCTCTTCTTTAGCCGCTAAACTTGCAACTGCCGGAAGATAGTCATTTAATCGAGTCAAGTTTTCAGCCAGTTTTTCACGTTGCACTTTTCTTCCTTCTTCAACATGAAATTGGTGTTTAGCATCTTCCATCTTTTCTGCTGCAACCTGCACTGCTTGCTTGGCTATCTGAAATTCATTTGATTTGGTTACAGCTTCCGCTTTCAATGAGAGAAACTGCATCTCGATTTCACCAATGGAAACAGCCCGTTCCGCATTGACTATCTGTTGCTCTTTACGCTCCATAATTGGCAATTGTTCTATTAACCCGTTTAAATTCGACTCTTTTTGCTGCAGTTCAACGAAGCGTTCATTCATGCTTTTCGCAGCGTGATACATTTCTTGCATTTTTGTATGCTTCAAATAGGCGTCATCATAGCTTTTTTTAACGATAACTGTATTTTCTTGATAAAATGTGAGTTCCTCTTCCAATCCTAGTACGACTTGGTTCACGTTATAATATTCATTTGCCAAGACAGTAAAAACTGAGGATTCCCGTTCCGGCAGTAAGGATGTTATTTGACCAATATGCCCTTCGCTTAATTGCATTTCTTTGGTAAGCGTCGCCTGTGCACCGTCTTTCTGCCCTTTCAACTGCTCCACAATTTCACGGTACTGATCCGTCTTGAATATTTTACGCATAATTGTTTCTTTGTTTTCTGTATCAGATGTCAGAAATTTCCGGAACTCTCCTTGAGGCAACATAACAATCTGACTGAATTGCGCCTGTGTGAAACCAATCAGTTCTTCCGCCTTTTTGTTGATTTCAGAAACGATTTGCCTATCGACCAGCGGTACTTCCCCGTTTACCGTAAGTTCATAAAACTCGCTGCGCGCAGTCGTTTCGGACTTGTTTCCTTTTTTCAGATAAGGGATTTGACGCATGATACGGTACTTCTTGTTATGTATCTCAAATGTCAGCTCGACGGCTGTCTGGACTGTATCGTCAGCAAAGTCGCTTCGCATCGCCCGGATATCCGTCCGGTCTTCTCCACTCGCCTGGCCGTACAATGCAAAACAAATTCCATCGAATATCGTCGTTTTCCCAGCCCCGGTCGCGCCTGAAATGACGAATAGCCGATTGTCTTTCAATTCCCTAAAATCGACTGTTTCCATCCCTTTATACGGACCGAACGCTGTCATCGTCAATTGAATAGGTCTCAAAGTCCCGTCGCCTCCTTCTGCATAACTTCATGGAGAACTTGCGCAAACATTTCTTCCGTTTCCGCATCTGCCGCCTCGCCTTTCATTTCTTCGTAAAATGCTTTAAATAATGCTAAATCATCGTGTTTACCATGTTCCGTCCTCTGTTGTTCGTCCACTCTATTCGCAGTCGGCTTGACCATTTTACGCTCAACATGCATCGCATTCGGATAGACCGAACGAACTTTTTCCATTGGAAATAAAACCGGCGTTTCATCCAGCAATTTCACGAAAACATAATCCTCACTTATAGGATGCAATAAGATATCTTCCATCGTACCTTCGACCGTCCGCATATCATGTTCCGGTTTCAACTCACGTTTTTCAATAATGGTGTGTCCATCAGCGTCCATATCGACAATGAAAAAACCTTTTTTATGATGTTCTTCTGAAATCGAATATTTCATCGGCGAACCTGCAAAACGGACTGACTCATTCAATACATAATGCGCCTGATGCAAATGACCAAGTGCCGTGTAATGGAACGGTTCAAAAAGATGTGCCGATACGTATTCCGCACCGCCAATCGCGAGTGGCCGTTCCGAATCACTTGTGTTGTCTTCGCTTTCTCCATGAGGTGTTACAAACGCATGTCCAACAAAAACGTGTCGCGCACTATTTGACATCTGGGAGCGAATCCCTTCTATCACTTTTTTCATCGCGTCATTATGATTCGCAATCGTTTCATCTCCATGTATATGTTTCACGACGGAAGGATCTGCAAATGGAACCAGGTGAAAATGGACTTCGCCGAATTCATCCGTCAAAACGACCGGCACAATAACTTTCGTCAGTTGACCGGCTATATGATAACCGTTTGCTCGCATCAATCCGCTGCCAAAATGGAGACGCCCAGGACTATCATGGTTACCGCTAATAGCGAGGACCGGCGTCCCTAGTTCTATGGTGATTCGTTCGAGCACTTCATCGAGCAACGCAATGGCTTCTGTTGGCGGTACTGCCCGGTCATACAAATCCCCTGCGATGACGACCGCATCGGGCTTCTCCTCTATGATTGCCTCTATAAATTGGTCAAGAACATACCGTTGTCCGTCTGTCATGTAAATGCCTTGAACAAGCTTACCTAAATGCCAGTCTGCAGTATGGAAAAACTTCACTGTCATTTCCCCTTTCAATGATCTTTTCTACTACTTTACAGGACAAACCGAGAAAAATGAAACATGCATTCCTTTTTTCAATTCCAAAATTAAGGTTGACCTCCCAATTTTTCTATGCTTATATTAGAGATGAATCCAATTTCATAAGATCCACCGCTAGGGGTGCTCTAACAGAGCTGAGAGAGGCATGTGTCTTGACCCTTATAACTTGAACTGGTTAATACCAGCGTAAGGAAGAGGTGCTGACACAATATTTCTGCCAGTCTGTTTTTGCAGATACAATTGACAGTCTACAACCCACTTCTTTTTCAAGGAGTGGGTTTTTTGGTTGGCTATCAATTTTAGGGAGTGTTGGAGAGATGAAGTTTACTGACCGCTTACTGGAAAAAATAACACCAATTTGGAGACAGAATCACAGCCATCCGTTCGTTCAAGGGATTGGCAATGGTACCCTAGACCCCGATAAATTTAGATTCTACATGGTACAAGATTATTTATATTTGATTGATTATGCAAAAGTTTTTGCAATTGGTGCTGTAAAAGCCGACGACTTGGAAACAATGGGCAAGTTCGCTACGCTACTTGATGGCACACTGAATACAGAAATGGCACTACATCGTAGTTATGCGCTCCGGTTCGGTATTTCTGAACATGAACTAGAAAATGCAAAGCCCTCTCCTATCGTGCTTGCCTATACGCACTACATGTTACATGTCAGCCAAAACGGTACTGTCGCCGAAGTTATGGCTGCACTTCTTCCATGCGCGTGGAGTTACTGGGAAATAGGTAAAGAGCTAAATGCGATTCCAGGTGCAGCTGAACATCCGTTATACGGTGATTGGATACGCATGTATTCGTCCGAAGATTTCGGCGACCTCGCAATCTGGTGTATCGATTTGATGAATAAATCTGCAGAAGGAAAACCTGAACATGAACTATTAAAGCTCGAAGAAATCTTCCTTAATACAACTCGCTATGAATATATGTTTTGGGATAGTGCCAATACGAAACAGATGTGGCCCGAGGTTGAAAACTCCAATGTTATCGTTTGACAATGTATCATTCGCTTATCATTCAAGCAACAACATACTGGAAAATCTATCATTTAATGTACTACCCGGTGAATTCATTTCAATAATCGGGGTTAGTGGTTCCGGTAAAAGTACCATCTTCCGACTTGTAACAGGATTAGATGAACCTACTTCTGGCACCATTTCACTCGATGGGGTTCAAAACAACCGCCGCCTTGGTAGCGTCGGTTATATGCCGCAGCAGGATTTACTTCTGCCTTGGCGCACGATTTTAGAAAATGCATGTCTCCCACTTGAACTAAAAGGGATGAAACAGCAGTCTGCAAGCAATCAGGTATTACCGTTATTAAAGGAGTTCGGTCTTGGCGGTACAGAAAAAAAATATCCGGCAGAACTTTCTGGCGGGATGAAACAGCGAGTCGCTTTTTTGCGCGCTGTCCTTTCCGGAAATTCCCTTCTCCTGCTGGATGAACCATTTTCTGCATTAGATGCGATAACTAAGTTATCAATGCAAGAGTGGCTAATTGATCAATGGAAGATACATCAATCTACTGTGTTATTCATTACACATGACGTTGAAGAAGCGCTATTTTTATCAGACCGTATTTTCCTGTTAAGAAATGAGCCGGTGACTTCATTCGAAGAAATCAGAGTTCCACTTGAAAGGCCTAGAACAAGAAGTGATTTACATCGAACGGATTTGCTTGAGCTAAAGGAACAATTGCTAAATACGCTACGTAGGGAGGTAATGCAATGAAAAACATTACCCCCCTTCTGATCATTGTATTATTCGGTAGCATCTGGGAGCTAGGTGCAAGACTTTACGATAAACCATTCATCTTGCCTTCTCCTATTCAAATTTTAATCCGTTTTTGGGAGCTAAAAGAAATACTGTTGTTAAAGCACTTACCGATGACTTTGCTAACAATTATCATCGGACTAGTCATTTCAATTATTTCAGGAGTTGCAATCGCCGTTTGGATGTCTTCCAGTCCCAGAGTTCGAAAAGCGCTCTATCCGATTTTAATATCTTCACAAATGATTCCTATTATTGCACTTGCACCTATTTTTGTACTCTGGTTCGGATACACAATTTGGAGTAAAGTCGCAGTTACAGTACTCATCACCTTTTTCCCGATTACTGTAAATACATACGACGGGCTATCTTCTGGAAGTAAAGAAATGCGCGAGCTTTTTTTAACAATGGGCGCAAAAAAACAGGATATTTTCTTGAAATATTCTGTTCCCACTGCCCTACCCCACTTCTTTTCAGGATTGAAGATTGCCGTTACACTGAGTGTGATTGGCGCAGCAATCGGGGAATGGCTCGGGGCGCAGGCTGGTCTTGGATACTTTAGTCGCCGAATGATGACGCAGTTCGATGGTGCAGCTGTATTTGCACCTATTCTTGTACTGACCTTCGTTGGAATTACATTTTTCATGGGAATCACATTCATTGAAAATCGACTGTTAAAATGGAGGACTAAAAATTGAGGAAAATCATATTATCCCTATCATGCATCGCACTTATTTTACTGCTGAGCGCTTGTAATGCAGAAAAAGACAATAAAGTAAGCATCATGCTCGACTGGTATCCAAATGCGGTTCACAGTTTCTTGTATGTCGCACAGGAAAAAGGCTATTTTAAAGAAGAAGGAATTGTAGTTGATATTCAATTTCCTGCAAATCCAACAGATCCCATTAATCTTGCAGCCGCTAGTAAAGTAACTCTGGGAATCACCTATCAACCGGATGTCATTATCGCAAAATCCGAGCAGAACATAGATGTTAAATCGGTCGGAGCCCTAGTCCGATCTCCGCTTAATCATGTCGCATTTCTAAAAGAAACCGGGATTAAAACACCTAAAGATTTAGAGGGGAAGACAATTGGTTATACAGGGATTCCACTGAACGAAGCCATTCTCCAAACAATGATGGAAGCGGACGGAGCCGATTATAATAAAACGAAAATGGTAGACGTAGGATTTGAATTGAATTCATCACTCGTTTCGAAAAGTGCAGAAGCTGTAATTGGTGCATACATCAATCATGAAGTACCCCTGCTCGAATTTGAAGGTTACCCAACTGGGGTGATTGATCCTACAGATTACGGCGTACCCTCGTTTTATGAGCTTGTTGTCGTAACGAGTGATGATACATGGAAGAAAGATCAGAAGAACATTGAAGCATTTTGGCGAGCTTCTGCAAGAGCGTTTGATGATATTGAAAAAGATCCTGAAGCAGCACTATCGATTCTATTGAAAAATCAGGATACAGCCAATTTCCCACTCGTAGAAGAGGTTGAAAAAGAATCTCTGTCAATTCTACTGCCCAAAATGAAAGCTCCTCATACATTTGGGGAACAAGATGAAGAAACATGGAAAGTAACTGCCGAATGGATGAAGGAATATGGATTATTAAAGAAAGATGTAAATCTAGATGGTATTTTTATTAATCTAAAATGACAAAAGCGGCCC
Organism: Sporosarcina sp. Y352; assembly: GCF_056786535.1. Taxonomy (NCBI): domain Bacteria; kingdom Bacillati; phylum Bacillota; class Bacilli; order Caryophanales; family Caryophanaceae; genus Sporosarcina; species Sporosarcina sp. Y352. Next base: position 314,508 of record NZ_JBXCJE010000001.1, read on the forward strand.
GAACTTTCCATTTGAAAGTTCAGGCCGCTTTGTAGTCTATTGGTCATTCAAACCATTAAAAATCATGTCCGTGTTCCATTTCAACATTTTTATATACGTATCCCCATCTTCACCTGGTTTCCCTAAGGAATCTGTAAATATTTTCCCTTTAATTGGCACATTAGTTTCGCGAGATACCATTTCCATGCTTCGGGGATCGACACTCGTTTCTAAAAATAAGCCCCGAGCATTTTCGCTTTTAATTGTAGAAATGATATTTGTCAGCTGTTCAGGAGTTCCTTCATGATGTGAATTGATTTCCCAAATGTAAGCCGCACTAAAATCATACGCATCTGAGAAATACTTGAACGCACCTTCGCTAGTTACGAGTATACGGTGTTCTTTAGGAATTTCATTCATTTTTTGTATAATCTCTTCATGAAGGGCTTGAAGTTCAGCACTATAAGCATCCGCATTAGCATCATACTTAGCCGCATTATCTGGGTCTAATTTCTTCAATGCGTCACGGACATTCTCTGTGTACTTTATGCCATTTCGTACATCGAGCCAAGCATGGGGATCTTCTTCCCCTTTATGGTCCTCCGAATTGAGGAGCATCGGCTTAACTCCTTCACTTACACGATATACTGGCGCATCTTCGCCCGACTTCCCGGCCGTTTCCATCAATTTCGTAAACCATGCATTTCCTTCTTCTAAATTTAGCCCATTATAAAAAACAACATCCGCATCTGTCGTCAAAACGACATCTTCCGGAAGTGGATCGTATTGGTGTGGGTCTGATCCAATCGGTGCCAGACTTCGAACATCAACCAAGTCTCCTCCGACATTTTTTACAATATCGTAGATAATTGAATACGTTGCAACAACCTGCAGTTTTTCACCCTTCTCTTTTGGAGCAGACGTACCTTGGCCACATGCCGACAAAAAGACTCCTACAACAATCATCGTAACCAGCATAATATTTTTTTTCATAAAAAAACTTTCCCCCTATTTTGAATTTGCATTTAAGAAACGGCTGATTTTTGTTTATTTGTTCGAATAGCCCGCCACAATAGTCCTTGTTTCGGTGATAATATAAACGCTGTAAAAAATAATGCAGTTGCGACGAGTACAATCGTTGCGCCAGAAGCGAGATTGTACGTAAAACTCAAATACAAACCGATGACCGCTGAAATCGTTCCACATATTGCTGATAAGAAGATCATTGAAGATAGTCGGTCAGTCAATAAATAAGCTGTAGAAGCAGGTGTAATGAGCATCGCAACTACTAAAATGATGCCCACTGTTTGTAACGATGCAACAGTGACAAGTGTTAGCAAAACCATTAAAAAGTAATGAATCATTTTAGTCGGAAGTCCATATGCCTGAGACATAATCGGGTCAAACGAGCTGACAAGCAATTCTTTATAAAATAAAAACACACTTAACAAAACGAAAATACCAACAACAAGTGTCATCCACATATCAGAAGGTCTAACCGCCAACACATTCCCAAAGAGGATATGATACAAATCCGTGCTGCTCTTTAGAAAAGTGATTAGAATAATCCCAGCAGCAAATGCTGCTGTAAACATGATGCCTATTGCTGAATCATTTTTGATACGGCTATTCTGGTTGATGAAACCGATACCTACAGCCGTTAAAATACCTGTTATTACTGCCCCGATAAAGAAATTGATGCCCAGCATAAAGGAAATTGCGACACCAGGTAATACAGCATGAGATATCGCATCCCCCATGAGGGCCATTCCTCTTAATATAATAAAGCAACCAATAACGCCACTAATGATACCAACCATCACAGATGTAATGAGCGCTTTTTGCAGAAAACCATATTGCATGACAGCTTCAAAGAAATGAATCATTTCGCCATCACCCCATCTAAAAATGATAATTGTCCGCCGTACGCTTTTGAAATCATTTTAGGCGTAAATACCTCTTTGACACTGCCCTTCGCAATTAACTCTTTGTTTAATAACAGCAGTTCATCAAAATACTTTTCCGCTTTATTCAAATCATGATGAACAACAATGATCGTTTTCCCTTCATCTCGTAACTCTTTTAAAATCTTCACAATCATCTCTTCACTCGTAGCATCAATCCCTACAAATGGTTCATCGAGTAAAAACAAATCCGCCTGCTGAGCAAGTGCTCTGGCCAAGAAAACACGCTGCTGCTGGCCGCCAGATAACTCTCCAATTTGCCGATTCTGAAACTCTTTCATATCTACCTTTTCAAGACATTTCAGAGCCAATTCTCTCTCTTTCCGACCGGGTCTTTTCAATAGTCCTACTGTTGGATACGTACCAATTAGAACCGTATCTTTTACAGTAATAGGGAAATCCCAATCAATTGTACTGCGTTGCGGAACGTATGCAATTCGTTTACGTACGTCTTTCAACGTGGAGCCAAGGATTGTAATATCACCTTTATCTTTTGAAATCAAATTTAGTAATACTTTAAGCAAAGTGGACTTCCCTGCTCCATTCGGTCCAATGATCCCAACTGATTTCCCCTCAGTTATCCTAAATCCAATATCATGTAACACTTCTTTTCCGAAATACGACACATGCAAATTCGAAACTACTATTGCATCTTTCATATTTACACACCTCCATATATCTATATATATATGCAAAAGTTTCCTTAAGGCAACTTTTACAGTAAATTTTTTTGCCCTAGGGAAACTTTATGGTTAAAAAAATGAATCTCACTTTTGTTTCCCTAAGGAAACTTATTATCTTCATAATAAGTTATAACAGATTAAATGTAAAGTATTAGTTTTGCAATTATTTACACTGTCAAAAAAAGAGGATACCATTTTCATGGCATCCTCTTTTTTCACATGTAGTAAAGTCTTATATATCTTCCAATAAAATAATTTCACCAGTTACTGCATCTACCGCTTCTGCAGCATCAAGCAATCCGCATAGGATATACTTACCTGTGATTTCATCATAGACATATGTAGGATCAAGCGTAATGTAAGAAACCATTTTCTCAAAAGCTTCATCATGTGTCACTACAGTTTCTTCAGCAGGTGAAAATGCTTCAAAAATTTCGGCCATCGACCCGTTATCAAAATAATTTAGCACCGCCATCGTTTCGGGGTTCATGAATACTACTACTTTCCGAGTGAAAGGCGTTGAATCTATTTCTTTGATTTTACAATGTGCTTCGATGAATTTTTCTTGACGCTGAAGCTTGGATAGCGTCCATTTTCCAGAGTCACTAGGATATTCTGTCCGTAAGACATCACGTACGATGCTTTTACTCTGTTCAATTTGCTCATCTGACATCGTCAATTTTTCTTTAGTATCGACGTTGCCGAATGCATCTTCTACGCTTGTGTCAGAAAAAAATGTGATTTCTTCACGATTGATTGGCTCTTCCAACGGCTTGTCCCATTCAATTATTTCTTCAATTTTCACTTCAGAACGTTCATGTTCCATAAACGGGATTACTCGCTCTCCATCCACCGTTACATATACTTCTTCCATTGCATAGACAGGAACGAAACGTTTTTCAGTTTCAGATGGGAGTTTTACTAGTTGAAGTTGCCTTTTTACGATTGGTTCAATTTCTTCAAGTGTCAAAGTGAATTTCGATAGCTCAATGAGTTCCTGTGAAGGGAACATTCCGTACGAATGATAGGAAGTCAGCTTTCCTGCATCATCAAATTCAACTTCAATCATACAGTTCGGGGAAATATAGATTCCTTGGATATCTGATTTAAATTGAAAACCATTTGCAGTCGCTTGCGTTAATTTGAAATCTCGTTTGTAAAGCAGTCCAGTTTCTTTTTCAAGCCACACGGTTACTTCCTCCACGCTTTGATTGGGAAAGTGAGTTTTTGTGGAAAATGATTTACCTTGCACGAATAACACAGAACTAAAGCATTGCTTTTGAATTGCATATTCAACAATCGCTGTGCCCTCAGGATTATAATCTTCTTCGATTGGCTCATTTAACGCTTTAGGAAACCACTCCATATTGAACGAATAATATGCATTCCCGGAAGTGTCCCTTTCTTTACGGATCGAATGTCTTTCCAAGTTGTACGCATCTAAACCAAAAATTTCTTGCGCTTCATCGACAATCTTTTGTAATCTCTTGTCCATGTCTCCACCCTTTTCCTATGTATGTAGTCAAAAAGAAGAGCTGATTGCACATGGCAGTCAGCTCAGTAGTTGCTTAGAAGTTCATGAAATCACATATATTGAATAAATGTGATTTCACGCCTAGGCGCTTCCGCTTTTGATTACGTCTAGACTCCAGCGCCTAGGGACTCGGGTCATAAGTCGCCCCGGCTACGAGGCAATGAACGCCTCTTCTCCGGTCCGTCTTATGCCTGTCGTCCCTGACCAAGGCGCTTCCGCTTTTGATTACTCAAAAAACACTTTATCAACGTTATATTTCGCGCGTTGTGTATTAATGATATACGTTTCATAAATTTCACGGTCCATCGGTTCTTCGACAACGATAATTGAAATCTTATTCACTTCATTGCGATGGTCTTTAATTGGTGAGACAGCATCTTCAAAGTGCTTTTTCACGCGCTGACGAAGTTTGCGGGCTTTTCCTGCAAATAACAATTCATCTTTGTTGTTATAAAACAAGATGATTCCGCCTTTATCACGTGGTATTTCATGTAAATCAATAAATCCATAAACTGGTTTGATTGGCGCAGCATCCGGACCCATTTCTTGTTTGCGTTGTACAATCGTTACATCAGGATTTGGTATTGTAATTGTGATCAATTAAACGTCACGTCCTCTTCTTTTATGAACTTAAATTCTACCATAAAACTGCTTAGAAAGCGAAGAATGGCTAAGTAGTCACTGATTTAGGAACTGTGTTATTTTATTTACTAGCTCCTCTGTTAAGTCACTTTCCCGCAAATTTGAAATCATACCGAAAATGACGGGTTTTCGAATATTGTTATTTAAAAGTTCTGCTCCAATCACATCTAAACTTATATAAATCCCGTCATCCTTATCTTCAATTTTCTCTTTAATCATGTCAATATCTTTAACTATTTCCTCAAGCTTAATCGAACACACAACTTCGCCAGTACTTATTAACTGTTCTTTCTTTAACAAAGGTTGTGTTAACCCATTAACAATCGAATCTGACCGTTCAACGATATAGTTTGCCAATTCAGGATAATTCAGCATTTTTAAATTGAACACAACAATTTCCGCATAACCATGGATAATACCATTCAACATGACAACGAGATCAGGCAAATGCACACGAATATCTTCACCATACACTCCTAATAGAAGTGTTTCTAACATCTCATATGCTTTCCCACGTAATTTATTCATGAGGCGAAGCATTTCTTCATTAATAGGACTGGTTTTTTCCTTCATCTGCATTAGAATAAAATCCGAATAACGGGCTATTTCTTCAAATTGAATAATGAAAAATTGTTCATAACGAGCTCTTGGTGTGATTTCCATTTGATAGATACCACCCATTCGGTCTAGTAACTTTGTACTAAAGTATTCAAATATCGAAAAAAAAAGACTCTCTTTTGATTTAAATGAGAGATAAAAAGAACCTTTTGAAATTCCACATGCATCTGTAATCTCTTGAACGGACGTTGCCTCAAAACCATTTTTCGCAAAAAGCTCCGATGCTTTTTCGATAATCAATAACTTTTTATCTGACAAATTAAAACCCCCACGTATAAAATTGTTTCACTTGACCCATGACTGACCGGTCAGTTATTATGAAAAGGCATAGTTTTACTAGTTATATCCAATGATAAACCATAATGACTAGTAGGTCAAAGCAAAAAGTTCAATGGAGGTACATATGAATTCAATTATTAATTTTGTAATGAAGAACAAATTAGCTGTATGGCTTGTCACACTTATTATAACTGCTGCCGGCATTTATTCCGGTTCGAAAATGAATTTGGAAACAATACCAGATCTTACAATTCCTATCGTTAGTGTAACAACGGTTTACCCGGGTGCCACACCTGACCAAGTGGTGAATGAACTATCAGAGCCACTCGAAAAAGCAGTAAATAGCTTGAACGGAGTTACATCGGTTAGCTCCACATCATACCAAAATGCTTCATCTCTACAAATTGAATATTCGTTTGGGACTGACATGAAGCAAGCGGAAGATGACGTAAACGAAGCTCTTTCTAAAATCACATTGCCGGAAAACGCGATGGATCCAACTGTTGGTAGAATCAGCATCAATGCATTTCCAATTCTAGCCCTTAGTGTTTCTGACAGCAATGTTGACCTAGAAGCGTTAACTGTAAAAGTTAAAGATTCTTTGGTACCTGACCTCGAAGGAATTAGCGGCGTTTCAAGTGTTGCAGTTTCCGGGCAACAAATTGAAGAAGTCATTCTGACATTCGATCAAGAAAAACTAGCCGCAAACAACTTGGATGAGGATACTGTGAAACAAATTGTAAAAGGCTCTGATGTGACGATGCCGCTTGGTTTGTTCCAATTTGATGGAGAAGAGCAATCGGTAGTCATTGATGGTAATATCGCGACTGTTGAAGATTTGGAGAACATACTGATTCCAGTAATGCCAGCTAGTACTCCAGGCGCTGCAATACAACCCGAAGCATCACCTACACCCTCTGTCGGCACGAATCCTACAACTGCACAACTGCCTTCAATTAAACTGGGTGAGATCGCAACGATTGAACATATCGGAAAAGCCGAATCCATTTCAAGAATGAATGGTAAAGAAGCGATCGCTGTTCAAGTTGTAAAATCGCAAAATGCCAATACATTAGTGGTGGTCGATGAAGTAAAAGACCTCATGAAAGATTTTGAAAAAGAGAACGATGGCGTCAAAATTTCAACAACACTTGACCAAGGTGAACCCATTCAACAATCCGTTGATACAATGATTAGTAAAGCATTGTTCGGTGCAATCTTTGCGGTAATTATTATTATGTTGTTCCTACGTAACTTTAAATCGACACTAATTTCAATTGTGTCTATTCCAATGTCTCTTCTAATTGCAATCATATTCTTGAATCAGTTGGGTATTACATTGAATATGATGACACTTGGTGCAATGACTGTTGCAATTGCGCGTGTTATCGATGACTCCATTGTAGTTGTAGAAAATATATTTAGACGTATGTCTCTTCCAACAGAAAAGTTAAAAGGTAAAGAACTTGTACGAGAAGCGACAAAAGAAATGTTTAAACCAATCATGTCGTCCACACTCGTTACGATTGCAGTCTTCTTGCCAATCGCTTTAGTTAGCGGCATGATTGGCGAATTGTTCATGCCTTTCGCTTTGACTATCGTATTTGCACTGCTTGCTTCATTAATTGTAGCGATTACAATCGTGCCAATGCTTGCACATTCATTATTCAAAAAACAGCTTTACTCGACTACGAGTAGCCACAAAGAAAAACCGAGTAAAATGGCCGCTTCTTATAGAAAGATATTAAATTGGACATTAAATCATAAACTGATTACTTCTCTCGTTTCAATCGCACTTTTGGTTGGTAGCTTATTCCTTGCTCCTGTTATCGGTGTGAGTTTCCTTCCAGATGAAGAACAGAAAACAATGTATATTACGTTTACCCCAGAACCTGGCGAAACGCTTGAAACTGTAAACAATTATGTTGAATCAGCGGAAGAGTATCTATTGGATTTGAAAGATGTTAACGTCGTTCAAGCTTCCGTCGGCGGAGAAAATCCGATGGCGCCTGGCGCTTCAAACGGGGCTCTCCTGTTTGTGACGTTCGATAATGATACGGTTGATTTTACGAAGGTGAAAGAAACAACAATCTTAGAACTCCAAAAACGCGCAACTAAAGGTGAATGGAAATCACAGGACTTTTCAACAAGCGGTTCCAGTAATGCAGTGAGTTATTACGTTTACGGAAATAACTTAAAAGAAATTGAACCAGTTGTTGAAGACATCGAAAAGATTATGAATGAAAACAATGACTTAAAGAATGTCAAAACAAGTTTAACTAGAAAATATAAAGAATATACACTCGTTGCCAATCAAGAAAAGTTAACACAGTACGGTTTAACTGCTGCACAAGTCGGAATGGTCCTCTATCCGAACAACCAGCAAGAAGTGTTGACTAAAATTGAAGATGGTAATAATACAATCGAAGTATTAATCAATGAAGATAAGAAAGAACATAAAACAATCACTGAATTACTTGAAGAAAAAGTACAGTCACCACTTGGTATGGAAATCGCCATTTCTGAATTAGTTGACTTACAAGAAGGCACAACTTCCGATACAATTTCTCGTAAAGATGGTAAATTATTTGCGAGTGTTTCAGCGGAAATAACAACAAAAGATGTTGCAAAAGCGTCTACAGCTATCCAGGAAAAAGTAGACAATCTCGATATCCCTTCAAATATAGAAGTTAATACGGCAGGCGTAACAGAAGATATCGCAGAGGCGTTTACTCAGCTTGGGCTTGCAATGCTTGCTGCCATTGCTATCGTGTACTTGATCCTGGTCGTAACTTTTGGCGGCGGACTTGCACCATTAGCAATCTTATTCTCTCTTCCCTTCACAGTAATTGGAGCGTTGGTTGGTTTATGGATTGCTGGTGAAACAATCAGTGTTTCGGCAATGATTGGGATGCTAATGCTAATCGGTATTGTCGTAACAAATGCGATTGTTTTAATTGACCGCGTCATAAATAAAGAAAATGAAGGTATGGCAACTAGAGACGCCATTTTGGAAGCGGGCACTACAAGACTGCGTCCAATTCTAATGACAGCACTCGCTACAATAGGTGCATTGATTCCTCTAGCTATCGGTGGAGAAGGTAGCGGACTCATTTCCAAAGGACTTGGTGTTACTGTTATCGGTGGCCTAACAAGCTCGACATTGCTTACACTAATTTTTGTTCCAATTGTTTATGAGTTTTCAGGGAAGTTCCGCAAGAAAAACAAGAAAATAGTATAACTTAGAAAAAGCCAGTCCATCCAGTGACTGGTTTTTTCTTGGTATCTCATTAACCTCGAATCATTTGACTTTTCATTCGAAACCATGTAAATTATTCATTAATATGAATAGGCGATGAAGAGAAAAGTAAAGTGTGTACATTTCTGACAGAAAGCTTCGGCAGATGAAAAGAAGCAGAAAGGTTCCACTAGAAAAATGGTCTCTGAGCTCTTCATTGAACGTGCAATTTAGCATTAGTAGATGTTTGCGGGTTTTGGTACCCGTTACCAAAACCACAGTTTAGAATCCGTTATGATTGGATTCTGCACTTGTTGAGGCTACGCATGTGAATGAGTAGCGAAAAAAGGTGGTTACACGAGTTTATATCTCGTCCTTTTCAATCGATTGGCGATTGATTTGGGCGGGATTTTTTTGTTTAGAAGTACATATTATATAAAAATGAGGAGTGGTTTAATAATGACAAAAGGTTTATTAGTTTTTCAATCGGATTTCGGAAAAAGTGATGGCGCAGTTAGTGCAATGCATGGAGTAGCAAACTCAGTTCAACGTGGAATTCCGATTTTTGAGATTACACATCTAATTCCTCAATATAATATTTGGGAAGCGTCCTATCGTTTATTGCAATCGATTGGTTATTGGCCGAGCGAAACCGTATTCGTATCCATCGTAGATCCTGGTGTAGGTTCTGATCGGCGTGCTGTAGTTGCAAAAACAGCAAATGACCAATACATCATTACACCGGATAACGGAACATTAACGCACGTTTCGCAATTCATCAACATTACTGAAGTCCGGGTAATCGATGAAACAAAAAACCGGCTCCCTAACTCTGGCGAATCCCATACGTTCCATGGCCGTGATATTTTTGCTTACACGGGTGCCCGGCTTGCTGCTGGGGTAATCCAATTTGAAGATATTGGTCCTTCAGCTGATCCTTCAACGATTATTACACTACCTTTAAAAATGTCGACAATTACGAATGAAACAATTACAGGGATAGTCGATATTATCGATCGCCCATTCGGCAATCTGTGGACGAATATTAGCAGGTTACAATTCGGGGAAATTGTGGAGCAGTACGGTGATTCAATTGAAGTTTCTATAACAACAGATGGCCGAACCATATATAACAATATAATGACCTTCGGAAGGTCATTTGCAGATTTGCATATCGGTGAGCCCCTCGTCTATGTAAATTCACTCGACAATATCGGTATCGCCATCAATCAAGGTTCTTTTGCGGACGCATACCGTGTTGGCACAGGAACAAACTGGGAGGTTGTTATTCGTAAAACAACCCGAATTGGGTATGAATAACTTTTTATTATTCCAAGAAAACCATTATACCAATCAAAAAATGCTAACGCGGAATTCATTCCCACGTTAGCATTTTCCTTTATAAGAATCGATTGTCTATTTCTTCATCGTGTAATTTATCACCAAATAATTTTTCCAATCTCACTTTTGCTTTCAATTTCATATCAGCGTCAATATGAGAGATAACCTTATATACAGCAGTTGCAATGACACTCGCATCATCAACCAATCCGACTGCAGGTATAAAATCTGGAATGAGATCGATTGGGAATATCAAATAACTAAGCGCCCCTACAATTATCAATTTCGTTGATTTTGGTACCGCTGGACTTTTCGCCGCATAATAGAGGAGCAAACTGTAATAAACGGTTGTCTTCCCTGCTTGCTTCCCGTGCTTCTTCACTTTGTTCCAAAAGTTTTCATCAGAGTAATGGTTTTCTGCCACATGGTTAGATAGTTCCGGATTGAAATTCTTCATAGTATCTTCATAATCTTTTTGTTTTTTATGCATACCTAAACCTCCACCTTAAATGTCCGTTCCCTTAATTGTACACGGAACAGCGTGGAGTGTCATTCGACAGGATACGCGAGTTGCCTATAAAATACCATTTCGTTACATAACCAATTGCTTATATGGTGATGAATGAAGTTTGATTAAGCCTTAATTTTACGTAAGAGGAAGTTTATGAATCACAATCCAACTTGAATAGTATTTAAAAACGCTTGCCAAAAGTTTCGGGAGATAGATTTTGATTTGAGTAATACGTTTGAAGTCCAAACAGCAGAAATTGAAGCTCAAGGTTAAAATCTGAAAACTGTAGAAGCAATGCGCGAGATTGGAATTGATATTAGCGAATAATCTTCTCAGCTAATTGATGAAAATGTTCTAGTTATGGCTTAGTTACGTCATCACACTATGTGTAAATCCTAACGACAACTGTCCGATAACTCCTCCTCACATCTCTCACTTGCACTGGGGTTTCAATGATCCTGCTCGTGCGACAGGATCTGAAGAAGAGAAATGGATGGTTTCTCCAAAAAGTACGGGATGAAATTAAAGACCGAATTCAGAAATTTGCTGTGTCCTACAAAAGAGTGTGTGTGTGAAATTCTAATAACATTAGGATTTCATTCTCTGTTTTTTGACTTTCCTAATCCATCCTTACATATGATGAACTACCTCATATAAAGGAAAGGATTGCTGCTATGGATTTACCTGTATCAATTGCAACAAAAAAATTGCCCCACGCTATACCAAACGTCAAAGTCTATTATCCAGTTGTTACCCAATTGCCCAACTCAAATGTTCAAAGCAAAATTAATCACGCTATTATATCTGCACTGAATAAAATACTAGTAGAGCAAAGTTTTTACGATAAAGACCTTGTGGAATTATTAGCCTATTACGAGTTAAAAAACAATCAGCGCGGCATACTCAGTTTGAATTTAATCGTTTATTCATTTACAGGCGGTGCGCATGGGATGACTATCATTAAGTCACTCACATTTGATACAAAAACAGGTAAAGCGTATTCGTTGAAAGAATTATTCAAAACGGACAGTGATTATGTGAAAAAATTGTCAGGTATTATTGAAGAAAGAATTAAAGATTGGGATATCGACCTTCTAGATCCTCCATTCAAAGGTATTCGCGGCGACCAAGACTTTTATATTGCAGATACATCTCTTGTCATCTATTTTCAGCTTTATGAAATCACGCCATACTATTGGGGATTCCCTTACTTCCCGATTCCTATACTGGATCTCGCGGATATTATCCAACCAGATGGCCCACTTGACCGTATGATGGCGTTCACTTAATTTCACAGTAATAAATAGCCTAATTCTAAGAATCCTATACAGTATTAGGCTTTTCTCTTACTTTTTAAAGTAAATTTAAACATAATAGAATTACACCCAATCTCTTGCTCATAATAAATCTCCTATCGAGTCGATTTATTATTAGTTCGTTTGGCAAACGAGTAAGTTTCGCTTCTTCTGCTTGATTACGGAGTTAATTGAAGTCCGCTTCCATTAGTACTTCACCAATCCGTCGACCATTAATGACTAGATTTGCGTAATCATCAAATAACGTTGGTTCCATATTAACTATAACGAGCTTTGCCCCATTTTGTTTTGCTAGAAGCGGAAACTGATTTGCGGGTGTGACAGTCAGTGATGAGCCTAATACAATGAATAACTCGGCCCGTTCGCTTTCTTCCACTGCCTTCATGAAAGTATCTTCCGGTAGCCCTTCTCCGAATAGAACAACAGATGGTCGCAATTTTCCACCACATTTACAATAGAAACGTTCTTCTTCATACATCTCATTTCCGAATTCTTTCCCACAAGATTCACAATGGACTTGTTGCAGCGTGCCATGCAGTTCCATCACATTTTTCGAGCCAGCAACAGAATGAAACCCATCAACATTTTGGGTAATTACCCCTTGTATAAGCCCATCCTTTTCCCATTTAGCTAAGATACTATGGCCTTTATGCGGTCTACAATCTTTTACTCCAAGCACACGTTGACGGTAAAAGGAAAAAAACCGTTCTACATCAAGATTTAAAGCTTCTGTACTTGCAACTTGATCAGGACTTTCATTTTCCCATAGCCCGGTTTTTGCAGACCGAAAATCAGGTAAACCGCTTTCTGTGGACATACCAGCACCTGTATAGACAATAGTATAATTTGATTTCTCCATTAACTCCGCCAACATTCGAAGTCCTCCTTCTTAACAAACTTCAATAATTAGAGATTTTTCATTGTTTTTCGGCGAATTAACTGCAGAAGAAACAATGTATGCCTCCATTTGTTTTTCATCGGATGGCATCAATAGACTTTTTAATAACTCGATATCTTCATTTTTAGGATCAAGCCAAGCCGCCTCATTTTCACGTTTTAGTATGACAGGCATACGATTGTGAATAGGTTTTACTAACTCATTTGGCACTGTCGTAATGGCTGTACACGAATGAATGATACTTCCATCCGTTGAAACCCATGACTCCCATAGACCCGCAATAGCAAATACCTCATCAGATTTCAATTTGATGCGCATCGGTACTTTTCCATCCTCTACTTTCTGCCATTCATAAAAGGAGTCCGCTGGAATAAGGCATCGTTTCTTCTTAAATGAATTTCGAAAACTCGGTTTTTCTGAAACAGTCTCAGCTCTTGCGTTGATCATTTTATATCCAATTTTCTCATCCTTTGCCCAAGGAGGGATAAGCCCCCACCGCAAATGACCCAATCGATTTTTCCTCCCATCATTGATAATGGCAACAACTTGTTGGGAAGGCGCGATATTATAACTCGGAATATAATCATTTTCCTGAAATGCTACTTCAATGTCAAAGCGTTCGATCATTTCAAAATAAGGGGCAAACAATGTAAATCGACCACACATAGAAATCCTCCTTTGTAAATGGAATTTGTTTACCTAACTCTACCATTGTTGTATGTTTGAATCATGTGAAACGTCGTTAACTGATGAGTATGTAGACTAATAAAAAAAAGTGCAAGCCCTAATCACCTAGAGGCTTGCATTTTTTGATTATAATTTACTTTTTCTGTTGGTTCCTTCTTTTAGATGAAGGTACTTGCGGTTTATCAGTTCCTGCCTTTTTCTTCGCTTCCTTTTCCACACGTTCAAAATTTCTAATATCTGAAGGTCTGACTGTAATAGGTTCCTTTTTCAACAATTTCCCCATTCCGAATACCAGTAGTAGAAGGAGTACCGTGAATGGCAAGGCAGCCACTAGAGAAGCGGATTGGAGCGCATCCAGACCTCCCGCGTACAATAACACCGCTGCGATTGCGGACATAAGTACTCCCCAGGTCATCTTGACAATTAGGGGCGGAAATAGACTCCCATTTGTTGTCATACTAGCAAGGATATATGTTGCAGAATCTGCGGAAGTGACAAGGAATGTGAATATTAATAGAATTGCCAAACCGGACATTAATCCTGTAAAAGGCATGTGTTCAAATGTCGCAAAAATTGCCGATGTAACATCCGCTTCTACAGCTTCTGCTATTTTTGTGCCGTTATTCAAGTCACTGTAAAGCGCTGTCCCACCCAAAGTTGCAATCCACATACATGCGAAAACCGGTGGAAGAACCATCACTCCAACGATGAATTCTCGAATCGTTCTCCCTTTGGATACACGTGCAACAAAAGCGCCCACGAAAGGTGACCAAGCAATTGTCCATGCCCAATAGAATATTGTCCAGTCTTGTACCCAGCTTCCTCCTTGATAAGGTTGCAAACGTAAACTGTATTGAATGAAATTCGTTATGTAATCACCAAGTGCTAAAGTGAACGTTTCTAAAATAAATACTTTTGGACCTACAATAAAGAAGAATAATAGCATCGCAATTGCCAATACTAAGTTGAAATTCCCCAAATACCGAATACCTTTATTCAATCCTGAGGATGCGGAAATCATATAAGATATAAAGACAATAAAAATGATGATTAACTGTATAGTGAACGTACTTTCAATCTTGAAAACTGACTCTAATCCCCCACTCATTTGTAAAATTCCGAGCCCAAGTGAGGTGGCAATACCCATGACAGTTGCTATGACAGAAAAGGAATCAATGCCAATCTTCACTTTTTTATTGTTTCCAATGAGTGGTTCTAATGCAGTTGAAATGAGTCCATCTTTTTTCTTTCGGAACTGCAGAAAACCGATTACTAATCCAACAATTCCAAAAATTGCCCATTGTGAAATGCCCCAGTGGAAGAATGAGTAACCCATCGCAACCCGCGCCGCCTGTTCTGAATGCGGCTCGACGCCCTCAATCGGTGAGGTGAAATAATGACTCATCGGTTCCGCTACACCCCAAAAAACAAGACCTACTCCAAATCCTGCCGAAAATAACATACCAATCCATGTGAAAAATGGATAATCAGGTCGCTCTTCATCTCCACCAATTCTAATTGCACCAAATTTACTGATTGCCAGACCAGCTAGAAATACGACTATAATAAATACAGTAAGCAGGTAAAACCAGCCAAAGTTCACCGTTGTAAAATCATACAATAAATTTGCTACATATCCGAATTGTATCGGTGAAACCGCTCCTAATAGCACTAGCACAAAAATAACTGATGCTGAAATTGAAAATACTGGATTCTTCCAAAACTTTTTGTCCAAAGAAAACCGACCCCTATTAATTTAGTTAATGACTATATACCCTAAAGCACTTCACTCTAAAGTGCAAATGTCTACCTAAATGAAATATATTTAAAATATCTCAGTTTTTCTTCAAAAAAAAAAAGATGAACCCATATATTCCAGGTTCAACTTTCACTTATCTATTTTGAGCGCTAATGCCTTCTTAGGGGGAGCCGAAGCCGTTTGACTAGCGGTTAAACCACTTGAGGCGGCCAAGAAAAAGAAATTGTTTAAAACATATTTTTATAGGGAATGAGACTATCTAGGCGGAGTGCATCCTATCAACTCGACTTTTCTATCAAATTATATTGTTTGTTCGTTTCTTTTTCTTCTTCGTATAATTAGTAAATAAAGGATAAATACAGCGAATACTAGAGCACTTGACATGAGGTAAACTGATTGATAACCATAATGGAAAGCCACCAAACCTAAAACGTACGATCCAAGAGCAAGTCCCGTGTCAAAAAACGTGAAAAATGTAGCAGTCGCATACCCACTTCTCTCATGATTTGTCGACTGTACAGCAAGTGTTTGAAAACTAGGTATGAGCGCTCCATAACCAAATCCAATAAACGCTCCTGCCACTAAAAAGGACACTGCCGAATCCATATTTGCTAATAGGAAAAGACCAAGTGCAAATGAAATAAATCCGGGAATGATTACATATTGTGAACCTTTTTCGTCAAATAGCATACCTGTAAATGGACGAGTCAGGAGCATCACAGCTGCAAACACTAGAAAAAAAGCGCTCGCGAGTGCTAGGAGACCTTTTTCCTGTGCGTAAATTGATAGATACGACAATACGCTTGCATATGACAAAGCGATTAAGCTACCAAGCATAGCAATCGGCAACGCTCCTTTTTCAAATAAGTCTCCTATTTTCAATTTAGTTTGTCCAATACTTTTTGCTGAAACATTTCCGGCCGGCGCCAATAAGGATGTAAGGACACCTATAACCATTAGAATACTTAGAACAATAAACAACACATCGAACGAGTAATTTTGAATTAGATATAACGCAATTAATGGGCCAAGAACAACAGCTAAATTGGTCGACATATTAAAATAACCAAGGCCCGCGCCTCTTCGTTTCATCGGTACTATGTCTGCAGCTATTGACAGCGCCGCCGTAGTGATAATGCTAAACCATATCCCCTGCACAAATCGCAATACTAGAAGTCCTGCAAATGGTTGGATAAAATAATAGAGGATTGTGCATATCAAATAGAGGACTAGGGCACTCCATAACATTTTCCGCTTCCCTACAATATCCAATATCTTGCCCGTAAAAGGTCTGACAACAATTGCAGATAGTAAGAATATCGTCATTAATAAACCCGCTTCTTCGTCTGTGCGCTTTAACACGCCAATCGCATATAGTGGCAATGTAGTGACGAGTCCGTAAAATACGATAAAAACTGAAATATTTGTGAAAAATAAACTTATAAAAGGTTTTGTCCAAATGGGTTCTTTTTTCACTAATTTACTCACTTCTTTCCTTATCAAGGCTTTTTAATAAACCCATTAATAACAGCTCATCTTCTTTTGACAGTTCTTTTAGAAACTCATTCTCAAATTCAATAATTGATGCCTCTATTAGCGGGAACTTTGTTATCGCTTCTTCAGAAAGACATACCACTTTTTCTCTTCGATCTATTCCTTCAAATGTCCTGACCCACCCGAGGTCTTCAAGGCGACTGACAGTCCTCGTAATTGTTGGGGCTTCCACATTTAAATACTTCCATATATCTGTTAATTTCATTTCCTCATGCTGCTTAACACAATATAACACCGTCCATTGCGCCGCAAATAAATCATATTTTTTCAGCGTTTTATTTAACTCTTTACTCAACATACGGGTTTTTTGAAATAGTTCATGAAATAGCGGATTCATCCATATTAACTCCTTTGTTTACCTAGCTAACTATTTAATCATACTTCGCCAACCTAAGCTTGTAAAGTAAACAGAAAAAAACAAGCAATCCCAATGTACGGGGATCACTTGTCATATTAATTCAATAGGTTTATAGGACCTTTCCACTTCATCTAGATGAATAGTGTAAGTAATGATACTGCCAACCTTAAAATATATGGAAATGAATTTTAACAATAGACAACTAATTTCTAAGTATCTATGCACATGTTTAGCTACGACTATTCAAATAGCTGTACGTCATGATCCAGCCCACAACAATGGACTAACATTGAATGAAGTTGCCCTCGATGGTGATAGACGTGAGCCACTATTTCAAGCAACCATTCATATCTTGAATATGTAGTCCCCCAATAAGAAGTCATTTTCATATGCAATTCTTCAGCATTAAATGTGGCGAATTTTTCTTCTAAAAAAGTATAATTACTCAACAATGCATCTTTAATTTCTTCTAGAGAAGCCAATTTAATCGTTGAATAATACGCTGTCATTTCATCCCTGCTTGCACCTTCAGCGATTTGGTAATCTGCTACACAAATTGTTGCCAAATGCTCCAATAACTCTCCAATTGAATATTCATTAGGCGTAGGTCTAATTTGTAATGAATGGTCATCTAATTGATCTACTAACTCACTAATGGAGTTAATGGAAACCTTCAGCTGGTTTAGTGCATATCCACAATATTTATTCATCACGTTTCTCCTTACAAAGCAGTTTCAGCCGTCATTTTCCGATCACGTGGTAGCGCTAAACCGACAAGACCAATAATCGGCAAGAATGAAACGATAATCATTGTCGGGAAAATACCAAGCTGGTCCATCAACATTCCGATGACGACGGATCCAATCGCTCCCATACCAAATGCCAGACCCACTGTGAGCCCTGCCATCGTCCCAATTTTGCTCGGAACGAGTTCTTGAGCATAGACGACCGTAACTGAAAAGCTGAGCATAATGAAAAACCCAATGGTCATGAGTAATAGGGCAACAGCCCATAACGGGACATATGGGAGCAGTAGACATAAGGGTATCGGCACAGCGAGCGAAAGAACTATGATATTCTTTCTGCCAAATTTATCAGCCATTGGCCCGCCGAAAAACGTCCCCACTGCTCCGAGTGCAAGAAACAAGAATATGTATAATAGCCCTTCTTTATCAATAAGATTATATTTATCCATTAAATGAAAGATGAAAAAGCTAGTGATATTCGTAACGTAAAATGAACGGGCAAAAATGATGACAAGCAGTAATACAAGCGCTGTTCCCACTTGTTTTTTGGTTAGCTTTCCTATGGATGATAGCAACACTTTCTTGCGATTGTTCAACTTCTCCTGATCAAGCTGGTTTTTATACCAAGCGGATATTTTTAGTAAGATGAAAATACCAAGTGCTGCGACAAGCATAAATAACGCCGCTCCTATTTGTCCAAGCGGCACTAGAATAAATGCACTGATTAATGGGGCTAGTGCCTGTCCCGAATTTCCACCTACCTGATAAATAGATTGAGAAAGTCCACGCTTCGATCCTGCCGCCATGAAAGATACTCTTGACCCTTCCGGATGAAAAATTGCGGAACCGAAACCGAGAAACATAACAGAGACAATAATCATCCAGTAGTCCGGGGAAAGGGCAATCCCTCCTATTCCTACAAATGAGAACATCATCCCTATCGGTAATGCATATGGTTTCGGTTTTCGGTCACTGAAATACCCGACAACCGGTTGTAAAACGGATGCAACCATATTCAAAGCGAAAAAAATGAACCCAAGTTGAGTGAAGGTAAGTCCCCTTTCCTTTTCAAGGACGGGAAACATTGCAGGAACCACTGCTTGCAGCGTATCGTTCAGCAAATGGACACCACCGATTGCAAACATGATTGGATATACGGGATTTCCCAGTGGACCTGCTTCTTTTATTTTTGTCATTTGATTCTCACGTCCTTTCTTTGCTGATAAAAACTTCATAGAACAAGTATATATCAATTTCAGAGTATTTGGATGCTTTATAATTCGAAATAAATGATTATAGCTTCTTATGTCGATATACTTATGTAGTAATGATTGACCACCAATAGAAAGAGGCGACTAATCAAAACACGAAGAAGCATTCCACTTGTAACGGAACAGGCTGTACCAGTGGAACTTATTGAAAAGATTATTGAATCGGGTACTTATGCACCCAACCATCATAGGACGGAACCTTGGCGATTCTTCGTATTGCGAGGCAATGGTAGAACAAAGTTAGGTAAAGTCCTAGGAGAGATTACAAGTGCTGAACAGGAAGATCCGCTGTCCGAGAGTAGTCAATCGAAAATTGAACGAAGCAAAAGGAATCCCCTGCGCTCCCCCGTTATTATCGCGGTAGGTATGGAACCAGGAGAAAAAGAGAATATCATTGAAAAAGAAGAATATGCCGCTGTCAGTAGCAGTATCCAAAATATGCTGTTAACTGCTCACGCGTTAGGCCTAGGTGCAATCTGGCGAACAGGTGCAATTTGTTATCATCCGAATGTTAGAGACTTTTTTGGACTATCCGAAAAAGGTGAAGTTCTTGCATTTATCTACCTCGGTTATCCCGAAATGGAACCGAAGTCTTTTAAAAAGACCAATTTTAGTGAATTCACAACTTGGATTGATTAAAAAAATTTGAAGTAGTCATAATATAGAAATGAGGAATCGAAATGGAAACGAAAAACAACATGATGTGCGACTTAGAAACAGGCATATGCGGGCCTGGTGGTGATACCGTAATGGAATTCATCGACCTCTCTGCACCTACCAAAAAAGTCGATTTGTATTATGTAACGGATCCAATTTGTTCCCATTGCTGGGCATCGGAACCCGTACTCCGCAAATTTGAATCGCAATACGGTCAATACTTCAATATGCATACATTGATGGGTGGATTATTGGAAAACTGGGATGGCTTTTCGGATACTGCAAATGGCATCAATGGGCCTGTGGACGTTGCCGATCACTGGAGAGAGGTTGGTGAACATTCCCGCATGCCGATTGATGGAACTCTCTGGCATGATAATCCAATCAAATCTTCCTTCATTCCTTCCCGCGTTTTTAAAGTGATAGATCAGCAAAGCCCGGATCTTGCAAACGCATTTTTACGACGTGCACGGGAGGCTCTTTTCGCTTTCAATAGAAACATTGCAGAAGACGACATGTTAATAGAGCTTGTCGATAGTGTCGGACTTAACGGGGAAGAAATCATCAGACAATCGAAACTGCCAGAAGCGGAAACTTCTTTGCATGAAGATTTTCAGCTTGTGCGGCAACTAGGCGTTCGTGGCTTCCCTACAATCGTTATATTGAATGAAGAGAAAAAAGGTGTCAAAATTGTAGGAGCACGTGCGCTTGAACAGTACATTGCAGCACTACAACAAATCCTCCCGGGGGATACTATACAACCGAAACAACTATCCAACTTATTGACCTTAATCCAAAAAGAGAAACTGTTATTCTCACGTGAAATCGAAGAGTTTTTTGCAATTGAGGAAAAAGATTTTGAAGCTTTCGTAAGTGAACAATTGGTCAATACCGATTTTGAAACAAAGGAAGTACTTGGCGAAAAGTATATTACAATCATCGGATAGCACTACTCGATGATCAATGCAGCGAGACATCGATAGTATTTGAAATCATGAATAATGACAAAAACAAGACCTAGTGGATCGACACTCGGTCTTGTTTTTGTATCCCCTCTTTCACTATCCAACTCCAAATTCCGGTTAAGTTATTCATACATATCAATCATTCCTAGTTTGTCTCAAAAAACATATCCGCGAGCTTATTTTTCATCATTAATTTGGCAATACTTTAGGATAATCATACAACGGCGGAAGGGAATGCTTTCATGTTTGCTTTGAATGGGGATACTATGCTTTATTACTTTCCTTTCTTATTAATATTAATTACGTTTGAATTGTCTTTGTCTGTTTATAAATCCACTGGTTTAGAATGGACAACTAGAATTGCAGGCGGAAATTTTATTGT
This sequence comes from Sporosarcina sp. Y352, assembly GCF_056786535.1. Lineage (NCBI taxonomy): Bacteria > Bacillati > Bacillota > Bacilli > Caryophanales > Caryophanaceae > Sporosarcina > Sporosarcina sp. Y352. The sequence goes on from NZ_JBXCJE010000001.1 coordinate 335,890, forward strand.
CAATGTACTTTGGACTGCGCTCCTTTTGTCCATTATATTAAATCCGAACTTGTTCAATCCTGAATTTGTACCGTATATGGTAGAACTCTACGACAGCACTACAGAGAAAATCACTTTCATAATCGACATAAGTAAGACTTCCATCTTATTAGCGATCATCGTGACAAATTCAATTGATATTTACAACGGATTCAATAATGTCGGAGTTAAAGAAGAAACATAAAAGATTTAATTTCATTCAACATATTTGTTCAATTCAGCTCCATATTTGCACCTCTTACTTTCCCAGTTTTAGCTACAATCAGACTCATTGTTAGACCGGCAAAGAACACTGTCGCAATTGACAATACTATGTGAATTGAAGGTATCAGCAGACTGCCTATTGTAACAATCAGTATATCAACGCTAAATATCATAATGCCTGGATTAATCATCAATTTTCTTGCGATCATTTGTGCCAGTAAATCAGTTCCTCCAATACTAATGTCGAGACGGAGCATCATGCCTATTCCCGTACCGATAATGATTCCGCCACAAATCGCGCTTACTAGTGGAACAGTTACCAATTCCCTTCCAATCATATGTAATGGATACAATAGATCTATAAGTAGGGATGAAAGTAACATGCCATGGATTCCGTGGTAGAAAAACGAACGATAGTACTTCCAAGCCAACATGAAGATTGGAATGCTTACGATAAGAAACGTAAGACCCACCTTAACATCCATCGCATAATGAAAAATCAAACTAATCCCAAGTGCACCGCCATCCAACAACTCAAACGGAACAAGAAACATATTCACACCAACTGCGACTAACAAACTGCCAATAAATATCGTCAACGCTTTTTCGAACATGTACGCGGGATCCCACCTATTTTATATACTTTATAGATGTATATGATTGTCTTGAACATTTCTAAACCCAATAACGACAATTCATTATAATAAAAAAAGAAACGGGAATTAATTCCTTCAAAATAGTGCAGAGTAGGAATGAAATACCTTATTAAGATGAATCAGCGATTGAGTTGCATCGCCTACGTTTCATCACATCAAAGAGGAGGCTATCATTTGTCAAAAGTTCCATCTAATAATAAATCAACTGAAGAACAAGATGACACATTGACGAATAGACAGGGGCACCCTGTTACAAACAACCAAAATATAAGGACTGTCGGCAATCGAGGTCCTGCCGTCTTGGAAAACTACGATTTTCTGGAGAAGATTAGCCACTTCGACAGAGAACGAATTCCTGAACGCGTCGTTCACGCTCGTGGAGCGGGCGCACACGGCTATTTTGAAGCATATGGAACAGCTGGCAAGGAACCGGTTTCCAAGTATACACGCGCAAAACTTTTTCAAGAAAAAGGGAAACAAACACCTGTATTTGTCCGCTTTTCTTCCGTTATACATGGTGGGCACTCGCCTGAGACACTTCGTGACCCACGTGGTTTCGCCGTAAAGTTTTATACAGAAGACGGTAACTGGGATCTTGTCGGGAACAATTTAAAAATTTTCTTTATCCGAGATGCGATTAAGTTTCCCGATATGATTCATGCTTTTAAACCCGATCCAATTACGAATATTCAAGACGGTGAACGATTTTTCGACTTTTGTGCGAGCTCACCTGAATCGTTCCATATGGTGACATTCGTTTATTCACCTTGGGGAATTCCTGCCAACTACCGCATGATGCAAGGCTCCGGTGTCAATACGTATAAATGGGTGAATAAGGACGGGGTCGCCGTACTTATCAAGTATCATTGGGAACCGAAACAAGGTATTAAAAACTTGACTCAAAAAGAAGCAAGTGAAATCCAAGGAACAAATTTCAATCACGCGACACAGGACTTATATGACGCTATCAAAAACGGCGAATATCCCGAATGGGAGCTGCTAGTCCAGGTTATGAGCGACGATGAACATCCTGAACTTGATTTCGATCCGCTTGACGATACAAAGTTATGGCCTGAGGATCAGTTCCCTTGGCTACCTGTCGGCAAAATGGTACTAAACAAAAATCCTGAAGATTACTTCACGGAAGTGGAACAAGTTGCATTCGGTACAGGTGTCCTTGTAGATGGCCTCGATTTCTCTGATGATAAAATGCTCCAAGGGCGTACATTCTCCTACTCTGATACGCAGCGACACCGCGTCGGCGCAAACTATTTGCAACTTCCGATCAATGCACCAAAAAAGCGGGTTGCGACGAATCAGAGCGGTGGGCAGATGCAGCTTAAAGTTGACCGAGCCCCAGGTCAGAACCCGCATATTAACTATGAGCCTTCAATTTTAGGCGGATTGAAAGAAGCTACACAGGATGGAACAGAACACTCACCTTACATTCAAGGTAATCTCGTTAGGGAGTCGATTGATCGACAAAGCAATACAAAACAAGCAGGGGATACGTATCGCATGTTTGAAGACTGGGAACGGGATGATTTAATATCAAACCTGGTGTCAGACCTTTCCAATTGCGACCAGCGCATCCAAGACAAAATGATTGCTCTTGCAGAAGAAGCTGACGAAGAATACGGGCGTCGTTTACGTGACGGATTGGCCCACTCGACAAAAGAAGGTTCGAGTCAAAAACCTCTCGGTAATAGAGACGGTGATAAGGCACCTGATGAAGCGGTGCGAAAGGGTCATAAAGCCAATCCTTATTAAAAAACAGCTCACTCGAATGGGTAATTCCATTTGAGTGAGCTGTTCTATTTCAGGTGCTTTTGCATGAAAGAAAGAGTTCCATTACTATGACTTCTTTTGTGAAATTCTCTACCAATGTACATTGAGGGTTATTCTTTCCACTCTTTATTTCACACCAAAAATTATTTTTGGTACACTGAGTTTATAGATTTTTTATCGGAGGTGTTTTAGGTTAAGAAGTTCAGCGAAACTGTTAAATCTATCCTAACTAATCCTTATATAATCATTTTGACATTCCTATTCATCAAAATAATCGGCTTCCGATTGGTCGTTTTTCATAATAAATCCATCTTACATATTGCACTCATTGAATTCCCTCTATGGGCATTCTTCCTGTCTCTAGTTATTATCTTAGTAAGAAAACGAGTATGGACAGGAATCCTTCTATTTAACATTACATTATCCGTCTTATTCATAGCGATTATCTACTACACACGTTACTTTTCAACGATTCCATCCTATTATGACTTACGGCAGATTTACCAATCAAATTCTGTGGGAGGAACTATCGGACTTCTTAGCAAGCCATATGATTTTCTATTTTTCCTAGATATTGTGCTGATACTTCCGATCGCTTATTACTTTACTAACGAAAAAATTAAACCCTCATTCAAAGTCGGCAGGCGTTTAGCCATACTATTCGGCAGCATCAGTCTCATTACAACGTTATTGGCATTCCGGCAACCACTCATCGATGTTTCATATTTTGCAAAAGAGAATGGCTATTTGCAATCACAAGCCGTCCAAGTTTTCACACGTGGCTTCGGAATTGCACTTGCTTCTGATGTTAATTTATCTGAAATTGACATTGAAAAGCTAAAAGGAAATGATTATGTCCCAGCGGATAAGCATGCCTCGTATGGAATTGCAAAAAATCGACATGTTTTCGTCATACAAGTTGAATCGCTGCAAGGCTTTGTAATCGGTAAGAAAGTGAACGGGCAAGAAATTACACCGAATCTAAATGCCTTATTGAAGGATAGTGTCTATTTTGATAATGTCTATCAGCAAATCGGTGCTGGCAACACATCCGACACAGAATGGCTTATGCATACGTCCATCTATCCCGAAGGCATGGACCCTACCGTCAATGTCATAACTGGTGATCCCGTTCCCTCCCTCCTACACACTTTAGGGGAAAAGGGTTATGGCACGGCCACGTATCATGCAGATACCATCACCTATTGGAGTCGTGATAAACTATACCCTGCACTCGGTTTTGATTATGTCTATACAGATGAAGATATTCCGGAAAAACTAGAAATAGGCTTCGGACCGGCAGATGAAGTGCTGTTTGATTTCGTTTTAAAACAACTGCCTTCGCAATTAATAAAGAACAAAAAAATGTACTCTAACATCATAACAATGACGAGCCACACTCCATTTGAAATGCCTGAAACTCTTCAGTATCTCACACTGCCAGGCAGTTATGACGACACGTATGTTGGCAATTATTTTCAATCCATCCGATATACAGATGAACATATCGGGAATTTTGTTGATACACTGAAAGAGGATGGTCTGTATGATGAGTCGCTGATACTTATTTACGGGGATCATTCAGGAATTCACGGGGCTCCTGTCACAGATAAAGACGAGTCAATACTTTTGGATTTGCTCGGTCATCCCTATAACTTGTCTGACCGTTTTGTCATCCCGGTCATTTTTACTGGAGGTGGACTTTTCAGCGGTGAAACGATTAACCACTTGGGCGGGCAAGTTGACTTGATGCCGACCTTATTGAATTTTCTCGGTATCCAACATCATGAGCAGATGATGGGTCACAATTTGTTTCACTACGAAAACAATTTACTTGGTATGCGTTATTACTTGCCTGGCAGTTCTTTCATAAACAATGACTCATTATACGTTGCACCAAGTGCTAGATTACCCGCAACGCTCTATAACTTGGAAACAATGAAAGAGAAACCACGTAACAATAAAACTCAGCAATCTATCGATAACACGCTACAAATCATGCAACAATCGGATCAAATCTTAAACTCCTATACTACTCGAAATAAAAAAGCCGATCACAATAAGTCTGGTAGTAAGTGATTTAATCCAAGCGATGAGCTAAAAAACTTAACAATGATTAAAAGACACGTTCCAATATATGGAGCGTGTCTTTCGTTTTCACTATTAAATCCATCTACCAACGATCGGATAATCGTACGATTCCCCATTTAGTGCCTTAATAATTCCAATGATTGGAACGATAAGCCACATTAAAAGGAACCCAAGAATTAATGGAATACCAATAATTACGACTATCAGTAGTGCAGATACGAAAATCAATGCTCCCATCACTAATTGAAAAAGGATTGCTTGTATTGCCACTCTTTTAACTTCTAAATCATCAATAATAAGATAAATAACGAATGGAACCAAAAATGGAGCGAAAAAAGCACTCGCATGAACCAATACTTTTAAACCTGTCTTTTCCAAATACAAAAACCTCCCCCATTTATTCCATTAGCTTATAATACGGTTGAAAGAAGGGGAAGTTTCATTTATCTCAAGATTCACTATCGCTCCTTTGTTCATGCTGCAAATTTAACCAATGCGGTTTATAACCTGCATCTTTTACAATTCATTGAAAGTGCAGAAACCTATCACCAGCAAAATACTCTTGCGATAAAGGTTTTCCATGTCCCGCCAAATTATCCATTCGGCCACATTTTGTATATTCCTTTAGAATATCACCTATTAAATCATTGTATGGAGGATTCAACTTATCTTCGCTCATACTCGTAACGACGCTTTTTCTACTATTTTTAAACTTTCATTATTTCACTGCTCCCTGTTGTATAGTCCAGTTTCATCCGTTCCAATTCTATCTTCATCTTTTCTGTTTCCATGATATAGTTTTGCTGTTTCAGTTTTTCCAATTCAATTTCATCGCGCATAAACTCCCCTTTTATTTTGACGATACGACGCTGGTGATCAGTAACAATAGCAATAATCGGTACACACATGACAAGCCCAACAATTATGACTCCTTCTAGCATATAAATCCCCCTTTACCATATTGTTAGTTCCATTGTACATTATCGGAATTGTCAGTCACAAGAAAGTTAATTATTTTATTCAACTTAAATAAGGGTACTATAAAAATTTCGGGGCATACTTTTATAATACATTGCAAGAAAGGCGGGCAAAATGTTGAAATATACACTCGAAGAAGCAGTGATAAAATATGCAATTCCAATGGATTCGGATCCGGAATTTGCCACTCTAATCGATGCAATTGGAGATGCTTCGATTGTACTATTGGGTGAATCGAGTCACGGTACTTCTGAATTCTATAAAATACGTGCGGAAATTTCTAAGAAGTTGATTGAGCAAAAAGGATTTACAGCCATTGCTGTGGAAGGTGATTGGCCTTCTGCACAAATAGTCAACCAATATATAAAGGGTTACAGCGAAAGTGATGCAACTCCAACAGAAATTGTCAAAGCATTTAAAAGATGGCCAACTTGGATGTGGGCTAATGAAGATATAGCTGATTTTGTTGAATGGTTAAAAACGCATAATAACAATAAAAACCCGGATAGAAAAGTGGGTTTTTACGGCATTGATATATATAGCCTATGGGAATCAATGGAAGAAATTATTCGTTATCTAACAGATACTAATCCTGACGGTGCGGACCTTAAGCTTGCGAAGAAAGCTTTTGCCTGTTTTGAACCTTTTAACGGTATGCCGGATCATTATGCAATTTCCACAGCACATTTTTCACAAGTCTGTACTAATGAAGTTAGCGAATTACTATCGTCAATTCGTTCGAATATAAAAAACTACGATGAAACCAATGAAGCCGATTTGAATTTAAAAGTGAACGCAATTATTGTTGATAAAGCTGAGGAATATTACCGCACCATGATTAAAGACAATACACGATCCTGGAATATCCGCGACGAACATATGGTGAATGTAATTAATGAAGTGAAAAATTATTACGGAACAAATTCCAAAATAATCGTTTGGGAACATAATACACATATCGGAGACGCACGTGCCACAACAATGCAAGACGATGGAATGCTGAATGTCGGTCAATTGCTCCGCGAACAGTATAAAGATGACGAAGTCTACGCGGTGGGGTTCGGTACACACCAGGGCACTGTCATTGCAGCCGAGGAGTGGGGTGTCCCATATAAAGTCATAAATGTACCTCCTGCACGAAAACATTCTTGGGAAGCTTTGCTACATCAAACAGGAGCATTCGATAAGTTATTTATCTTTGACGAAGAAAACAAGGAACACTTCATCAGCTGGATTGGTCATCGAGCAATTGGAGTCGTTTACAACCCTGAGAATGAGGCATACGGAAATTATGTTCCTTCCCAAATGGGAAATCGATATGATGCATTTATATTTATAGATCAAACCAAGGCGCTCACCCCGATAGTTGAAGCATAGAAAAAGAACAAGCCAGTTTGAATACTCAATTTGGCTTGTTCTTTTGGCTTCTTACTTTAGATATGCAAAGCGTCAATTACAACGGCATTTCTATCAACGTTTCATGGTGATTAAGTCGCTCTCGCGTTTTCCTCCAATAACAACGAGTAAGATGGTTGCGAGGATTTCGACTATTGTCTTCATTTTCATTTCCCTCCTTGCCCCCTATCTTGTTCTATATAATTATAAGGAGCTGAAATCAGTCTACCCAACTGTTTCATTTGGCATTCATTTTCAATACTCTTTAATTATTTATATACTAATACGAAAAAAAGCCGACTGCCTAATGGCAATCAGCATGTACTATTATTGTTTTAATGATTATTGTGCAAAGGTGGCTGGCATGACAACTGCAACGACTTCTCCTGTTGCAACAAGTGACTCGTCCGCTAAAACCTCAACTGATACCTTAAATTTCTTTGGATGGATTTCTTCTACTTTACCTACCGCTTTTAATAATGTTCCTTGTTTAGTAGGTTTTAAGTAATTCACGTTCAATGATGCAGTGACGAAACGTGGTGGTTCTACTTCGCTCTCCGGTTCATTACCGTTTTTCCGGTGCAAGGCAAGCGCAGCCGAGCCCGTCCCATGGCAGTCAATAAGCGAAGCAATAAGTCCCCCATAGACAAACCCTGGAATTGCAATATGTTTTGGTGACGGTTCGTAAAAAGTTACCGTCTCCTCCCCCAGCCAACCTGTACGGAAGTGGTAACCGTCTTCATTTAATCTACCGCAACCAAAACACCAAGCAAAATCATCAGGATAGTTATCTTGTATTGCATTTACTACTTCTCTTTTCGTCTCCATTATTCCAACCTCCCCCATTCCATATTAATTATAACATTCTGATAAGTAATCAATCATTCAAAATATCTTTTAAAAACTTTTCTCTATGATCAAGGAAGTATTTTGTAATCTGATAGTGCTCTGTCATTTCATATTCCGTTTCTTTTATCACTCCATCATCAAAACTCAAAATGGTTGCATCAGGATAGCCTAAAATGATTGGTGAGTGAGTGGCGATGATAAACTGACATTCCTCTTCTTGGACAAGATCATGCATGATACGCAGAAATGCCAACTGCCTTTGCGGTGATAATGCGGCTTCGGGCTCATCCAACAGATAAACGGCTTTTCCATTGAAACGATTTAAAAATAATGACAGAAAGGATTCCCCATGTGACTGTTCATGTAGAGACTTACCGCCATAGCTCTCAAGCGCGGCTGCTCCTAAACTGTCAATATGTGAAGCAAAATGATAAAAAGATTCGGCCCGTAAAAAGAACCCTTTTGTCACTTTAGGCATCCACGACAAGCGTAGATACTCACTAATCGCACTTTCAGATGCGTCTACATCGTAACTATTATTTCTTCCGCCACCCGCTGAATTAAATCCGCATAAATCTGCAATCCCTTCAAGTAACGTTGATTTACCCGACCCATTTTCTCCTACAAAAAACGTAACGCTTTTCTTTAAATCCAGTTTTGACATTGATTGAATAGATGGAATTGAAAAAGGATACTCATCTAGTGAACTTCCTTCATCATGCATTAGCGTAATTCTTTTCAAAAACAATTGCTCACACTCCCTTCTATTAACCTTTTTGTATGAATAAGCATAATAGTATTGGTCACATTACTATTCAAAACACAATCGTCTGCGTATACTACATAAACGAGTTACAGGAGGAATTGAAGATGATAATTAGAGGACTTATACTGCTTGCCATAATGATGGGTGGAACTTACGCAATGGTCCAGTCCCTCCACGATTACGATGACAAGGAGTTTATAGTACTTCTTGACACTATTCAAAACCCTTTCACTTCACTTATACTAACAAAAGCTTCTCCACTCGGCTACAATATCGAATATACCAAAGACGAAGATAAGATTGAAAGTTTGCTCGACTTTCTCCAAGATTATAAAATTCGGAAATTGAAGCCGGAAGATATTAGACTTGAGGACAATATCGAAGAGTACAGCATTATGTTACAAGATGAAGACGGTAACGAAATTACGATTATCCTAAATGAGAATTTAATCATCCAAAACTCATTACTCTATTACGAAGTCGTTGACGGACCACTAGATGTTGACTGGTTAGTTCAGTTATTTATAAAATAGGTAATTTGCAAGGACAAGAAACCTGAAACTTTCTTGTCCTTTTTTTGTTGACTTGCTTATCGTTTTTAATACAATTGTATATTACTCGTTGAATGTTTCAGCTATCGTATATACTTGTTAATAGGCATTAAAAAAGGAGTGTATTTCCGTGATGGAATTTAAAAGTATCGATGATCAAGTCATTCAGAAATATCAGCAGGATGAACAGCTGATGATCAGGTTATTTTTGCAATGGTGTTCAAATAACGACTTAAATCCACATGTACTGTATGGCAAAGCTTATCCAGAGCAACAAGAAAACGAAACGATGAAAAAAATAATAGAAGAAGCAAAATTTGAAGAAGAAATAGACATTGACAATGAAACAATGCTCGATGTATTGCAGCTTTTCGGCAATGATGAACTTGCTTTTGTCGTAACCGATGAGATTCAAAGGCTTTCAAAGTAACGCTTTTATCTTTCTGAAGGTTAAGAAAATATAGACTCAATCTTTTATTATTATCAATTCTCCTATATACTAATATTTAGTTCGACATCCGTAATAAAAAGGAGTGATTCGATTGGTTAAAAGTATGCCACTGCGTTCAGATGTACCGAAAGAAGAAACGTGGAATTTAGAGGATCTTTTCAAAACTGAAGAAGCATATAACAATGCAATAATCGAGTTAGAAAAGAACGTTGAAGTATACGTTAAACAATTCAAAGGAAATATTAAGAACGCCGCTTCTGTAAATGATGCGCTCAAAGGCTTTGCAGCAATTTACGAACAAATTGTTCCTGTCGGTACGTATACAAGTTTATCGTTCAGTACGGATCAGACAGATGATGAAGCACAAATGCGTTCAAGTAAATTCGGTTCTACTGCGGCAAAAATGAACAGTAAACTTTCCTTCATTGACAGCGAACTTTCCCTCTTACCTGTCGATGTATTAGAAAATGCAATGAAACAATCTGATGTGTTCAAAAATTATTTGGAGAAATTAATCCGTAAAAAGAAGTACCAATTGCATCCTGAGGTTGAAAAAACATTGGCTGCGTATTCATCAACATTCAACGCTCCTTACGGCTTGTATAATACGACGAAAATGGTCGACATGTCGTTTGATGATTTTGAAGTCGATGGAAAAATGTATCCATTAAGCTATGTATCGTTCGAAGGTGACTGGGAATCGGAAGCAGACACGGACAAGCGCCGCGCTGCGTTTGACGCATTTTCTGCAAAATTAAAAGACTACCAGCATACAACAGCAAAAACGTACGATATGCATCTTCAAACAGAAAAAACAACATCCGATTTACGTGGATATGACACGATTTTTGACTACTTATTATTCAATCAAGAAGTTGATAAATCCATGTATGACCGTCAAATTGACTTGATCACGAATGAACTTGCACCTCATATGCGTAAATATGCAAACCTTCTAAAAAAAGTCCACGGACTTGATAAAATGACTTTTGCCGATCTGAAAGTTCCACTTGATCCGACTTATGAGCCGAAGATCACAATTCAGGAATCGAAGAAGTATATAGATGACGCTCTTGCAATCATGGGCGAAGACTATGTTAACATGGTGGATCGTTCGTATAATGAACGATGGATAGATTTTGCTCAGAACAAAGGTAAATCGACGGGTGCTTTTTGTTCGAGCCCCTACGGTAACCACCCATATATTCTCATTTCATGGACCGGTAGCATGGAAGACGTATTTGTACTTGCTCACGAACTTGGTCATGCAGGTCATTTCTATAATGCGAATCGTGAGCAGAATGTATTCAATGCACGTCCATCCATGTACTTCATCGAGGCCCCTTCAACGATGAATGAAATGCTTGTTGCAAACCATTTGTTAAAAAACTCGGATGATCTCAAATTCAAACGTTGGGTCATTTCATCCATCGTTGCACGCACGTATTATCACAATTTCGTGACACATTTATTGGAAGCTGCATACCAGAGAAAAGTGTATGAACGCATCGATTCAGGTGGTAGTGTCAATGCGGGTGTCTTAAATAACTTTAAACGCGGAGTCCTTGAAGAGTTCTGGGGGGACACTGTAGAGATTAATGAAGGTGCCGAGCTAACATGGATGCGCCAGCCCCACTATTACATGGGCTTGTATCCATACACATATAGTGCTGGACTTACGATTTCCACACAAATGTCTAAACGTATTTTGAAAGAAGGTCAACCTGCTGTCGATGAATGGCTGGATGTCCTCAAAGCGGGCGGTACAAAATCACCTGCTGAACTCTCAAAATTGGCAGGTGTGGATATTACAACAGAACAACCATTACGTGACACAATTGCTTACATCGGTGATTTGATTGATGAACTCATCGTTTTGACGCAAGATATCGAAGCAAATGAAAAGGCGAATGTCTCACAATAAATTCAAAAAAAAGCTGACGAAACCGTAATGGTCTCGCCAGCTTTTTGCTATCTATTTTGAAATTCTTATTTCATCCACTCGGGTTTACCAAAACCTTCAAAATCCGAATCAATCACTTTTTCAAATTCTGCTGACTCTACGATATCAATAATATCTTTAGCAAATTGTTTATCGGTATTTTCCGTTTTTACTGCAACAACATTTCTGTAAATATCAAGCATATCTTCCAGAACCAACGCATCCAATAAATTCATGCTTGCAGCAAGTGCGAAGTTTCCAGGAACGGCTGCTAAATCAGTGCCATCAAGGGAGCGTGGAAGCTGTCCCGCTTCGATAGGTTGAAATACTAAGTTCTTCTTGTTCATTGTGATATCCTTTTCGGATACTTTTAATACTTCTGCATTAGGATCGAATTCAATCAGACCCACGTCTTGTAACACTAATAGAGCACGAGCCCCATTGACAGGATCGTTTGGAATGGCAATTTTTGCGCCTTCCTTAATTTCTTCGATAGACTTGAATTTATTGGAGAATATCCCCATTGGAGCTGTTGGAACGATAATCAGTGGTGACAATTCCGCTTTAGTTTCTTTCACAACATTCTCCAAGTAAGTCGTGTTCTGGAACAAGTTTGCATCAATATCACCACTTGCTAAGGAGTTGTTCGGCTGAATATAATCGCTGAACTCGACTAGTTCCACTTTATATCCTTTTTCTTCAAGTCCGGGAATAATCGCCTTTTTTAACATATCGCTGTACGGTCCTGCAGTCGAACCAAGCTTCAAGGATTTATCATCAGATACTTCTTCTTTACCACCACAAGCGGCAAGCACTGTTCCAAGTATAAGGACTACTACAACAAATAGAAACTTTTTCATAATTTTTTCTCTCCCTATCATCTTTTATCAACAACTTTTGAAATACGATCTCCTGCAAATTGAATTAGTTGTACAAAAATTATTAATATCACGACAGTGACAACCATAATCGTATTGTCGTAACGATAATAACCAAACCGGATTGCTAAATCGCCGATTCCTCCACCGCCGACAACGCCTGCCATCGCCGAATAGGCGACTAAACTAATGACTGTCATTGTCACACCTTGAATAATACTTGTTTTCGCTTCCGGCAGTAGCACATCTTTGATAATCATCCATGGCGTCGCACCTACCGCGATTGCAGCTTCAATGACACCTTTATCAATTTCACGTAGCGAAGTCTGCACGATTCTAGCAAAAAACGGGATCGCAGCAGCAGATAACGAAACGCTCGCTGCGCCAGGACCAATCGGAGTTCCTACTATTAAAATAGTCAACGGGATCAGCGCGACTAGTAAAATAATGAACGGAACAGAACGGACCATATTGACGATAAAACCGAGAACTGAATTCAATACCCTGTTCTCTAAAAACAGTCCTTTTTCCGTGGTGAACAATAGGATTCCTAACGGCAGTCCAATAACCAGCGCGATGACAAGAGAAATACCTATCATATAAAGCGTCTCACCAAATGCTTTCGTAATATCAGGCATTAACTCCATAACATGTTGAATATCAATTCCCATATTCAATAACCTCCACTTGGGCAGCCCGCGATGACATATAGGCAATGGCCTTTTCTATTTCGTCATCTTCCCCTTTAAGTTCCATTAAAAAAGTACCTAGAGGCATTTCTTGAATATATTCAATCGAGCCATGAAGGAAATTACCTTGTACCCTAAATTGCTGGACCATATCTGAGATAATTCCCTCGCCCGCCACATCCCCTTTAAACATAACTTTAACGAGTTGTCCCGTACACCTACTCAATATTGCTGATGGAACATCAAACGATACGACACTACTGATAAACTCCTTGGTTAATGTTTCTTGAGGGTTTGAAAAGATATCATATACTTGTCCTTCTTCAATCACTTTGCCATTTTGCATAATCGCCATTCGATCGCAAATTTCCTTCACTACATTCATCTCATGCGTAATTAGAACAATTGTAATACGCAATTCCTTATTGATTTTTTTCAAAAGCCGTAAGATTGATAGTGTTGTATTCGGATCGAGTGCGGAAGTTGCTTCATCACAAAGCAAAACGGATGGGTTATTCGCGAGCGCACGAGCAATGCCCACTCTCTGCTTTTGGCCACCACTTAACTGTGCAGGATAGACGTCACGCTTATCAGAAAGGCCGACCATTTCAAGCAACTCTGTCACCCGTGTATTTATTTTATCGGGAGATGTTTTTGCAGCTCGTAATGCAAATGCAATATTTTCAAATACAGTCTTTTGGCTGATTAAATAAAAGTGCTGAAAAATCATTCCGATTTTCAAACGCGCCAGACGAAGTTTATTTCCTTTTAGATTCATCAGATTTAAACCGTCGACTAAAATCGTTCCACTCGTTGGTTTCTCCAATAAGTTGAGGCATCTGATAAGTGAGCTTTTCCCTGCGCCCGAGTAACCGACGATTCCGAAAATCTCTCCTGTGTTTATGTCTAACGACACATTATCAACGCCGGTAACAACTCTCTCTTTTGTTGTATATACTTTCGACACGTTTTGTATTTGTATCATATAAATCTCCTCTTTCTTTAAATGGAAGTATGAAATCTCTGGATGCCTGACCATATAAAAATGCTTCTTTCATAATAAGAAAGAAGCACCGAAAAAGGTTTCAGCTCATCTTTCAGAATGAAGTTCACTCTGTAGGAGTTAGCACCTTCCTTGCTTTACACAAGGGGTTGCTGGACGTCATAGGGCCTATCCCTCAGTCTCTCTTGATAAGTACCATTATATTATTGTTTTGATGATATACCATTAATAGTAGTCATTTCTAATTAATTTGTCAACCTATCATCATGCTATCCTTTTCGGAAGTATTGTCAATTAAGTTGCATTCCATGTATACTAACCTTAAAATAATAGTTTTTTACTATATAGAAAACGGGGTTATTAAATGGCACTATCAAATCGATTAAAAAACTTACCGCCGCACTTTTTCGCATCACTTGTAAGAAATGTTGAAGAAGCTCTTTCGGAAGGTCGAGACGTTATTAACTTGGGGCGTGGTAACCCCGACCAACCTACTCCACCTCACATTGTAAAAGCACTTCAAGAAGCGGTTGAAGATCCAGCAACACACGGGTACTCCCCGTTCAGAGGAACGCCCGAATTAAAACAGGCGGTTGCCGACTTTTATAAGCGAGAATACGATGTTCAAATTGACCCGACAACAGAAGTCGCAATTCTATTTGGTACAAAACCCGGCTTGGTTGAGTTACCGCTTGCCATAATGAACGAAGGTGAATTACTTTTGCTTCCGGATCCTGGATATCCCGATTATTTATCAAGTGTAAGCTTGGCAAACATTAAATATGATTTAATGCCATTGGTAGCCGAGAATGATTTTTTACCTGATTATAATGCCTTAACGGAAGAACAAAAAAAACAAGCAAAATTAATGTATCTGAACTACCCGAACAATCCAACCAGCGCAACTGCCAATATACCTTTCTTCGAAGAAACGGTTGCATTGGCAAAAGCCAATGATATTGCCATCCTTCACGACTTCGCTTACGGTGGAATCGGTTTTGACGGCGTTAAGCCTGTCAGTTTCCTACAGGCGGAAGGCGCAAAAGACGTTGGCATTGAAACGTACACGTTGTCAAAGACCTATAACATGGCCGGTTGGCGGGTCGGCTTCGCTATCGGTAATGCCGATATCATAGAAGCAATCAACTTATTACAAGACCATCTATTCATTGATATTTTCCCGGCTGTTCAGCGCGCGGCTGCGGCTGCGTTAACAGGAAGCCAAGATTGTGTAGATGAACTCGTATCCCTCTACGAAGGTCGCAGAAATGTCCTAATTTCCGAATGTAGACGAATCGGTTGGGACGTCGTTGCCCCAACAGCTTCTTTCTTCGCTTGGTTGCCTGTTCCAATAGGATATACAAGTGAGTCTTTAACCAATTTACTATTGGATAAAGCGGACATTGCCGTTGCACCCGGGCACGCCTTCGGAAAACATGGCGAAGGTTATGTACGCGTAGGCTTATTAGTAGAAGAAGATCGTATAGTTGAAGCGATTGCAAGGATTGAAAAACTCGGTCTATTTTCTTAATGATTATTGTGTCTGTTGAAATATAGAATCATTTTAACTTCGCTTGCGCTAAGGAATGGCTCTGGCTGCCCTTGAATGGAGCCTATGCACAGTTTATACACCGTATTCACTATTTCCACTCATCTAATTACCAAAGTAAGGGATCAAAACTTGTGTAGTTTTGATCCCTTACTTTTATGTTAATTCATATTAAAATTTAATGTTATCCGGGTCTGGACCAACTCGATGATTCTTATTCAAACTATCGATGCATGCCATATCTTCTGCTGTTAACTTGAAATCGAACACGGTAGCGTTTTCGGCGATGCGATGTTCTTTCGTAGATTTCGGAATTGTGATAACGCCATTTTGTAAGTCCCAGCGTAAAATGACTTGGGCTATGGATTTACCATATTTATCGGCAATTTCTTGAAGTTCCGTATTATCGAGCAACCCTCCCTGCATAAGCGGAGACCATGCTTCCAATTGAATATCATGTTGTCGGCAAAATGCATGCAGTTCTTTTTGTGTCAAACGTGGATGATATTCCACTTGGTTTAGCATCGGTTTAATTTCCGCATCTTTCATCAAATCTTCCAGGTGATGAATCTGGAAGTTACTTACACCGATTGCTTTAACCCGACCTTCCTTATAAAGGGTTTCCATTGCGCGCCATGCTTCTTTATATTTACCAGCTACTGGCCAATGAATTAGGTATAAATCCAAATATTCTACACCTAGTTTAGTTAAGCTTTCTTCATAAGCTGCGATTGTCGTTTCGTACCCCAACTCTGAATTCCAGACTTTTGATGTGATGAATAGATCTTCTCTTGCAACTCCAGATTCCGCCATTGCTTGACGAACACCTTGTCCCACGCCGACTTCATTGCCATAAATCGCGGCTGTATCGATACTGCGATAGCCATGTGTAATTGCAGTTTTCACTGCATTCACCAGTCCTTGTCCCTCTTTAACTTTAAATACCCCAAGACCCAACCAAGGCATTTTCACGCCATTTTGCAATGTTGTTGTTGATTGTAAGTTGTTCATAATTCAATTCCCTCCAATGTTGTAATTACCACTATATTGCAATCATTTCTCGTCTAAAATTGCTCCCTTATTCAGGATGTGCCTAGTTTTTACTGATCTTTCCTTTCCAGTGCTCCGCTGATTCCTGTTAATAGTGCGGCAATCAGTACCATTGTCCCTCCAATCCAAGCCGTATGAATGAGCCCAATCGAATCTGTTACTACTCCCCCTGTGTAGGCACCTATTGCAATTCCCCCATTAAATGCAGCTATGTTCATTGCGGAGGCAATGTCTACTGCACCTGGCACAAAACGTTCGGCTAACATGACGACATACACTTGAAGTCCCGAAACGTTCATAAATGCAAATAAGCCCATCAAAATTATTGTGATAAGACCTGCGACCTTAAATGGTACCGTAAACGTCAAAACAATAAGCACAATTGCCTGGGCGATAAACATATAGAATAGCGAACCGATCGGGTTTTTATTTGATAGTCTTCCGCCTATCATATTACCGATTGCAATCGCGATTCCATAAACAAGTAAAATCATCACGATTGTTCCTTGTTTAAATCCTGTTATCGTTTGAAGCATCGGTGATAAGTATGTGAATACGACAAATGTTCCTCCGTACCCAAGTGCCGTAATCGTCAATACTAGCAATATCCGACTATTTGTCACGAGCTTGACTTGGTTCCGAATAGATGTGGGTTTGCTTTGACGTAAATCGGATGGTACAAGAATACTATTCGCAATTAACCCTATAATCCCTATAATTACGATTGCCACAAAAGCATAGCGCCAACCAAATTGCTGTCCAATAAATGTACCGAATGGAACTCCTGTAATCGTAGCAACTGTGAGTCCTGTAAACATGATTGAAATTGCGCTTGCTCTGCGATTTTCGGGAACAACGTCAGCGGCAATCGTCGATCCAATCGACATAAATACACCGTGTGAAAATGCAGAAATGACACGGGCAAGCAGTAAGACCGAAACACTTGTTGCACTTGCCGCGATGCCGTTCCCTATAATAAAGACTACCATAATCCACAGCAGTAATGATTTCCGCGGCATTCTAGAAGTGAGTGACGTTAAAATTGGCGCACCAATCATTACGCCTAGTGCATAGAGCGAAACAGTCAGCCCAGCTGTTGTAACCGATATATCGAGATCTTGAGAAATCAGCGGCAATAGCCCCACACTGATAAACTCCGTTGTTCCAATTGCAAATGCACTGACAGCTAAGGCAAGCAGTGCAAACATACTTCTCTTTTTATCTAAAGTCATTCTTTTCCTTTCCTTTCTATTCTCACGTTATATGATTAAATCGACGAAGAGCTAAAATTCATATCGTGTAACCCACCGCTTATGTTAGTATGATTCACAAGGGTCATAAAGAAAAGTACGCACTTTAAAGTGCTGTAGGTACCAATTAGTGATATAGGTACTTTTAGGTTCCTATAGAGGAGGATTATAATGACAAAAAAGAAGTATAATATATCTGTCGAAGCGACATTAGAAGTGATTGGCGGAAAGTGGAAATGTGTCATCCTCTGCCATTTAACTCATGGTAAAAAACGAACCAATGAACTGAAACGACTCATGCCTGATATTACGCAAAAAATGTTAACGCAACAATTGCGTGAACTGGAAGCGGATGGCGTTATTAACCGGATTGCATACAACCAGGTTCCCCCGAAAGTGGAGTATGAGCTAAGTGAATATGGTTTAAGTTTAGGGAGCATTTTGGATGCGCTATGTGCATGGGGAGATGTTCATATCACGAAGGTATATGGAGATAAATTTTCTGTCCTAGGTGATAGCGTCTTGAACGATAAGCTGAGATAACTGACTGCATAAAAAAAAGAGATTCCATTCACACGGAATCTCTTTTTCCACTTTGCAGGGAGGTTATTTTCGACTGCATTTTTTTCATTGTCATAACATCTCTGCCCTTCTTTGTAGTGCGTTAAAAATCACCCTTTATGATTTTTTCGAGCTCACCATAGTCCTGATTATAGCGAATCTCTCCTATTTTACCCTCCTCGGGTAATACCGCAAGGCCCGTTATCTCGGCTTTCTTTTTGTTGCCGCCCTCTTTTTTATACTTTACATGAACCGTAAAGCCGTAATCACTGGCCCGATCCTCGCTTTGTTCCACGTCAATCTTGTCGACAGTAATTTGATAGCCTGAGTTATCAGCTGCAACTTGATAATTCAAAGGGTAAATTAGAATGTGTCTGTCATATCCTAATTCGGTGAAATGCGGTCCGTATATCTTCTCCAGATAGTTGGTGAACTCTGTATCATCCGGCGGTGTATCCGGATTGTTGCGTTGTTGTTTTATCAAACCGTTAAAAATTCTAGTAAATTCTTTGTCGGGAGCAGTAAATTCATGTTCAAGTACAGTTTGAATGGCAACCTTATTTTTGTCTTCTGGTTCCGTTACCGAACATGCTGCAATCAGCAATGAAAAAAGTGCGAGGGAAAGCAATAATCCGATATCCCGATGTTTGTTTCCCCTTTGAGTGGTAGATGGATCCCTCCTAAAGAATTTACGATACATAAAGTCAACTCCCCGTATAATGTATGGTCAATTTATTTCACAAAGATAGTATCTACTCTTTATTAGCCACAGCTTCAAACGTTATTGCCTGTTTTGGGTTCACCGGATACTCCCCAAAATTATAGTCCGAAGAAATTGTAATATTTTCAAACCCTATGTCTTCTAAGATTAGCTTGAATTCTTCTATTCCATACCAACGTAAAGGGAATCGTTCAAGTTCGGTTTGTAAAAGCGTACCGTTACGCCATTTCTCATATCGCCCATGCGCTATTGAGTACTGATGGATATAGTCAATTTCCACAGTTTTATTTTCCAATGTGATACTATCACCGTTTGCACATTCCCAAGTTCTAGTCGAGACTTTGCCTATCGTGACATCGGACTGCATAAATAAATCAACAATTAACCTTCCACCATCTGCAAGATGATGGTGAAAGTTTTTCAACGCTTCAATAGACTCTTCTCTTTTATGCAGTAACAAAAATGTACCCGCAGGGATAATTATGGCATCATATTTCTGATTTAGTGAAAATGACTCCATTTCTCCTTCGAAAAGGTTAGGGGTTAGACCCCTTTTTTCGCAGTTGGTACGACAGATAGTTAACATATCAGCCGAACTGTCAAATCCATCAACCTTAAATCCTTTTTCCATAAGTGGTATCAAGATTCGACCTGTACCGGTGGCGGGTTCGAGAATACGTCCTGTGCAAGAATCTAATCTATTTAAATAATATTCCACATCCCCGAATGAATGCCCTATAGGTTTGTCTAAATCATAGACTTCAGAAGATAACCTACTATAATAACTTAACAATTTACTACTCCTTTCAACTTCCACACTTATTTATCATCAAATACAATTATCTTTAAATACTCCAACTATTAAAATGTATAGATGACGCTATATTTTAGAACCTATCGCCTATAGCACATTAAATTGGTAATTTTTATTTCAACTTAATAAGGTACTATCATACGGCAATGCTAAATTTCACATTTATCCCCCTACAAAACCAAGCTGAACAGAATTTGCAATTTGTTGATAACCAATTTCTTGATAGATTTTGTTCGATGTCTGATTCAATAAATCTGTATAAAGAACGCAGAACTTATATTCTTTAAGAAGTTCTTTTGTTCCAGTAGCAACCATCGTCCGGGCATAGCCTTTTTTCCTCTCTTCCCTAGGTGTAAATACGAGAGACACTGTAACGCCATGATTTGTCGGGCGCGCTTTTTTCATCATTGATACGACTTTCCCGTCATCCTCCCACAAAAACACTTCCTGTTCTTCTACAAATGATGCAACTCTCTTTTTTACATCTGCTTCAGCTGAAGATGGTAATTCTGCATCTTCTTCAAACAAACTGTACCACTTTTCAATTAGCGGACAGTCATCTTTATCTGCAAAACGCCAGGAACCCGGGCTGTGCTTTAATGACTCATTTACGTTATCCAGTCGGTATATTCCTTGATCCATCAACAATTTATGAGTCATACCTATTTTTGCTTCCCATTTCTCTGCAAAAAAGTATGCCCATGGTTTCAAACTAATGATAGAACTAATTTCGGTTCCAAGTTCCATTAATTCTCTAATTAACAAATCCATACATTCTTCCAACCTGTCTTCATCAGTAAAAACAAGGTTTAAAGCATGCGGAGGTGTCATTTGAAATAGTGCTAGCACTTCCCCATCCTCTTCAATTGTTGCCATGAAGGGGTTTTCATACCTTCCTGCTTTGATAGCATGCAACACACCAAGAAAAAGACTGTAGACATCTTCTTCTTTAAATAAAGTCGGTTCCGCTTTTAATGCGAATTCATTCACGTCTACAAATTGCTTCAATTCCATTCCCACCAACTCCATTCACAGTAATTAGTTTCTTCAAAATCTTACTCCAATTTTACCATAAACGACCAGTACACTGTAGCGTAGTTTGAAATCCATTGATTAGAGGAAAGCTTTAAAGATTGAGTCTGACCAGTAAAGGGAGATGAAAACCATATCTGACTTTTGTCCAAAAACATTGACGGAGGAACCAACCCCTAATCAGCTTGTAGATTGTAAGTTATGCGGTTTATATGAACACGGAACACGGATGGTCTGGGGTGAAGGTAATCCGAATGCGCCCATTATGATTATTCTAGATAATCCAGGAGCACGTGAGGACCGTGAAGGTGAGGAATTTCTTTGCGGGACGCGGCAAACTCTACAAGAAGTTGCCCGTGAGGCAGGCTTAAAATTAGATGATTTGTATGTCACTTTTATCTTGAAAAGAAAACCCGTGCGCGCCTATGAAAAAGAGGTAACCCGTCAAATCTGTATGCAACATTTAGATCAACAGCTTACAGAAAAGAAGCCCAGTCTAATTCTTTGCTTGGGAAATGTGGCGGTCCAATCTTTTTTTCAAAATACCGAAGTCGATGTGAAGTCATTACGGGGTAGTTGGCATGATGTACGAGGATTTCAGACGGCCGCCGCTTACCATCCACTTGCTGTTAGACGTCGACCTAACTTACGTTCATTATTTTTACAGGATTTGAAGTTCGTTTCAGAACGGTATGGTGATTTAATCCGGTAACAGGCACCCTTTCAAATTGAATCTATTCAGGCAACTCACTATAAATACAAAAAAGACATGCATCAGCTAAAATGCATGTCCTTTTCTATGTATGAAGAGTACTTCTCATTCATATTCACCAAAGCATCGGTTTTTGAACCATGAGCCAAAGCATAATCAGCATAAGACCAATATATATCCAAGAAGTTGTATTCAAACGATTAAGTACTTTATTTTTATCAGTATCCGGATTTTTAAATTTCCGTAAGACAATTGTAAATCCTTTGGCCAGAAAAACTCCAGATAAAAGCATTACTGCAAGCGTCAAAATTACCCATGATGTATACCATGGCCAAGGTCCAAATATTAATAAGAGGGCACCGGTGTAGACAAGAGAATGTCCTGCATGCATGACGATGCGGATGATGACGTTGATAACAGATAAATAAGTTTCCTCTATTACAGTTTCAACGTCACGCAATCGCTTAATAATCGGCATTAATATAAATAATGGACCTATGGCGAGGACAGCACTGATAACGTGCAGAAAGACAATCGCACCATAGATTCCCGAATTCATTCAGAACGTCATTTCGCCACGGGGCTATATTCATGCACCCATACGCTCATCGTCGGTATCCATGGCATTTTATCATGCATCGCAAGAATGGATTGTTTATATTCCTCCATCGATGTGTAGCCCTCTTGCTTTGCATTTTCGTCCGTCATTTCACCAAGCGTCTGTGAATATATTGCATCTACTTTGAACTCTTTACCTTCGAGTACCATTATTTCACCAAGATCTGCATAAACACCATTACGACGTGTAGCCGTCTTTTCGCCATTTATCACTTTCTCAACGTCTTTTGGAATCGTAACAAGCCTCTCAATCGAACATGTTTTTTCAGGAAGTCTAACATTTGATTGTTCACTCATGTAAATCGCCTCATTTCATAAAATAACAACTCCCTCTATCATAACTATTCCAAGCGAAATTAGCGAGACTTCTGGTCACAGATACTAAAATAAAGACAAAATAGGCTCAGTATCCAGGTAATCGGATACTGAGCCTTCACTTATCAGTAATTAAATCTGTTTCAACAAATTCGCCATCTCAATTGCAGAATTCCCTGAATCCCATCCTTTATTTCCAGCTTTCGTTCCTGCCCGTTCAATTGCTTGTTCAATTGTATCCGTCGTCAAGACACCGAAGATGACTGGGATGCCTTCCTGCAGATTGATGGCTGCGACTCCTTTAGCAACTTCATTACAAACAAAGTCGAAATGCGGTGTTGATCCGCGTATGACTGTGCCAAGTGTGATAACAGCATCGTACTTACCGGAAGCAGCCATTTTCTTCGCGATTAGCGGGATTTCATAAGCACCCGGTACCCACGCAACAGCAATATCACTTTCATCCACTCCGTGACGATGCAATGCATCTTCCGCTCCGCTCAATAATTTACCAGTGATGAAATCATTGAATCTAGCAACGACGATACCAATTTTAAGCCCTGTTCCAATTAAATGTCCTTCATAAATTGTTCCCATTATTATTTCCCCCTCAACTATTTAGTATATGGCCCATTTTACTTTTCTTTGTGTCCACATACGCTTTATTTGATTCTTTTACTGGCATTTCGATTTGAATACGCTCCGTTACTTCCAAGCCATGTCCACCCAGACCGGCGATTTTACGCGGGTTGTTCGTCAAAAGATGAATGGTTGTTAAACCGAGTTCCCGTAGGATTTGTGCGCCGATTCCGTAATCTCGGAGGTCATCCGGGAATCCTGATTTTTCATTAGCCTCAACCGTGTCGTATCCTTCTTCTTGTAGCTTGTATGCTTTCATTTTATTGACAAGACTGATGCCCCGCCCTTCCTGACGCATATACAGCAGGACGCCTCTTCCGGTTTTTTCAATCTGCGTGAGTGCTGCCTGAAGTTGAGGGCCGCAATCACATCGGCATGAGCCAAAGACATCGCCTGTCAAACATTCCGAATGAACGCGGACTAGTACATTTTCAGCATTTTCAATATCACCCTTTATCAAAGCAATATGTTCATGCCCGGTTTCTGTTTCTTTAAAAGCGACTGCTTTGAAATCACCATAATCCGTCGGCAAATCAATATCCACGATACGCTCGACAAGTTTTTCAGTTTTTCGGCGATAAGCAATCAGTTCCTGAATCGTTAAAATTACAAGGTCATATTTATCCGCGATTTCTTTTAGCTGTGGTCCTCTAGCCATCGTTCCATCGACATTCATAATTTCAACTATCACGCCCACCGGCTCTGACCCAGCAAGCTTCGCAAGGTCGACCGCAGCTTCTGTATGACCTGACCTTTTTAAGACACCGCCAGCCTTGGCAATCAATGGGAAAATATGACCAGGTCTTGTAAAATCAGTCGGTCTGGCTTCACTCCCCAGCATCTTCAACACGGTTTCTGATCGTTCAAATGCAGAAATACCAGTGTGACACTGCGCGTGATCGATGCTTATCGTGAAAGCTGTTCCGTTTACATCGGTATTATTATTTGTCATAAGTCCAAGATCAAGCTGTTGGGATTTCTCTTCATCTATCGGCACGCAAATCAATCCACGACCTTCAGTCGCCATGAAATTAATCATTTCCGGCGTTGCAAATTCACCAAGCGCAACAAAGTCCCCTTCATTTTCGCGATCCTCGTCGTCAACAACAATTATCGCTTTTCCTTTTTTCAGATCTTCGATTGCTTTTTCTACGGTAGTGTACATCTTTTTTCCTCCTTAACTGAGGAATCCGCTTGCGACAAGTGTATCCATTGTTAAACCGCCAGTTGATTTCTCTTTGTTAGTAGTAGTCATAAGCCGTTCAATATATTTTGCAAGCATGTCGCATTCTACGTTCACTTTATCCCCTGGTCTTTTCCGACCGATGATTGAGTCATCTTGTGTAACCGGAATTAGTGAGATGATAAAACTTTCTTCTGTCACACCAAAGACAGTAAGCGAAGTACCATCCACTGTTACTGAACCTTTCGGGATGAAATACTTCAACAATTGAGGCTCGACACTGATTTCAACATAAATGGCATTTTCTTTTTGTCTTACTGACACGACTTCTCCGGTGCCATCAACATGTCCGCTGACGATATGACCACCGAATCGACCATCTGCCGCCATTGCACGCTCAAGATTGACGGGACTTCCCGTTCGCAATGCATGAAGCGTTGTCGCCTTGACTGTTTCAGGCATGACGTCGGCAGAAAAATGATTACTTGAGAAGTCCGATACCGTCAAACAGACACCGTTCACTGACAAACTGTCGCCTTTTTTAACATCGCTCAGCACTTTAGCGCAACGAATTGATAGTTGCATTGAATTCGATCCTGGTCTGACCGCTGAAACTGTTCCTATTTCTTCGATAATTCCAGTAAACAATTATAGTCAATCCTCCTTCAGGAACTTGGCACGCAATCGAATATCGTCCCCGATTTGTTGCACATTAAAAAAACGGAGTGATTCTCATCCGCCATCCTGTTCTGCGTGTCGTCCACATAGATAGATGCCTATTGCCAGTCAATCTCGGTGCCATTTACAAATACAGTTCATCCGCCAAGCCTTCAGTGATGAAACTGCAAAGGAAACGGCTGTCGCCTTCGACAAACAACTTCATCTTTACCAGACGATTTAAAATTACATTCAAAAAAGGTACATTTTCTGAGATCCTTTCAATTGAAACGAGAGGATATTCGAAAAAGCAGGTTCCGACTCTGGTAAATCGAGTGTAAAAAAAATTGTTTCTGTAGCGCAGTCAGTTACGACATTAGCCGTTTTGGGCGTCCTGAGATGCCGTTCTAAAATAGTTCGAATTGGATTCTTTCCACCATGGGGCAAACGGGTGGTGAGGAAAGGGTTATTGTGAAGTACGGTTTGTACGCCAGCCAAAATAGCATCATGGATATTGCGGAGGTGATGGACTACGGTTCGTAATGCAGCCGAAGTAATCCATTTGCTGTCCCCATTCTGCGTTGAAAGTCTACCGTCAAGAGTTGCGGCGGCTTTCAAGGTGTCGTATGGTGTCCCGTATTTGCTGAAATACAAAAATGCTTGGTTTGACTGCTCTGCCTCTTGTTGTAAAATGCCGGAGATGACTTCGATTCCCGCTACTTTAAGAAGCCCGACTCCTGTTCCTTTTACGGAAGGATTCGGATGGAAAGACGCAACAAAGAAACGTTGAATTCCTGACGATCTAAGTAGATCTGTACACGAAAGTGTTTTCCTTCTATGGAAAAACTGTTCTAGTGCCAAATATAGATCTGCACCAACAGAATTCAAACCTGTCATCGTCAGTGCCTGCACTTCTGTATGAGGTGTTCTAGCTCGCAAATGTGCACCGGTCCCTAATATCAGACCGTCTTTCGCGCAAACAGCACCGACGAGTAGATTCGGCGAGGCTTGTCCCTGTGCAGTCCGCACCAGTTCAAGAGCAACTCTCATATAATGTTGAGGTTCCATTTGCATTCCCCCTTTCACTATTTGAAAGGGCAGAGCTTGCAAGCATAGTACGTATAGCCAAAACACTTCTCCCATCCAGACTGTAACTGTCGGTGCCGGAATTTCACCAGCTCCACCGCCTTCCTAAACGAAGAAGGACGGGTCACGGACTTACGAGCTATGCTCGATCACCGTCGGTAAGGAATTTCACCTTGCCCCGAAGAGTTTGTTTATACGTACCGATTTAAAGTTAACATACTTTTATAAAAAAAACAAAAAAACTCAGTTCGTTTCAAAACGGAACTGAGTCTCAGTCATCATTGTCCTTATTCTATTAAGTCTCCAATCGAATCGATATCAATGTATTACGGAACAACTAGACCAAATTTTAACACCTTCCATACTTACGCCAAGTTCTTCAAATTTACCAACGGATTTCCAGGATATGCATTGAACGTTTATGCTATCCAAGCTTCGAGTGGTGCCTCTGAACCAAAGTCAGCACCCCCTGTTGTGAATGGAGATTTTATTTTACCACTTTCGCTTTCAATTCAATTTCAACATTTCCTTTTATCGCCCGGCTAATCATACAGGATGTTTCTGCCTTTTCCGCAAGTTTATAAGCAAGTGCTTCATCCTTTTCAGTCGCATCCAGTTTCAAAACGATTTGGGGTTTATGTATAATTTTTTTGTATGTAATGACACCGTTTGTTACATCGACAATTCCCACAGACTCCATTGTCAACGCTTCCTTTTCAAGCTTGCTGCGTTCCATCATCGCAGCGAGCGTAATAATATAGCATGTGGCGGCTGCTCCTAATAACATTTCATCAGGGTTTGTACCTACTCCTGGCCCATCCATTTCAGGAGGTATTGACACTGTTGTCTTCAAATTCCCAGCATCAATCGTTCCGATATCATTTCGTAAACCTGGCCAATCCGCTTTCAAATAAAAGTGATGTTCTGCCATCGTGTATGCCCCCCTTATATTTTGTTGCTGTAATCATCTGTACAATTCTATTTTACACTTCGGTCTCAATTCGTAGTATTAAATTGATTGGCATTTTCCAATAGCTTATCTGAAAGTAAGGATAGCTCTGCTCCCGTTTTCTCAACTTCTTGCATCGCTTCGACTTGCTCCTGAAACGCCTGTATCATTAGCACTGCATTACTCTTATTTTTCTTTGAAACATTTCCCACTTGTTGCGTAGATTGTTCCAACAAGGGTAGGCCGCTTTCCAATAAGTCTAATTGTTCTTTCATAATGAACAACTTTTGATCCAATAGTCGAATATGATTTGTAGCTTCTTTAAAATTCTTACTATTTTCATAAGTCATGCTCTCAAAAGCCGTCGCTTTCTGTTTCATTTTTTCTATGTAAGCAGTAGAATTATCAACAGATTGTTCCATTTCAGAAATCGTTCCTTTTATTTCTTCTGTTGCATTGGCAGATTGCTCCGCTAAACGTTGTACCTCGTTCGCTACTACTATGAAACCCGCTCCTGCATTTCCAGCTCTTGATGCTTCAATTTTCGCATTTAATGCAAGCATGCGTGTTTGGTTCGTAATTTTGTCAATTGTCGTAACAACTTGTGATACAGACAAGAACTTTTTTTGTAAAGCATCAATCGTTTGAATGACGCTTTTCATACTATCAAAGAAGGTATGCATACTATTAGCAGCTTCGATTGTCGAATCCTCTCCAGCTTTTACGACTTGCTCCGTAACTGTTGCCACTTGAAATACTTCGTCCATTTTATTGAACATTACACCCATTTGCATTTTCATATGCTGAAAAGCTTGTTGCTGAGATACTGAAACTGAAACTGTCTCCGATGCAATCTTCTCTAACTCAGAAACTTGAACTTTTAAATAATCGTTTTTCGTTAGAAGTGTATTTGAATTCTCATTTAAGTGACTTCCGGTCTGCGCTAATTGTGTACTGGTGTTTTTAATTTCCACTAGCATCTGAGACATATTGTTGATCATCATCTGGAAACTTTTTATAAGGGAATGAAATTCGGGTGTAGTTGATTGAATCGATAGGTTGACACTTAAGTCTCCCTCCCTGACCATTTGCATTTTTTGTTGTAATACAGTTATTGGTTTCGTCATTCGGTGAATCGTTGGTGTAATGACTAGTAATGCAATGATTAATGCAAGTAGGATTGACACATAAATTACCTTACTCATTTCTCTCGTATCAGATAAGTAATCGCTGTCTGGAACGACAATAACATATTCTCCGCCTAATTCTTGAATACGGAAAAAGCTAATGGTATATGGATTCCCCTGAATTGTTTCATGTAAAATACCTTTTCCTTCTTTACTAATTTTTTCTGCGATTTGATTAGACAACTTCAGAGTTGAATTTCCATTAACAGCAAAAGGGATCAGTTGATCATCCTTACCGTAAAATATAGTTGGATTATAACCATCTTGCGTTAGTGAAACATGTTGCCTTTTTATGACTCCCTCAAGCTCTTTCATAAAGTTTTCTTGATTACCTACATGCACTAACATCAATGTTTTCGCCATATCATTGACAATTGTCACTTCTCGTTCCAAGTGTGAAGATACAAGATTAATCGTGCTGGTTTTCATTTTTTCATATGCTGTCAACCCTATCGTAATGGTAGATACTAGTAAGATAGCTAAAATTACACCTAGAAGTCGCAATTTAAATGAGATGGTTGTTAGCCTTAATGAAAAGACTTTCCTTTTCACTTTTTTAAAAAGGGACGAGCCCATTTTAAAAAATTTAATCCTTTTACTCCAAACAGCCTTTTCTTGTACCATTCGCCTCATCTCAACAAGCACCTCACAGGAATTTATACTCAATTTTCTCACAAGCATGTAAAAACCCTGTAAAAGTTGTGTAAAGTTTCTGTAATTTTTGGAGGATTTACGTTAGTGATGATAAATAGGTCACTGAAAAGATTTCGTATTGAAGATTTAACTGTTGATTACTTGCATGGAACATCAGGGCTTTAAAACCACCTTTTTCACTGGACTATTTTCGGCGAATTATAACGACACTTTTACTGAGGGGCAAGTATGGCATCCTATTGTGATTAATTACCTGCCGTGTTCCTTGGGAGAGCGACGGATGAACAAGCTTCATAAGATTGCCGAAAAAGTAAGTAGGGGATGCGAATTTGTCGCATCCCCTACTTACTTAGACCTCTCGATAAGCATATAAAACTTGTTCAATTCAAAGCGAACCAAAAGCACAGATACAAGTAGTACCTAGTGTGCGATCAAGTTATTTACTGGTTTTCATTAGTTCATCGTCAGATGCGTATTTTTACATATTAAAAAAAACCTTTATTGAGCGAACACTTGACGCCACTCATCTTTTTTCTCAAGCATTTCTTTCGCCAATCCTTTTGCCCCTTCCAGGCTATGGCTTGCAGCCCAACCACACTGCACTTCATTGCAAGCTGGAACCTCTGTTGCTGTGAGTACATCTTCCAACGTCTTTTCTAACACAATTAGAATATCGTCAAAATCATCATGATTAATAACGGATAAGTAAAAACCTGTTTGGCAACCCATGGGACTTAGGTCGACAACATTATCCGAATGGTTTCGAATATTTTCAGCCATTATATGTTCAATAGAATGGAGGGCATCCATTTTCATATGCTCTTTGTTCGGTTGTTTGAAACGAATATCGTATTTATACACTTCATCACCATGGGTCCCTTGCTTAACACCTGCTAATCGCACGTACGGTGCCGCAACTTTTGTATGATCTAAGTTAAAACTTTCAACATTCATTTTCATTTTTATCTCCCTCTCATTATCTATTGAATTCCTATCTGTTTACCACAAGATATAAATGTTATTACTATTTATATCATAAAAAGGATTTATTAGCTATCAGAATAGTTGAAATAACACAATACTTCTTGGGGAAAATAAATTATGCAAAGTCATTTCCCCCTTGATTAATTTGCAAATAAAAACAAGCCCCCTTAACATCGTCAGGGAGGCCTACTCTTACTTATTCCATAACTTCAATTGAATGTTCTTCGTGCTCATGTAATTCATTATCGTCTTCTACATGAATTTGTATTTTATGTGACCCTGCTTCTGTGAATTTATAAGTTATTGAATACTCGCCGGCAACTTTTTCTTCCGCATCTATCCAATCATGTTTGTCGGGATTAGCGTCATCCCAGATTTCAAAACGTACACGCACTTTTTCAAATGGCTCTCCATCAAATTGCAAGTTCACGATGAATTCATTATCCTCGCCCGACTTTATATTTTCACGTTCCATAAAGTCCATCGAAAATCCGTCTGCGTGGTGATTTTCAACTTCTCCTTCAGCTGCCTTTTCATAATGCCCGCCGTCACCAACTGTAACTTCTTTCACGGGCATTGTGTGCAAGCCTCTCGCTGTTACATGGACTTGAATATGGAACAGTCCATCATGATTAAATGTTTTTTCGGCTGAGTATATTCCATTCTCGTCGTTTGTTGATTCAACTTTTTCACTAGCGTCTTTTTTACCTTCTTCCCAGATTTCGAATACAACTTCATCTGCATCATCTATTTTGTCTTCACCCTGTGTAACGACAGCAGACATTTCTACAGTTCCATTCACTTCAACCTCTTCTGTAACAGTTAGGTCTACTTTAAGTGGTAGTGCTATTCCTGCTGCGTCTTTTTTCACAGCATCCTCTTTACCGCATGCTGCCATTGTTAGTAACACAAGTACAGCCAATACCACTCCAATTTTTCTCTTCATTGAAATCCCCCCGTTGTCTTTTTACTTAACGTAGTTCGCTATGTTAGTAAATGATAAGTTAGAACTTATTGTGAGATAATATGTTTCACAGGTTTTTCATATCTATTGGAAATAATGATTATATTGAAATAAGTTCCTATCTTGAATTCACCCCCCATTATGATTATAGCGATGAACAGCAAATGAGGGAACTGATTCGCATGTTTATAGAAATGAAGATGAATGGGGTAAATTTCAAGGACTTAAATTTGGCAGAGCAACTCTATCGCAAAGCACTTCTTACCTGGTGATCTTTTCGCACGGGTCCAACTTTTTTTGTGAAATTGAATCTCCAAAACACCTCCTGTAATTACAATCAGGAGGTGTTTCGCTGTTAGTATTTTTTTCGAGAGCGACTTTTTACAATACTAATAATAGCAGGCAAAACTGATATAAAAATAATTAATAATATAACAGTAGAAAAGTTTTCTTTAATAATGGGTATATTACCGAAGAAGTAGCCTGCCATTGTACATATACCTACCCATAATGCTGCGCCTACAATATTGTAAATTAAGAAATAACGGTAGTTCATCCTGCTAGCACCTGCTACAAAAGGAACGAACGTACGAACAAAAGGCATAAAACGTGCGATTACTATTGTTTTTCCACCGTGACTATTAAAGAAATTCTCAGCTTTATTCATCTTATCCTGATTAATTAATTTCCCCATAAAACTGCCCGGCTTAATTGTCATTCCAACTTTCATACCTATGTGATAATTCACCGTGTCGCCAATGACTGCCGCTATAAAGAAGCCACTGAGTAGAACGACGATATTGAATGCGTCCATCGCTGCAAGTGCACCGCTTGCAAACAATAATGAATCACCTGGCAAAAAAGGAAAAATCACAAGACCTGTTTCAACAAACACGATTAAAAATACAATTGCATAAGACCAAATACCGAAGTTCTGAATAATTTCAACCAAGTGCTGATCTATATGCAATATGAAGTTGATTAGATTTTGAATTATAGTCATTCACAAACTCGCTTTCAAATTTATTTATCAGATAAACTGATGGGCACAACCTCATTCATCATACTTCTTTCAACTGAAATTGTCACGAAGTGTAATAGAATTAGATGTTATGGTACAAGCTAATTTAAATAATAACCCAATTTACTTTTATCATCATATGAATACAATTCTGTTACAATATGCTTAGATATTACATATTATGTTCAAACTAAAGCTTGGAGGTATCACAATGAATGACAAAGACACACAAAGCGTTTCAACTCTTACATATATTATAGTCGAACGTATTATGGGTTGGTACGACCAAAAAACAAGTCGTACTGTTCACCAAATCCATTTATATAATGATACGATTTCAACAGCACAACACACTTTTAAATTAGACCACGTACATGACATGTCATACAAACCCTTTTCCAGTGGAAACGGTTTTTTCTATTTACACACAACACAAGGTGTCTTTTCCTATGAAGTCGATACAAATCCGACTCACTTCATTCTGACGTATAAAAATTTACGGAGGTAATCATTCCCTTTTTAAAAGTTTTGTTTAGTTTCCCCCTGTTGAAGGTATATAAAGAGAGAGATAAAAAAATGGAGGGATTTTATAATGACTATTAAAAAAACTGTTGAAAACGCCATTCAGGCAAAGAAAGAAATCGATGAGTTGCTTACACAAGGATATACACATGATGATATTTATATTTTCGCACATGACAAAAAAAGAAGCGACCACATTACTGATGCACTCGATACAGAAACCGTCGGTATGAAAGAACAAGGTTTCTTGGATAGCATGAAGAATATGTTCTCTTCCCGTGGCGATGAACTTCGCAGCAAAATGGAAGGTGCAGGTCTAACAAAAGAACAAGCTGCTTCTGCCGAAGAAGAACTTGATCAAGGTAAACTAATCCTTATTGCAAAGAAATAATTAAAGAAATATCCAATCTCAATTCCCTTCGTTGGGGATTGAGATTTTTTCATAGCTTAGAAAATGATTAAGCCTTACAATGCTTTTATTGGCATTTGAGCCCCATTATTCGATATGATGTATAATGAAAGCGGGTGCGGTTTATGTTGAATAAGTTGTGGAAGATTGGTTTTTTTACTGGACTTACGAGTTTTGTCCTTCTTATATTAGGTGTACGTACTATCCTAGGCCAAACACTTCTCTTTACGAACTACTTAACGTTCGGTATTTTTGGGTTAATCATTGGTACATTTTCTTTTTTACTATTATTTTACCATTTGAAGATAGCTTTTAGGATATTTATGGTTGCAGTTGTAATCGGTTTTGTAGAGTTTTTCCGTAGTTTACTAATAAACCCCAATAATATGGGCGACGCACTTGGAATGCTGTCCTTATTCATCATTTCTTCCTTCGGTTTGGGACTAGCCTTTATCGTGCAGTTCATTGTGATTTTAATGCGGAAAAATAAATAATCAATTTCATAAATACGAGATTCATCGAATTTTCCATTTCGGAATCAAAAAGACACATCCAATTTAATGGATGTGTCTTTTTTTACCTATATTAGACAGTTTTTTCTTTCTTAATCTGCTTACTTCTTAACTGACCACATGCCGCATCAATGTCTGTACCCTGTTCAAGACGGACACCGCAATTTATACCTTTTCTCTTAAGCGTTTCATAAAATGCTTTTATCGCCTCTGGTGTGCTACGGCGATACTGGTCATGTTCGTCAACCGGGTTGTAGGGAATCAAGTTAACATATGACAGGTGACGTTTATCTTCAAGCAGTTTTGCTAATTGTTGTGCTTCCGCAATGTGATCATTCACGTCTGATAACATAATATATTCAAACGTAATTCTGCGGTTTGTTGTTTCCAAATAATAATCAACAGAATCCATCAATTTTTCAAGCGGGAACGCTTTGTTAATTTTCATAACACGTGTACGAAGTTCATTGTTTGGTGCGTGCAGTGAAACTGCTAAGTTAATCTGAATATTTTCATTCGCAAACTCTCTGATTTTTTGAGGATTTCCACTTGTTGAAACGGTAATATGACGCGCACCAATTGAAAGACCTTTTTGGTCGTTGACAACACGTAGGAAATCCATCAGATTTGAGTAATTATCAAATGGTTCGCCGATTCCCATTACAACAATATGACTTACACGCTCCTCTTCAGCTTTGGCATCGAGGTGATGCTGCACTTCCATGATTTGCTCAACAATTTCCCCTGCGCTTAAATCACGGCTCTTTTTCAGCAATCCGCTTGCACAGAAGCTACAACCGATATTACAGCCGACTTGTGTCGTTACACAAACCGATTGGCCGTAAGGGAATTTCATCAAAACAGTTTCAATCAAGTTGCCATCTTGCATTTTGAATAGAAATTTGATCGTCCCATCTTCTGATTCCTGCTTAACAGTCTGTTCCAATGATTGGATGTAGTAATTTGCTTCAAGCAGTTCGATACATTCTGTATTAATATTTTTCATATCTGCAAAATTTGTTACTCGTTTTTTATATAACCAGTCCCAAATTTGTGCTGCACGGAATTTTTTCTGTCCTTGTTCCAGTAACCATTCTGTTAGTTGTTCTATCGTAAGACCATATATCGAGCTTTTCATTAATAATCCTCATTTCAAAAAATGCAATCTTAACATTATACTACATGAAATTAGAAAATGGAACAACTAATTTAATTTACTGAGTTTTTTAGTAATAAAAAAACCGCCTGTTTTCCGCATTTATCTAGCGGCAAATTTAAGCGGTTTGTTTACTTTCAAGCCGTGCGTTTATCGATATTCATAAGGACGTTGAAACCAAAACAGAATATACCAATCAGTGTAGCAGCTCCGCCTGCTGTCGCAATCGGGAAAAATACATTACCAACTCCTAGAATCGCCAAAGCAATCGCAATCATCATAACTGGAAGTCCGATGTTATGAAGCCAAAAATGTGCTTTAGCTAAACCTGTTTTCTCCAGATTCGGATATAGATGATAAAATATCCCTATGAGAGCTAATGACATCCACCCCAATAAATTGATGTGAACATGTACAGACGTCAATGTAAAGACGTGTGTGAGAGACATGTAGAGCCCAAATGAAATTCCAATCATGAAATAGACAACAGAAATCTTAAGGAACCTTTTACTCAAATTCCCCTTCCCTTCCTTCTTTTTTATATAGCTAACACTACTAACCTATTCTATGAAGCTTTGAATTCAAATAGTCTATGATTCATCATTTTTCACTATACTTTCCGCCACGCTTTGGTGTGATTGCGTCCAGATTTTGAATTGAGCTTGATCCCAGAGGACGCGAGGCCAATGAAAAACTCTCGTTACATAATACTAACCAGAAATCCTGCTAATACCGCTTCTGCGCTTTGTGGATGGTCTCTGGAAACACATTTCGTTATCAGGGACAAGACCTGTAGCCTGTAGTGCTTCTTTCTTCAAGGTAATTTGTATCAAATAGTAATCACATTATAATCTCAGTCCATAAATCTCAAAATCAATTTCAATAATGGAAAACTCCAGCGCAGGCGCGGCAAAGGGGTCGCCGAAGCCCTGAGACTGGATGCGAAGCGTTAATCCAGGCTCAGGGCCAGAGGCATCCCCAAAGCGACAAGCGTTCTTCAATCCACTTTCTGAATTACAACTCTCCCGATAATGTACACACCAGCGCAGGCGCGGCAAAGGGGTAGCCGAAGCCCTGAGCCTGGATGCGAAGCGCCAATCCAGGCTCAGGGCCAGAGGCATCCCCAAAGCGACAAGCGGTCTAGAAATCTACACTCCTAAATGATGCCTATTATATAAAGTTAAAAAGACTAGCCCCCTCCATATTCCTTGGAGGGAGACTAGTCAATCTTCGTTGCTTATTTCCTATTCATCGAACATCTTTATTTGTTTCTTTTTCTTTATTGATTTTCATAACAAGTGTTAAAATGTTCAATAGCGCAAGAACCGTGAAAAAAATGCCGAAGCCGGTTTGTCCACTTGAAAATCGCGTAAATGCAAAATAACCCATAAATGCGATAAGTGCAATATCAATGTATTTAGATCCCATGTAAGACACTCCTTTGTTAACACAACTATATCAGTTTCAATACACACTACACCAAATTATTTCGTTTTCGCATCAAGTAGTTCAATATGAGTTGATAATTTTGACCAATTTATCAACTAATTGTTCCATCTGCTCATCTGTACCAATTGTAATGCGTAAATAATTATCAATTCCAGGTTTATTAAAATACCTGACTAGCACATTTTCTTTTTTCAATTCGTTATAAAGAATTTCTGCATGCACCGTTTTATGAGTTGTGAAAACAAAGTTCGCTTGTGAAGGCAATGTCTTGAAGTTAAGCTGATTCAATAGCTCTATCGTTTTTTCCCGCGTAACAATTATTTTTTCCACTGTTTCAGTAAAATAAGATACATCCTCAAATGCCGCCTTTGCACCGACTAATGCTAGCCGATCCAAGGTATAAGAATTGAATGAGTCTTTAATTCGTATCAATGCCTCGATCAAAGAATGCGAACCCATTGCAAAACCGACACGTAAACCAGCAAGTGAACGCGATTTTGATGTTGTTTGAATGACGAGTACATTATCATATTTCCGAATCAACTCGGTTGCTGATGTTGAAGCAAAATCAATATACGCTTCATCAATGATAACTACTTGATTCGGGTTTTTTCGGATAATTTCTTCAATCACTTCAAGCTCAGCATAAATACTGGTAGGTGCATTCGGGTTCGGTAAAATGACGCCGCCCTCCGAGTCAAAATAATCTTTTGCAGACAAAGTAAAATCTTTATTCAATGGAATTTCTTCATAGGGAATATCAAATAACTTTGCATACACAGGATAAAAACTATAGGTTACGTCAGGAAAGCGAATCAGCTTACCTGGTTCGAAAAATGCCATAAAAGAGAATGCTAATACTTCGTCAGAGCCATTGCCTACAAATATTTCATCAGTAGAAAGATTATAGTGCCGCCCTATCGTTTCACAGAGTTCCGTCGCTGTAGGTGATGGATACAATTGAAGGTTGCGCGCCATCTCCTCCTGGATAGCAATCGATACATTTGGACTTGGAGGATATGGATTTTCATTTGTATTCAATTTGACGATATTGGGTTGTTCAACCTGCTCACCGGGAATATAGGGTTCTGTTCTTTTCGCCATTGTGCTCCAAAACTTACTCATCCCGAAGTACTTCACTTTTAGGTCTTCTATTTGTCAATACTTTTTTGACGTCTTCAACAGTTACGCCTAACTCTTCCATGAGCACAAGTGAGTGGTACGTCAAATCAGCAAGTTCACTCGTCACTTCAGCTTTATCACGGTTTTTTGCACCAATGACAACTTCAGTTGTTTCTTCCCCGACTTTCTTCAAAATCTTATCTAATCCTTCGCGGAATAGGTACGTTGTGTATGAACCTTCTACGGGATTGGCATGGCGATCTTTTATTTCATCTATTATTTCATGAACAATGGATCGGTTCGATAATTTCTCTTCGAATACAGGTTTATGGAAACAAGTAACTTCCCCCGTATGACAAGCCGGACCCATAGGTGCAACTTGAACCAATATGGAATCACTATCACAATCCAATGCGAGACTTTTCACTAGTTGACGATTGCCGGAAGTAGCCCCTTTGTTCCAAAGCTCTTTTCTAGACCTGCTGTAAAACCAAGTCTCCTTCGTTTCAATCGTCTTTTGTAACGCTTCCTTATTCATATATGCGAGCATTAGTACATTACCGGTGCGATCATCTTGAACAATGGCAGGAATCAATCCATTTTCGTCAAACGCAACCGTGTCGATTTGTATTGTCATAGTTACTCATTCCCAACGGAGGTATTTTTGTTTGCTAAATATGTTTTTAGTTCGCCAATATTAATGTCTTCGAAATGAAATACAGATGCGGCTAGTGCAGCGTTGGCTTTTCCTTCTGTTAAGACAGTGTGGAAGTGTTCAGGCGTTCCCGCTCCACCGCTTGCAATGACAGGGATACTAACTGCTTCAGCAATTGTTCTTGTCAATTCGAGATTATACCCGTCTTTCACGCCGTCTTCACCGATACTATTAACTACCAGTTCACCTGCGCCCCACTTTTCAGCCTGCTTTGCCCATTCAATAGCATCTATACCTGTGTCTTTCATGCCACCATTTGAGAAGACGGACCATTTGGAAGGTCCCACTTCATTCACATCCATCGATAAAATAATTCGTCCAGAACCGAATTTTTTTGCTGCTTCTTCTATTAGAGATGAATCGATGAGCGCTGCACTATTGATGGATACTTTATCCCCACCTGCATCAAATACCTTCTGGATATCTTCAATTGTCCTGATGCCGCCTCCTACAATAAATGGCACTGGTACTTCTATTGCAATTTGTGCAATTAGGTCTAGGAACATTGGACGGTTTTTTGTTGAAGCGGCTATGTCATAAAACACAAGTTCATCGGCGCCATCAGCCACATATTTCTTCGCTAATGTTAGTGGATCCGCAACTTCTTGAACTTCTAAAAACTTTTTACCCTTAACAACTTTACCGTTATCAAAATCGAGGCATGGTATAATTCGATTGTTTGTCATCCTCTACTTCCCCCTAATACTTTTTCTAAAGAGATTTTACCTTCATATAACGCTTTACCAATAATTGCACCATATAAATCGAGGTCCTCTAACTGAGCGATGTCAGTCTCTGTAGAAACGCCGCCTGACGCCACAATATTAATGGAAGATGCTTTGTCCATTAATTCTAGTTCTTGAAAGTTAGGGCCTTGCATCATGCCATCTTTCATAATATCTGTGTAAATGACTGTTTTAATGCCAATTAGCTCCAATTCATGTAATAAGTCAACAGCCGACACATCACTCGTTTCCGTCCAACCGTCCGTTGCTACCATTCCTAACCTAGCATCGATGGAAACTGCAATTTTGTCTCCATACTTTTCTACAGCTTGCTTTAAAAATGGTTTGTCCTGAATTGCAGCAGTTCCAATTATTACTCGACTTACGCCTGCCACAATATGTGCGTCAATGATTTCCATGTTCCGTATACCGCCACCTACTTGAACTGGTATCGCAACACTTTTAGCAATCGCCTGGATTGCTTCCAAATTTAAAGAATTTCCTGTTTTAGCTCCATCTAAATCTACAACGTGTATGTACTCGGCACCTTGTCTTTCCCATTCCTTTGCCATCTCTGTAGGTGAATCATTATAGATAATCTCCTGATCATAATCACCTTGAATTAACCGAACACACTTACCATTACGAATATCAATTGCAGGAAATAAAATCATGCCTTCTCCTCCTATTTGTAGTAGATATGTCTATATGAAGTACGGTACTGTTTTTACAGCATTCCCTTTGTTGATGGAACTCCTTTTACATCCGGGTTGATTGTACTCGCTACACGCAAAGCACGTCCAAATCCTTTAAATATGGATTCGATAATATGGTGACTGTTTTTCCCGTACTGTAAATTAATATGCAATGTCACTTTGGCATGACTTGTAAATGCATGGAAAAACTCTTCTACAAGCTCCGTATCGAATTCTCCCACTTTGTCTTTCAATCCTTCTACGTTATACACGAAAAACGGACGACCACTAATATCAATGGATACCGTGGACAACGCTTCGTCCATCGGGGTTGACACCGTTGCATAGCGTTCGATGCCTTCCTTTGATCCGATACTCTCGTAAAATGCCTGTCCCAAAACGATACCAATATCTTCGACCGAGTGATGCTGGTCAACTTCAATGTCACCATCACAATCAACTGTCAAATCAAATCGTCCATGATTCGTAAACAGTGTCAGCATATGATCGAAAAAGCCAACCCCTGTATTAATGTTCCCTTTACCAGTTCCATCAATCGCAAAATCCAAATTAATCTTGGTTTCAGCAGTCTGTCTTGAAATCAATTTTCTACGCATTCTTATCCGCCTTCCTAACTTGAATTGAATTTGCATGGGCTGTTAAACCTTCTGCATTTGCAAGTGCTATAATGTCATCTGAAACATCTTGTAGTGCCTGCTTTGTATAATGAATGATACTTGATTTCTTCATAAAGTCATAGACACCTAACGGAGAAGAAAATGCGGATGTCCCACTTGTCGGTAATGTATGATTTGGACCAGCCATATAATCGCCCAAAGCCTCAGGGGAATAGTTTCCTAAAAAGATTGCCCCTGCATTGTGTATGAAGGGTAATTGCTCTAACGGATTTTCAACCATTAACTGCAGATGTTCCGGGGCGATCTCGTTTACAAAATCAAAAGCTTCTTCTATTGATTCAACCAAAATAATTCTTCCATTTCTCTTAATAGAAACGTCGATGATTCTCTTGCGTTCTGCGATTTCGGTTTGTCGTAAAACTTCTTTTTGAAGTGCCTCAGCAAATCCCCTGCTCGTTGTCACACATAGCGCTGTTGCATTTTCATCATGCTCCGCTTGTGATAGCAGATCGGCTGCGACAAATTCCGGTATTGCACTATCATCTGCCACGACACAAATTTCACTCGGACCTGCAATCATGTCGATGGCGACGTCTCCGAACACCCATTTTTTAGCCCGTGCTACGTATGCATTTCCTGGCCCCGTTATTTTTACGACTTTTTCTACCGTTTCCGTTCCATACGCTAGTGCTGCAATCGCCTGTGCCCCACCGACTTTATAAACTACATCAACTCCAGCTTCTTGTGCTGCTACGAGTACATGTGGATTTACTTTGCCATCTGCCTGAGGCGGTGTGACCATTGAAATCTTTCCGACCCCAGCAATTTTTGCCGGTATGGCATTCATCAGAACAGTAGATGGATAAGCTGCTTTCCCTCCAGGTACATATATTCCTACACTTTTTAAAGGCGTCACTTTCTGGCCTAACATAATCCCTTGTTCTTGATTGATAAACCATGATTGTTCTTTTTGAATTTCATGGAATACGGTAATATTTTGTTTCGCTTTTTTGAGTGCACTAATGAACGACTCTGTAACCAACGTCTGCGCTTCTGCGAACTCTTCAGCTGTCACAATCAGGTTATCCAGTTGGACACCGTCAAACTGAGCCGTATAACTTAATAAGGCTTGATCTCCCTCTTTGCGAACCGCTTCGATAATTCCTAACACAGTTCGATCAAATTCAAGGTCAAATGCTAGTCCTGTTGTGTGTAGCGCTTTCTCTTCTATATATTGCTTCAATGATACAATCTTCATGAATTATCACTCCAATACGGCTTTTAAGTCCGAAATGAATTGCTGGATTTGACTCGTTTTTGTAGCGTAACTTGCTTTATTAACAATTAATCGTGCACTGATATCTGCAATTTCTTCTAATACGACCAATCCATTTTCTTTAAGCGTCTTACCTGATTCAACAATATCAACAATGACATCTGCCATACCGATGAGAGGGGCCAATTCAATCGAACCATTCAACTTGATTGTTTCAATGCGAATGCCTTTGCTGTCAAAATATGCTTTTGTTACGGCCGGATACTTTGAAGCAACAGTCAATAATGAACTACTCTCCAGTTGTTTATCTGGGAATCCAGCAACCGCCAACTGACATTTTCCTATTCCCAAATCAAGCAATTCATAGACATCAACCGGATCCTCCATTATAGTATCTTTTCCGACAATTCCAATGTCTGCTGCACCTTTTTCAACATAAGTCGGTACATCCACCGCTTTCACAAAAATGAGTTTAACTGTATTTTTGTCATCGTAGATTACGAGTTTCCTACTTTTTTCATGAAAGTCTGAAAAATGAATTCCCGCTTTTTCAAAAAATAATAATGCTTTGTCAGCAGTTCGTCCCTTTGCCAACGCAATCGTCAAATGGTTCATTTCAATTCAATCCTCCTGCAAGTAAATCCAGTAACTCATTCAAATCTGAAAATGTCGTTGTTTTATCTTTATATAAAAGTGAATTGAGACCTTGCCCCAAACGAATCAAGTATTCGCTTTGCCGTAAATCTGCCAGCTCTTTCTGTTCAGAAAATGATAGAACGCTATACTTACGTTCCCTTAAGTCATTTGCAATAACTATGGCCTGCTCCAATTCGTTATCTTCGTAGATGATTTTAATATCAATCGGATAAGGGGATACGGCTTCCCTGCTATCAGTCGCTTTAACCAATGACTCAATTTCGCAAGCAAATCCGATCGCCGGGAGGGAAGCGCCAAACTCGTTTCCTAATTCATCGTAACGTCCGCCCATTAATACAGGCTTGCCAAATTTCTCGACATAACCTTGGAATATAACGCCTGTATAATAGCCCATATGATTAATTAAGCCTAAATCCATGACGATATACTGTTCCAGTCCATACATTTCCAATATACTATAGACATCCATTAAATAATCGAGCGTTTCCTGCATTTTATCCGTCAAGGCAATTCCTTTAGTACGTTCGCTTACATCCTTAGGATTTCCATATAAAAATGGGATACGTTCGATTAACTCTCTCACATCGTCATCGATTTCCATTTTTTTGAGAAAGGGTCCAATTTCCACAACGTTTTTCGCTTGTATCAATGACTTTAATTGATTAATTTGCGGTGTAGATAGCGGAAGACTCTGAATAATTTCGTTAAAAAAACCCGCGTGACCTAGTTCAATTTTAATATCGTTGAAACCTAAATCTTTCATTAAGTGACACGCAAGTGCGATTACTTCTGCATCTGCTTCGGGAGAGCTTTCACAAAAGTATTCAATACCCGCCTGTGTCCGTTCTATGCTTTCATTATTATCTAATGGCTGGCGAAATACTTCTTGAACATAGAAATAGCGAAGCTCACTCGAAATTCCCGGGAAGTT
The DNA here is from genome assembly GCF_056786535.1 of Sporosarcina sp. Y352. NCBI lineage: Bacteria > Bacillati > Bacillota > Bacilli > Caryophanales > Caryophanaceae > Sporosarcina > Sporosarcina sp. Y352. The sequence goes on from NZ_JBXCJE010000001.1 coordinate 378,923, forward strand.
TTGTACAAGTTCTTTTGTTATCGGAATCGTAACATCGGGTCTCAATACTAAGACTTGTCCAGTATGATCGATTACTTTTATCATTTCATTTTGATTGATTGAACTCTTTACTTTTGAATACAAGTCATATTGCTCAAATGCAGATGTCTTAAGGCGTTTATAGCCGTATGTTGTAAAACGCTTATTTATCGTTTTAATGATTCTTTCAAATCTCTCGTTCTCACTAAGCATCCTGTCCGGATACACTTCATTTCTAACCAAATTTAGCACCCCTTACTTTATTGCTTTACTAGACTAAAGTTATTTAGTACTATAAAGGTATAACTACGATTTGTCAACAGGAGGAATGATTATTAATGTTTGATTATCACATGCACAGCTCGTTCTCAGGAGACTGCTCAATTCCAATGGAAGATATGATTGATGGAGCCATTCAAAAAGGATTGACAGAGGTTTGTTTTACTGAACATATCGACTATCAATACCCTGATGATTCAATCGTCTTTGATTTTGATAAATTGGATTACACAAATAAATTATTAGAAATGCAGAAAAAGTATAAGGGACTTATTGAAATTAAGAAAGGCGTCGAAATCGGCGTACAACCCCATTTATTAAACAAATATGAAGATTTAATGGATAACGAAACGTTCGATTTTGTCATCTGTTCTATGCATACAGTCGAGAGAAAGGGAATGCATTACGGAGAGTTTTTTGAGAATAAAACGATAGAGGAAGCATATGGCATTTATTATGCTGAGTTGCTGGACTGTGTAAAAAACTTTAAACGTTTTAACATTCTTGGTCATATTGACCTCGTAAAAAGATATACACAAAAGTCCTGCGATAATCCATTCCATGATGAAATAACCGAGATTTTCAATATAATCATTCCTGAAGGTAAAGGTATTGAGCTAAATACATCTGGTGTACGCTATGGATTAGCGAATGGCATGCCAAGTGATGATATATTAAAGCTTTATAAAAAATGTGGAGGCGAAATAATTACGCTTGGTTCTGATGCACATAAGCCCGAAGATATTGCATTTCAATTCAGTGAATCACTCGAATTGCTACAGGCCACTGGATTCAAGTATATCACTACGTTTACCGATCAAAAACCAACCTTCCATTCCATTAGCAATTTGATATAAAATCACAAAACGGTCCGTCACATCCTGATTTCTAAAGATGTGACGGACTATTTTTCTGTTCTATTGCTGTACAGGCTTTAATATAGTTGTGAAATTCACAACTATTTTTGCAGCTTGTGCACGTGTAGTGGAACTGCTAGGCATGAATTTCCCCTGAAATCCTGTTGCAATGTTTAATTCACGGAGCATGGAAATGGCATTAACTGCTTCCGCATTATAATTTCCTAAATCAGTATAAGGAGCTTTTTTAGTAGCTGTATATGCCTTACCCGTCACAACTTTAGATGCACGTTCAATCATTAATGCAAGTTGAACTCGCGTTACTTCTGCACTTGGTTTAAAGTTTCCTTTGTCACCTTTAATAATTCCATATTTATATGCAGCATTAATTTCCGCCTTGGTTTGTGCAGCATAACCGTTAATATCACCAAATGGAGCAGCTTCGTTTGTTTCTAGTTTAAGTGCACGTACAAGGATTGCCGCTGCTTGTACTCTAGTCAAATTTTGATTGGGTTTAAATGTACCATCTGGATAACCACCAATAATCCCTTTCACTGCTGCCTGTTCAATGTACAATTTCAATCCGTTATTTTCTATATCTGTGAATAGCAACTGTTCTCTATCCTTAGTCGTTACTGTTACTATCGGATTATAGATACTTTTATTTCCAGCTTGATCGACAGCTACAACAGAAAAGAAATACGCTGTATTTTTATCTAATTTTTCTATTTTATAAGCCGTAGCATCTCCATTTACTGTGGCAATATGTTCTGTCCCACTATAAATTTCATAACTCGTCACTGCTAGATTATCAGTAGCAGGCTGCCAATTTAAGTTAACTGAATCAATTTCACTCGATTCAGCAACCAGACTGTTGGCTGGTATCCATGGATTCGCAGTAAGCATCTGTGTCCAAAATTGATCTTGCACCTTTTGATAACCGAGTTCACTTAGGTGGATATTGTTAGGGTTTGGAACGTGAGCCAAGTGATCAGTAGCAATTACTTCGCCGGTTGGTACAAATTTCGCTGTCGATCCCGTGAGCCCCAGTTCAATGCCTTTGTTCAATGAGTTAAGAAGTTGTTCAAGAAATGGTTGTATTTCAGCGGACATATAGGGATAAGGATTGTAATAGCCCATTACATAAACTTGTGCATCTGGATTGAGGTTATTAATTTGCTTCAAAGTCAGTTTATAGTTCAGTGCTACTTGTTGGATTGCTGTTGCCATCGCTTGCTGATCGACAGTTGCAACACCAGTGGTTGAGTCTATTTTAACAAGTGGTAATACATCATTAGCCCCAGCACTAATTGTAATCACTTCTGCGTCTGCTATTGACTGGTGAAGTTGAACCTTCTCCACATTATAGCCACTACCGAAAACATCTTTAGTCACATCCTCCTGAAGGTCTTTCACTATATCTCCTGTTGTATACCCTGGAAATGAGAAACCTTTATTAAAGGACTTTAATGCACCAATCGAATGCATTGATTGTGCAAGGTAATCCGTATAGCCTTCCCCTAATTCATTGTTTGGAGTTACTCCTGCCGCCAAAGAATCACCGAGTGCCACATAATCGACTGGTACTACCCAAGACGGTGCATTTGTATCAAGTGCGCTCGCTTCTTCAGCAGAGAAATGTAATGGACCTGCAACCATCTGGAACATAAGTGCAACTACGAAAAGTAATGGTAGTTTAAACCTATTTTTATTCATGTACTTCCCCCCAATCTAATTTTGTTCAGCTACTTTCCTTGTTAGTACAATTATACTGTCCAACCTCCTTATTTAAATTACTAACACTTTTAATTTATTCGCCAAATAGCATCTAATCCCTTCAATTTCACTCAGACAAAAGAAGAGCGTGCATCAGCTAAAGACATCGGTAAATACCCATTTACTTGTAGCACTAATCTTTTACATATAATTCTCTGAGTGGGAACTTTATACAATAATAAGTCAAAAAACCTTCTACTATCCTTAGTAGAAGGTTCTAAATATGAAGTAATTTAATTTTTCACTGCTTGTTTGTTATTTACCATGCTATGAACTTCCGTCGGTAAGCCCCATAGTTTTATGAAACCAACAGCCGCAGACTGGTCAAATGAGTCATCAGAAGTATATGTTGCCAAGTTCATATCATAAAGCGAATTTGCTGACTTCCTACCTTCAACAATTGCATGTCCTTTGAAGAGTTTCACTCGGACTGTACCATTGACATATTGCTGTGTTTCTTTAATGAATGCATGCAACGCCTCTTTAAGCGGCGAAAACCAGAGACCATTATAAATCAATTCACTCAGTTTTTGTGAAATAATTGGTTTAAAATGAGCCAGTTCTTTGACGAGTGTTAAATCCTCTAGTTCCTTGTGTGCTTTCAATAATGTAATAGCACCCGGGCACTCGTACACTTCACGTGATTTGATACCGACCAGACGATTTTCCACATGGTCAATTCTCCCCACACCATGTTTCCCGCCGATATCATTTAACTTTAGGATTAATTCACTAAGCGGATATTGTTGACCATCAATACTTACCGGTACACCTTTTACAAACTCAATTTCAATGACGTCCGGCGTATCCGGTGCATTTTCAATTGAAACCGTTAGTCCAAAAGCGTCTTCAGGTGGTGCTGCCCATGGATCTTCCAAAACTCCACATTCATTAGCACGTCCCCATAAGTTTTGGTCAACTGAATACGGACTACCTAGGTCGATTGGTATCGGAATGTTTTTCTCTTTCGCATAGGCGATTTCTTCTTCTCGTGACCAGCTCCATTCACGAACAGGAGCAATTACTTCAAGTGAGGGATCAAGTGCTTTAATAGCAACTTCAAAACGAACTTGGTCGTTACCTTTTCCGGTGCAGCCATGTGCAACAGCCGTAGCGTTTTCTTTATGTGCAACTTCTACAAGTTTTTTTGAGATGAGTGGACGTGAAAGAGCTGAAACAAGTGGATATTTGTTTTCATAATATGTTTGAGCTTGAAGAGATAGTAATGCATACTCTTGAGCAAATTCCTCTTTCGCATCAATTACATAACTGTTAACTGCTCCAACTTGCAATGCTTTCGCTTGGATGAAGTCCAAATCCTTTCCCTCTCCAACATCCAAACAAACTGCAACAACTTCGTACCCCTGTTCTGTTAGCCACTGAACTGCTACAGAAGTATCCAGTCCACCGGAATATGCCAATACTACTTTTTTCTTAATCATAATAAATTTCCCTCCCATTCATCCGCCTGTATCTTTATGCATCATTTTGTATTTTTATAATAACATATTTTAAAATTAATACAATAGGTCTGAATAAATTTTTCATAAACAAAAAGAGTACACAAATACTATTTTGTGTACTCTTTTTAGGGGACTGTCATAACCTTAACTAAGACCATGGGCTACCATTGCATCTGCTACTTTTAAAAATCCTGCAATGTTAGCTCCAACTACCAGATTTCCCGGATGGCCATATGTCTCTGCAGCATCTAAACAGCTCGCATATATATTTTTCATAACGTTTTGAAGTCTTTCATCAACTTCTTCAACCGTCCAAGATAAACGCATGCTATTTTGTGACATTTCCATTGCCGATACTGCAACACCACCTGCATTTGCCGCTTTAGCTGGAGCAAATAATACATTGTTTTCATGGAAAACGGACATTGCTTCCAACGTACAAGGCATATTCGCACCTTCCCCAATCGCTTTCACACCATTTGCAATCAGTATACGTGCAGCTATCTCATCAATTTCATTTTGAGTTGCACAAGGTAGCGCAATATCACATGGAATTGTCCAGATATTGGAACAATCATCATGATACACCGCATGTGGATGTTCTTTAATATATTCAGATATCCGTTTGTTCTCAACTTCTTTTAAACGCTTGATGGTCTCTAGATTAATGCCATTTTCATCGTAAATATAACCGCTTGAATCACTACAAGCCAGAACCGTCGCTCCTAATTGAATCGCTTTTTCAATTGCATATGTCGACACATTTCCTGACCCAGAAACAATAACTTTTTGTCCTTCAAAACTTAAACCTGCTTCTTTCAACATCTCTTCAACAAAATAGACAGTTCCATATCCAGTCGCTTCTTTACGCCCAAGACTACCGCCGTGTTTCGGATCTTTCCCGGTGAATACACCTGCTTCATATCCACCTTTCAAGCGATTATACTGTCCGAACATATAACCGATTTCTCTTTTCCCAACGCCAATATCGCCAGCTGGCACGTCTGTATCGGGACCGATATACTTACTTAACTCTGTAATGAAACTTTGGGTGAAACGCATAACTTCACGATCCGACTTTCCTTTTGGATCAAAATCAGATCCACCTTTTCCCGCGCCAATCGGCTGACCTGTTAAGGCATTTTTAAAAATCTGTTCGAATGCGAGGAATTTCATGATACTACTATTTACGGAAGGATGAAATCGGATTCCGCCTTTGTAAGGACCAAGATCACTATTGAATTGAACGCGGAAACCACGATTTACATGGACTTTCCCTTTGTCATCTTCCCATGCAACTCGAAAAATGATGATTCTTTCTGGTTCTGTAATACGCTCTAAAATACCATTTGTAATATAGTCGGGGTGCATGGAAAAGACAGGTCGAAGCGAATCGAAAATCTCTCTTGTCGCCTGTAAGAATTCCTTTTCATCTGGATTTCTCTTTTTAATCAGCTCATAGACTTCATGAACATAATCATTTGCTCTTTTTTTATTTTCTGCGTGCGTTTCATTCAACTTCGTCATGGGTCACTCATCCCTTTCTTATATAATTAACTGCAGGAACTGCTGAATCCCCACTCTCAAAGACAAATAACATTTAAGAATTAAACGGTTAGTTTTAATAGTATCTCTGAAATCATGATATTATTCAACATTTTTTTGATTCTGAATAAGTAATTATACATCATTTTGTTATTTTTATGTATACGAAAAAAAGACATTTACATATTTCTGAAAATGGTGTATTATCTAATTATTCTAGTATCAATTGACTTTGCATATATTAAACCGTATTGCTGTTAAATGCTATTAGAAAATGACAATCAGGAGAAAGAGGGAGAACGATTATGAAAATCAAAAAAATGATACGTGCATTTGTAGGAGCTAATATAATGTTGATTATGACTTTCGTTTTCCTACCTGCATTAATTTTTAATCCAGATTTAGAATTATTGTCAGCTTTTAACAACTATCTTAATAGAGACTAACCTATTTATCCAAAATATTATAGTGTAGATGATGAAAAAATGAACCGCGAGTGCTTAAAGCACCGCGGTTCTTTTTATTTATTCTATTTTGCGTATAGTAAAGTTATCCTCCAAAAGCAACCAATTTTGTGGGAACGCCAACCCTAACTTCCAATACATAATTCCTCGTAAATTAAACTGTTTAATTAAGTCAAATTTTGCTTGAATGCTACGAGCATCTTCAAACCATACTTCATGTTGAACGCCTGTGTCGTCTGTGTAGTTGAAATGCGGTGCCTGCGCTACATAATCGTACTGAATGTCAACCTCTTCCTCTACTGCAAGTTCTATCGCCTGTTGTGGGCTAATTGCCTTAGCTGCAGATCCGCCTTGACTAGGGTAAGGAGACGACCAGTCATAGCCATAAAGATTTTGGCCCAAGAATATTTTTTCACTCGGGATTTGAGTGACAGCATACTCAACTACATTCCGTACAGGACCGATTGGACTGACCGCTTGCGGATCACTATACGTATATCCCCATTCATATGTCATTAAAGAAACGAAATCCGCGATTTCTCCGTGGGTACGATAGTCATGGGCGCCATAAATCCCTGTCCGGACGTCGCTTGTCATAGGCGCAAGCGCAGTGGAAATTGTGAATCCGGCTTGATGGATAAGATCTCTCGCTTTTCGAAGGAAACTATTGTACAGTTCGCGATCCTCCGGATGTAATAGTTCAAAGTCAAAATGGATGTCCTTATATCCGACATCATTGGCAACTTGGATGAGATTTCCGAACAGACGGTTTTGAGCCTCTTCGTCTGTAAATAATACATGTGCAAGATCAGCATTGAATGTGAACTCTTCCAGGTTCGTTACGACTAGCGCATTTGCCGCACCCGCTGATTCGGCGATATTCGGAATATCATCCAGCGGAGGCGCTTTTAATGAACCGTCCCGCTGTGCTTCATAGCTGAACATAGCGAGATACGTCAGTGCACCGACCCGATTTCTCACTTCATCAATCATCGTTTGAGTTACCGGGGTCCGGGGTTCGACGTAAAGTAATGATTCAGCCGGCTTTTTCGGTTTTGGCGGGATGTATAGTCGCTGGCCGATTTGAAGAGTTTGTGTTGGTGAAAGCCCGTTGATTGTTGCTAGCTCATTGACTGTCATACCATACAATCCTGCAATGACATACAGTGATTGACCTGGCTGAACCCAGTGGAAGCTACCAGTTGTCGGAATGACTAAGGCTTGACCAACAACGAGCCGTGATGGGTCCGGCAATTCATTAGCTTGTGCAATTTCCGTGTAATTAATTCCATAAGCCTGAGCAATCCTATACAAACTTTGCCCTTTTTGAACCACATGAATCTGCATACTCATCATCTGCCTTTCATTGACAAAAATGTCCTCTACCTTAGACTATTTTTGTTAGGAAGAAGTTATGCATCATTTTTTTTAATTGAAGATCTTTGCGTATAACTATTACATGACAAACCATACTACTGTTGATGAAAAACTTTATTATTAGGAGGAATTATTTAAGTGACGCAAAATCCATTCGGTCAAAATCAAACTCATGAGAACATGCATACGGGTACGGTTCCTCAACAAATGAATCACGGTGGTCATGAATTATTCGATGTTCATGAGGCACTATCTGGTACAGTGGCAGCCCTGAATCAAGCAATGCTGCTTCGTCCACACGTTCAGGATCCTGAGTTACTTGATATTTTGGATCGCCAATACCGTTTCACATTAGACGAATATAATATTACTGTTGAAACCTTCAAAACGGGACAGGATCCTTCACATCCGACCGGTAGCTACAAAATGAAACAAGGAAATGATTTTGTCTATGGCATGAAACCCTCGCAACCCAAGAAGCCTATGCAATCTGTTTCAGAAATTTCGGACGAGATCATTTCAGGTTTTCTACTAGGGTCAGCCAAAGCAGCATCATCGATGAAAACGATGGTAGCTACGGAAACCTGTAACCCTGTACTTCGCCGTGTGTTGGCCGACTCCGTTCCAAACTGTATCGAAATGGCTTATGAACTGTCAATTTATCAAAATAAGCATCATTATTACCAAATTCCACAATTGGCAGAGCAAGATATGCAGCAACTACTAAATGCATTTGCATCATCGACTGGTCAACCGGGTATGCCGAATAACAAACTTCAGTAAAATAACTTTAAACAAAAATCAGGTGCCTACTCAATTTAAAGTGGGCACCTGATTTTTGTTTAATGACTAGGTCTTCATGTGTATTCCAACCAATTATTTTGATTTGGCAACAAGAGATGATGGTACGTCTGCCGTAAAGCGGACAAGTTCTCCAGTTCGAGGATGTATAATTGCTAACGCAGTTGCATGAAGTCCAATACGTTTGATTGGATTTACAGAAGATCCATACTTTTTATCGCCGACTATCGGATGACCGATATCTTCCATGTGCACGCGAATTTGGTTTTTACGACCTGTCTCAAGTTGAACTTCAAGTAACGTGTAATTTGCATTTGACTGCAGTGTTTTATAATGGGTAATAGCATGTTGTCCACCGTTGTCAGTAGGATTAGAATACATTTTATATGTTTTACTTTCTTTTAACCATGATGAAATTGTACCCTCTTTCTTTCTAACTTTACCTTCAACAAGTGCAGTGTACGTACGTTCCTTCACGACCTCATTCCAAGCAGCTTGTAAACCGTTCTTCACTTCTTCGTTCTTTGCAAATAACATCACACCCGAAGTATCCCGGTCAAGGCGGTGAACAATATAAACACGGTTTCTGGAATTGGATTCTTTTACATAGTCCATTAACTGTCTGATAGCCGTCATATCTTCCGGGTTTTTCGATGCGACAGATAGAAGTCCAGCCTCTTTATTAATAACAATAATATCGTCATCCTCATGTAAAATCGTAACACCGACCAGCGTTTCCTCTTTCAATGCTGCTTGATTTTTAAGGATTTCAACACGCTGTCCCGGTCTGAGGGGATGATTATGTTGCGTGATTCCCTTTCCATCAACTGTAACCTGCCCGCGCGTCAGTATCGATTTCACTGAATTCCTACTGCTCTTAGACATCGACTCGAGTAAAAAAGGTAATAGTTCTGTAGGTTCTTTAACCAGATAAATTGCTGTGTCGTCTTTTCTGCTAGAAGAATTCTTATGATTTTTTTTCATAATATAATACGCCTCACTCTCATCTCTTATTATCCTCAAATTGCTACAACAATACAAACGCTGTATGATTAAACATAAGAATTAATTACAAATAGCAAGAAAAAGGGGATTTTTATGCGAGTTGCAATATTCGATTTTGATGGAACACTGTATTCGGATGAGACTTTCCAACTTCTCATGAACCATTTAAGATACCACCCCGTTTACAAATCAAATTATAAGCGTTTTTACCGTGCTATCTTACCTCCATTTATCGGTCATAAGTTAAAGTTGGTTCCAGAGGCTAAGATGAAAGAACGATCCATGCAAGTCTATTTAAACGCACTCCAAATTGCATCCATTGCGGAGATGAATACCTATTTTGGTGAACTAACTGAGAAAGTACGTGAAGGTTTTAATCCTGAAGTCATTGCACGGCTAAAGAAGCATGCGAATGACAATGTACATATAATGCTTGTTTCGGGAGCGTATACTTCTCTTTTAACATCGGTAACCAAAGAATTGCAATTTGACACAATTATCGGCACCGAGATTCCTCTGAAGGGAGAAATCATCGATTATAAAACACCTATTTATCATATACAAGGACTACGTAAAAACGAAAAAATCAAGGAAGTTTTAGATGGCTATGATATCGATTGGCAAAATAGTTTTGCATACGGTGACAGCCTGTCCGATTTATCCGTCTTGGAACTCGTTGGTAACCCCGTGGCCGTTAGACCTGAACCAAGATTACATGCAATTGCTACTGAACGGAAATGGGAAATAGTTTAAACGAAAAATATATTGAAATTAGCCAGTATGACAGATTTTAAACGTACCCTACGTCCAAACTACAAAAACCAACATCCACTCAAAAGGATGTTGGTTTTTTGTTTATTTCTGTCATACAAATTCGGTTTCTAAATTTCGTTACTGGCGGATAGATGATATGAATAAGTGGTCCAATAGCAAAGGTAACAATGATTGTTCCAATGCCAATAGGTCCTCCAATAAAAAATGCCAAAACTAGGATAAATACTTCCATCACTGTTTTTGTTACAGCCAAACTTTTTCCTGAAAGTGATTGTAAGGCCATCATCAAGTTATCCACAGGATTTCTAGCAAAACTTGATTGAAGTTTAAAGCAAATACCTATTCCAATAATAACAATTCCTGCTGTTAATAAGAAGATTCTCATAGCCATTCCGGTTACCGAGTACGTAGAAAATACGATTAGCAACCAAAAATCGATAAAAGAACCAATGATTAATATTGTTATAATCGCTGAGAAATCCGGTACTTTTTTTAGTAGGACACTATTTATAATGATCAATAGCACGCCAACAATAAAGACCCAACTTCCTACCGTAAATCCAATAATATCTGAAAGCCCCACATACAGAGCATCCCAAGGTCCCGCACCCAAATCAGAAAGAATCATTAAACAAATCCCTAAAGACAATAATGCAAGTCCTATTAAATAAAACAAACCAATAATTACTATATTTTTCATAAAGTCAGCATCTACTTTCACATTTCTAATCTTAGTTGCCTGCCCCTTTTAATGTACCATATTTTTTTCTTGAAGATTCATTATTTCCGATAATTTTATTAAATGAGCTTTTTTTCGAATTATTTTTGATTTTAAGCAAACACTGATATAAAAGCAATGTAAGCGCTCCATTCGCTAAATTTTCTAATTGTACGGAATTTTCACTCTTGCATTATTATCTGCTTCATGTTAATAATTTATAACAACAGATAAAAACACTACAATGGAATGGGGTATGTTAAATGACGAGTTCTTACCGGTCATCTTTAGAAATGCATCAAATTCACAAGGGCAAAATGGAAGTTATTTCAAAGGTTCCACTTGAAAATAGTAGGGATCTTAGCCTAGCTTATTCACCAGGAGTTGCAGAACCGTGTATAGAGATTGCCAAAAACCCCAACGCAGTATATGACTACACAATCAAAGGGAATTTAGTAGCAGTGATTACAGATGGATCTGCTGTGTTAGGTTTGGGTGATATTGGACCAGAAGCGGCACTTCCTGTAATGGAAGGAAAAGCTCTATTGTTAAAGCGATACGCCAATATTGATTCGTTCCCAATCTGTTTAGGTACAAAAGATGTGGACACCATCGTTCAAACAATCAAAGCTATAAGCCCGACATTTGGCGGAATTAATTTAGAGGACATTTCAGCCCCGCGCTGTTTTGAAATTGAAAAGAGATTACGCGAGGAATGCAATATCCCAGTATTCCACGATGATCAGCATGGTACTGCTATCGTCGTTGCCGCTGGATTAATTAATGCTATGAAAGTCGTCAAAAAAAATATGGCAACCCTTAGAATAGCTGTAAATGGAGCTGGTGCCGCCGGGATTGCAATTGTAAAACACCTGTTGAACATTGGTTTTGAACAAATTGTCATCTGTGATTCAAAAGGCATTATTTACACAGGCCGTCCTGATGGTATGAATCCGACTAAAGACGAAATTGCACAAATTACAAACCCACACGGTCTACAAGGGTCTTTACAAACCGCTATGACAGGTGCAGATGTCTTTATTGGTGTTTCTGCGGCCAACATTTTATCAAAAGACGATATCGACTGCATGAACTCCAATCCAATTATCTTTGCTTTAGCTAATCCCGACCCTGAAATTGCACCTGCTTTAGCGAAGGAATTAGGGGTACGTATTATGGCAACAGGTAGATCCGATTTTGCAAATCAAGTGAATAATGTGCTTGCATTTCCAGGTATTTTCCGAGGCGCTCTAGATGTGCGTGCAACCGAAATCAACGAAAGCATGAAGCTTGCAGCTACTTTTGCCATTGCTTCTGTCATTGACGATTCCGATTTGCATGAAGACTATATTGTTCCTGATCCTTTTGATGAACGCGTTGTAAAAGCGGTCACAGAAGCTGTGAGTAAAGCGGCAATAGAATCAGGGGCTTCTGCCCTTTCGCTCGCTGTCCATTAAATAGAACCAGTATAAAAACGTCGTAAAAAAGGGATACCTCCCTTTTTTCGACGTTTTTTTCAACTTTCCGCATTTTTCTTCATTTCAATTTGGAGACTGCCGTCCGTTTGTACTTCAGCAAAGAATACGTGTTCAACTTTACCAACACCCTGCTTTTTTAATTGTTCGTACAAACACTCTTCCGTCAGATTCAGCTCTCTTAAATTCCTTGTGGCAATTTTCCCTTCTGCAATTAGTTCAGTCGGAAGATATTTGGGAGCAGGAGCGTTAGCATTTACGTCTTTTTTTGTAGCCCCTTGTAATTCCACTTTCTTTAAGACACTTAACTGTCCATTTGTTTCAAGAAGCGCATAATGGTCGTCTGTATATGAAAAAATACTTTGTTCACGCAACATCATCGTTAAATCATTTAAATGCAGACGTAATTTCTTCATTGACTCTTCAACGAGTTTTCCTTCATATATGACAATAGTCGGCTGATCATCTAGTATTATTCGTGCTTTCTTAGATTTAAATGCAATATAACTCATTAGCATTGTCAAAAATGCCCACCAGATCATTGAGATCACCCCATTTAAAAATGGCGTTCTAGATTCTCCTGCTATATCTGCTGCAATTGACCCAATTGTAATACCGGTAACATAATGGAAAAAAGTTAGCTGAGAAATTTGCTTTTTCCCTAAAAACCGGGCAAGTATAAGAAGGACTAGAAATGCAGACGTTGTCCTAATGATCATTTCCCAAAAATCCACTTCTAAAAATTTATCCAAAACCACACCTCCACTATAGAGGAAGTGTTCCATTATTACCTATCGCCTATACATGTAAGTATCTTGAAGTATAATTATTAAAAAGAGAGCACATCCAATAGCCATGTGAAATGACTGTTGGACTGCTCTCTCTGTATCAATTACCATGTTTGGATTCAAATCAAGTGAGCGTCACCTGTTCATTCAGTATTTTCCTCTTTTTCTTCCTGCTTGTGATTCAACATGAAACGTGTCGAATTTTGTTCCTGTCCGCTCAGTACTTTAGGAACGCGCGAAGTTGTCGTATTATAGCTGCCTTCTATTTTTCTTGTTAAAAAGGATGTTCGCTCGTAAAGGGCAGAGCGGAGATTATCCAGTTGTCTTACTACCTTCTCCAACAATCCCTCTTGGTTGTCCAACCTTATGATTACATCCTTTTGAACGTTCTTATGCTGCGAAAATTGGTCAGATAATTGCTGTTGCTGATTCATCTGCTCATTTATTTTAAAGAGTACTTCCTCGTTTGCAGATGTAATTATTTCAATGCGCTTTATAATTTCTTGATTTGATTGACTTATACCCTTTACTTGCAAATTATAATCCTGATTCAAATTTCTCAGGTTCCAAAACCTCTCAAGAAGCACTTGATTCTTATCTTCTAATTTCGAAAACGAATTTTGTGCTTCCTTCTCAAAACTTTCACGACGGATATCATTTTCTTTTAATCCCGATAGTTGTTCATGGATTGATATCATTCGATTTGATTGTGCTTTACTTTGTCGTTTCAGTAAGTTCTCCATCATATTAAACCGGCGGTTGGTTGTTTCGGTCGCTTCCTTCTGTTCTTTCATCCATTCCGCTAAAGGGTCTATTTTGAAGTGTTCTTGATTTTGATTTTTAATGTCCTCATTATTTTTAAAGACATTCGGATGCCCTTTTTCATTGATAAACAACCCCACACTTTTTCCCCCTTTGTCGTATTATCTTATGCACTATACGATAAAAAGGTCATTAAACAGTTATTCCCACACATAAGGCGTTTCTTGATAGACATAATAATTAAGCCAATTAGAGAAAAGCAAATGAGTATGTGAGCGCCATGTGTTCAAAGGTTCTTTAGTGGGATCATCATTCGGAAAATAGTTTTGTGGTATCTCAATGTCTACCCCTCTTTTAAGGTCACGTGCATATTCCTCCGCAAGTGTATCCGCGTCATATTCCAAATGACCTGTAACCATAATATGTTTGTTGTCTTTGGAAAGGACTATGAAAGCTCCTGCATCTTCAGACTTGGCGAGTAGAAGTAAACGAGGATCATTTTCAATTTCTTCTATTGAGACAGACGTATAACGTGAATGCGGCGCTCTGAATTCATCATTAAAGCCTCGTGAAAGATTGATGGTAGGATCGGATAAACGATGTGTAAAAACGCCTGAGCATTTTTTCGGCAATTCAAATTTTCCAATTCCATAATGATGATAAAGAGCTGCTTGAGCACCCCAACAAATATGTAAAACTGATGTTACATTTAATTTTGACCATTCCATAATTGCCGTTAATTCTTTCCAGTAGTTAACATCTTCAAATTCCAAATGCTCAATAGGTGCACCGGTAATGATCAAGCCATCGAAACGGCGATGTTTCACTTGTTCAAATGTCGCATAGTATGCATCTAGATGTGTTTTACTAACATTTTTCGAATCATGTGTTGCTGTATTCAAAAATGTAACATTTACTTGCAACGGTGTATTTCCCAGCAATCGTAGTAGCTGTAACTCAGTTCTTTCTTTCTCAGGCATTAAATTTAGAATTGCAATAGTCATAGGACGTATATCTTGAGATGTTGCACGATCTTCATCCATCACGAATATTTTTTCCTTCTTCAATAGTTCTACTGCCGGTAATTGTTTCGGTATATTGATTGGCATTTGTCGTATCCCCTTTTCGATTTTATATGTATGATTTTTTAAATAGCGGTAGGCTCCTGCAACTCGATGCAATTCATATTGAAAACCTTATAACTTCCTACCTTTTTAAAATATAAAAAACCCTTTTTTCTGTATGATAAGAAAAGAGGGTTCTTTTTAGGCTCTAAGCTCTTATCTCTCAAGAATTGATCTTGTTGGAGGTAGCACCTTCCTGACTAGGTCAGAGGTTGCTGAAGCTTCACAGGGCCAATTCCCTCTGCTTCTCTTGATAAGAATATTTAATTAACTTCCATTATACTACTTAACTTACTATTGTAAAAGGTCTTTTTCTATTGCAAAAATTTTCATCGGATAAATCCCTCTTATAAAGCCACCTTAACAAAGTACTTATTGAAATGAAAGGAGCTGTTACAATGGGGAGAGATGACAACAAAACTGGCGGGAACAATGCGCGTTCGTTACCGCAGACACCGAAAAACCAAAAAATAAAACCTGGTGACATGAGTGAAGAAATTGCTCGCGAGTTTGCTGAACTGAGTTCCCTGAAACCAAAGCGAGAACGTATGAATCCAAATGCAAGAAAAAGAAAATGAGTAAGTAAAACGATGAACCCTCGCGCCAGCGTCATGCTGACGCGGGAGTTTATTTATACTCAGTCTGCGTTCTGCGCTTGCTTTAAATCTTCCTTTATCCCCTATAATCGCTCGGGATGCTGCCTTCCTTTTCTACTTCCACATTCCATGCAACAATTGTTGTACTGTCTCGTACATTTTGTCTTTCAATTTCCGTTAACAACTGTGAAATACCTTCATCGAGTTTTTTTTCATTCAGCTCAGCAACAAGATTTGATGGATTCGAAAAAGGTTCACCTGGGCATTCCACCAAACCGTCAGTCGTCAAAAAAATAAGGTTGTTCCCTTTTCTCAATTCTCTTGTTCCTGAAGTGTAGCATGGTACTGCTTGCTCAAACGTATTCACCTGACCAATCCACTCGAAGAATTGCCTTTGGTTGAGTTGAAATTGGTTCAGCGCAATCAGATCCGGATGTAATACGTATACTAGGCAATCTCCAACGGAAAACCACCATACATAATTAGCTTTCCTCACTACGATAAGACAAGCCGTTTCTCCTGTGACACACCTGCATTTGTCCAAAAACTTCTTGGATTGAAAAATCTCAAGGAGCTTTACTTCCAAATATTTAAAATCAAGAAAACCCTTTATGTTTATATTCTCTACAAAATCACTTTTAAACTGTTCAAGTGTATCAATGACAAGTTTCGCACTTTCGGCACTTTTATGTGCATCCAAAATAGCCGCGAATTCCCAATCCTCATTTTGCCAAATAACAAAGCCATCCTCGTTCTTGGTTTGTCCCGCTGAAGAATTGCCTCCAAAACGACCAACTGCCATCCGATTAACCCACCGAACATCCCGTTCATCGATAAAGTCCTTTTCACTTCCAACCCAAGAGTGATTATTCATGAACGCTCGACCAATCGATATGGCCTCACTTCATAACCCTCATTGGCAATCGTCTCTTTATTCAAGGCATCCTTCACTCTAGAAACGAATTGCGGGCGTTTTATCCAGTCTTCTACTTGTTCTTTATCAAAGTCAACAAATTGTACGTCAATCGTTTCAGGAGGCTGTGCAGCCGGCACACCAGTAATGACTCTCCCACGGAAAACTATACAGATGATGCCCGCCGTGATATTTTGATAAACGCCGACCATGTCACCGATTTCAGCGTAGATGCCTGTTTCTTCTAGCACTTCCCGTTTAACCGCTTCTTTTAACGTTTCACCTGGCTCAACTCGTCCACCCGGCATTTCATATGTATCATTTCGGTGATTGTTCCGTACAAGCAATACCTGTCCTTCCTCATTTACAATGTAACCACTAACAGCAACAATCTGTTTAGATTGCCCATAATCCCCTGTCGAAGTGAAAAACTCTTCATTTGATGAGGTATATAACGAACCGAATGTTTTTCGATGTCTTTGCGCTTGTGTATGCATTTCAGAAGCTCGGATGGCGGCATCCACCGTTTCATAATGTGCTCTGCTATCGTATGACCATAATGCCATAATCTCCGTCAGTTCTTCATCAACCCACCGTCCAACCAGCTGCGCCCCATGCGTCAGCTGATTCGGAAGCAAATAGGTGTGGAAAAACTGTGTAAACGTTTCGTACATCGGCGGTTCTATCTTGTACGTTTTTCTGCGATACAGCATATAATGATTCTCCCTTAAACAAATACATATTTAACGAGCATTTTTCAATAACCGAATTAGACCCAATGTGAAAACAGAAAAGAGTATTAAAGTGAATTTAGGGTCAATGATAGGTCTAAACTTAACTTTTTCCGAATCTATTTCATAGACCCCTAGAGGTCGGATGGCAATACGCCCCCCACCTCCTTCTCCTTGGCCTACCGAAGAGTTTCCAGTTTCTTCTGAATAACCCCCTCCTCCGCCAACGATATAATTGATCTTTGCTACAGGAAGAACTTTTTTGTTTTTAAATTCAACCGGTTCACCGAAAACCAACGATACGTCCCGCTGCCGTCTAAATTTTTCAAATATCCTTCCAACTGGTGATTGGTATACAGCAGTTTTTTCAGCGTCCATTTCTCTCCTACTCTCTTAATTTTTCATCATTACTGGGATTCCGTTTTAATATTGAAATTCAACTCTTACAGTAGCGTTAATCGTGATTTGTCCTTGTTCAATCGGAGTTGCCACTGCCATTTCCTTCGCTGAAAAAGAACGATATAAGATGGGTTCTGCTTTTAATTCTTCTACAATTTTAATTGGCTGAGGGTCAAGTTGCAGCTGCATTGTCGCAGCAATGGTTTGCGCTTTAACGAGAGCATTTTTCAATGCTAGGCTCAATGCTTCTTGATAATGAAGTTGTTCATCTTCAACAGTGAACTGAATGTTTGAAACCCTGTTAGCCCCGTTTTGAACAGCCACGTCTATCACATTTCCAACTTGATCAATATCTGAAATTTTTACAGTGATTGCATTTGTCACTTCGTATCCTCTAAATATTTGTTCACCTTCAATATAGTCATATTCAGGAAGTATATTATACGAAACAGTTTGTATATTTTTCCTTGCAATTCCTAATTTCAGTAATGATTCAATGACTTGATTCATCAAATAAGCATTTTCTTGCTGTGCATGGCTAAGTTGTTTAGCTTCTGTAATTACTTCCAATTGAATTTGAGCTGTATCCGGGGCAACTGAAAGACTCCCAATCCCAGTAACAGTCATAACGCGATGTTGCCGTCGACTCATTTGTTGTGCATACGGATAATACATTTGCCTCCACCTTTCCTGAGCATCATTATGCTTCTTTAGATAGTATGCTAATTGCTTGGAAAAGATAATTGCAGTAGTACTAAACAGAGCACTCGAAACTAACTAATAACGGAGATACATTCACTTTTCAAGAACTTCAAAAACGTCTATATTGGATTTATCGCCAATTATTGTAATGTTTACAATCATCTTGATAACCTAAAAAATGGAAGTTTAAATTTATGACAGGTTCTTTACTTCTATTCCCGTATATACCTTATCTACACAAAATTTTTTAATTATTTCTTGGGCAATAATCTAGATAATCTTCTCAACTTCCTTATTTTCACATTTCACCCCATCCATATGCGACTTCACTCAAATTCTTACCAGCAATTTCGATATCTTCAATTTCAATTTTCTTACCACCTAACGCTTCATAGAATAGGCAAGCCGGGTTCTCTTCTATCGCCCATATGAGCATTGAGTTAAAATTATTATCTTTCAAATCTTCCACAACCGCCTGAAAAAGCAATCGCCCGATCCCTTGTCCTTGGTATTCTTTCAAGAGATAAATCGCATATAATTCCCCTGTATATGCTTCATATTTCCCGGTACGTTCTTTTCCACCTGTAGAAAATCCTAAGACTTGCCCATTTTCATCTTCTGCTATGTATACGTGATTCTCTGTTATCCCCTTTTTCCAAATCAGCTCACGCTTCTCGTAGGAAAGGCTTTCTAAAAAAGTGTCCGGTACAATGCCTTTGTATGTCGTTCTCCAACTATCTACATGTACTTTTGCAATTCCTTTTGCATCATCTACCTGTGCTATCCGAATTAATATCTCGCTCACTCCTTTCATCTTTGTAAGAAGACCTGGAAAACAGGTCGACCAACTATAAAAAGTTATTTTGGACGTGCCTCATAGGGATGGATTTGACCTATTATGCCTACCTTTTCATCTGTTTCAATTTGCTTAATCACTCCATTTGCAATCTCATTATGCATAAGCCAACGTGAACCGCTGTCTTCTAATACAAACCCCAAATAGATTTTCCGGTATTTGCACGAGCTAGGAATACGGATATGTTCATCTTCGAAATACCGCCGGCTTCCCTTTACATGAAATACACGAAACGGTGCTTCTCCAGGGTTCATTTCACAAATACGCTCAAGCACACTGTAATTTGGTGTCCAACTGATAATAAGATCAAACGGACCACGTTCTCTAAGCGCTATATTAATTTCGTCATATATATCATCTGTATCGTAATCAGTCATAAGGGGAAATATAGAATTTGGCGCACTTTCTTCTTGCAATCGTTTAAATTTCGACAATGTACGCCCAATGACAGAAACAGAATAATCTTCACCTGCAAGGTAAATACAAACTCCGGCAAGCATACCCGTACCGCCAATGATTAGAGCATGATTGTTCCTTTTCATCCATTTACCCTCTATTCTAAAAGTTGTTTGTGGGATTTACTAAATTAATACCCACCATGTAATAAGCACTAATTGAAGAAATCTTGAATACCAGTTGTCAACGAATGACCCTATAAAAGTTGTAGGATTAAATACTGTGTATAAAATAAGGCTGGGGTGAATTTCCAGTTTTATGTAAAGCACCTCCTAGCGCCGTAGCGAATTCAATATGATTCTCTATTTCAACATATTTGGTTAGTATTTTTAATCTGATATATCACTCCATCCATATGCAACTTCACTCAACTTCTTGCCCCCAATTTCAATTTCTCGTGTGTCAATTTCTTTTCCGCCTAATGCCTCATAAAATTGGCATGCTGGATTTTCTTTTATGACCCAAATGAGCATTGAATTCAAATTATTTCTCTTTAAATCATCTACTACCAATTTGACCAGTGATCGCCCAAGCCCTTTTCCTTGGTGCTCTTTCAAAATGAAAATCGTATATAATTCACCTAAATACGTTTTGTAGGTACCCGTACGTTCTTTTCCACCTGCAGAAAATCCAATCACATGTCCATTTTCATCCTCTGCTATGTATAAATTATTCTCGATAATCGCTCGCTTCCAAATCGGCTCCCGTTTATCATATGAGAGGTTATTCAAAAAATCGTCCGGCACAATCCCTTTGAATGTCGTCCTCCAACTATCCACCTGGACTTTTGTTACACCAGTTGCATCCTCTCTATTTGCTATGCGGAAACCCATTCCAATCCCCCTCAATTTGACCATAAAAATTAAGAATCGCTTCCATGCAAGGCACAGAAACGATTCCGTTGACAGCTACTATAACTTCAATAAATGTGTCGTCTCGGAAGCGGAGTCGTCCAATTCGAATCCATTTGCTCTATAAAAAGCATCTGCTTTGAATGAATCTGTTCGTACTGTCACTTCATTGAACGTACTTCGTGAATGGTCGACGATTTCTTTGAGTAAAAGGGATCCTACACCTTGCCGCCTAGCTTCATCCAGCACGTAAAATCTTTGCAAACGAGCAACTTGTGTATCTTCGGAAAAAGGTGATTGATTCACCCCGCCGATTGCTACTACATTACCTACTTCATTTCGAACAGATAAAAGCGCTTCTCCCGGTTTATTGAACGTATTTGTTCCATCCTGATAGTCATTGACCAACCGTGTTAAAAATCGATACCCTTCTGTTTCACTTTCCTTCACTAAATGGGCAATATCTATTTCCCCTAAATTATCAACCTGTTTTACTGTATAAGCCATCTCTATTCCTCCCATCAATCAAATAATTTAAACATACAGTCTATTTCGACATCCGCTACAATAAAACCTTTTAACAAGCAAAAATGACTTGATACGGATAAATACTCTCCGCGTCAAGTCATTTTGTTGAAAATCATTTCATATCGTCTACGTCATATTGCGCTTTAGAAAAGCCCCTGCCGAGAATTTCAGATGCATTCAAGAAGATGACAAACGAAGTCGGCTCCTTTTTTTGAAGAAGCTTTTTGAAATAGACGGCTTCTGCTTGTTCGACGACACATAAAACCATTGTTTTCTCTTGATTGGAATAGCCGCCGATTGTTTTGATTTTCGTTAATCCTCGATTGATTTCATTTTTGATGATGTCTTGGATTTCCTCTTCTTTATCCGTAATGATGAGAACCAATTTAGTCGGTGACGTTTGCAACTGAACAAAGTCAATTACCTTACTCGTAACATAAATTGCGATCATCGCATAAAGTGCAAGTTCGAAGTTGAAGACAAATGCCGAAGCGACGACAACTAGTCCATCTACAAGCAACTGGGAAAAGCCACTCGAAAGGCCGGTGTATTTCTTGACCAATTGAGCGATTAAAGCAGTACCGCCTGTCGAACCGTTTCCCCTATACACAATGCCGAGACCGACACCAAGCATAATGCCTCCATAAATCGCACTCAACAATGGATTGTCGACAGCGAGCTTCATGTCCATTGTTAACCAAATAACAAACGGTACAAAAAATGTACCGACTAGTGTTTTTAAACTGAATTCCTTGCCGACAAGTATGACTCCAAGAAATAATAATGGAATATTAATAAACCATTGCACGTACGCCGGATTAAATAGGAAAAGTTCATACAAAATTGTACTAATCCCGGATACTCCGCCTGCAGCTAATCTAGATGGTAATAAGAAAATATTGAAGGCCAAGCCAACAAGTGCAGCCCCGAAAATAATCTGTATGTATTCAAATAAGACCGTTTTCCTGAATTTTTGTATTGCCATTAATTTATGATCCCTTTCTTTCGCCTTGCTCATTTGAAAAAAAGCGAGCGATGACATCATTTTTTTAGATTTAACAAGATTATATATAGAAACCGAATGCTTCGTATCCAAAATAAAATGATAAAAGCGATAAAATACTAAATACGACGTTTTCTACGGCGCCACCTGTCCTTGTCGTCAACGGAAAGCGTACAGTCATCTTGAGCGGAAATAGCAGTTTAATGCCATTTTTTGTCGCCATATCTAGGATGTAATGGCTCACCATTCCTGCCATGAATCCCGCCTTGGCAGCTTCATTAGGAATGAATGTATTCAATAAAGCTGCGATTAGTACTAAAAACAACAAACTGTGCGTAAATGTGCGATGACCGAATAGCATATTGATAAGTTTCGATAACAAAGGCAATTTCCTTCCGATTTTACTGCCGCCGTGGCAGATGTCAGGAAGCAATGCGCCAATCACTCCTGCCCCTAGCATGATAATCGGATCATGATTTGTTAATTGTGCATAAGCAAGACTTGCTGCAATGCCGCCTACGATGTGTGTTTTCCCTGTCATGCTGTTTTCTCCTTTTCCCCATAAATCTTTCCTTACTAGTATAAACGTTGTTACGTCACCTGACACGGAAATCATACAAATGTTTTGCAATGAATTTCCAATACTTTCATTTGAAATTACAAATCGGTTGATGTAAACTATATTTACAAGCTGCGTTGTGCGTATACCCATTAAGTTTTAACCTTTAAGCTGTAAACGGGAGTTTTACCTAGATACAGGAATGGCAAGCCCAGTTCTTTCGATAATTGGGACATACAGGATTGTTTCTGCGAACACCCACTTGGAGAAGTGGTGGTTTAAAACTTTCTAAGACCATACGGCAAAGGCGGCTGACTTTTTTCAAGCTAAAAAAACAGGATTCCAAATTTTTCATTTGATAATATACTTTGATTGTTATACACTATATATAGAAGCTGCGTTGTGCGTATACCCATTAAGTTTTAACCTTTAAGCTGTAAACGGGAGTTTTACCTAGAAACAGAAATGACACGCCCAGTTCTTTCGACAACTGGGACATACAGGAATGTTTCTGCGAACACCCACTTTGAGGAGTGGTGGTTTAAAACTTTCTAAGACCATACGGCAAAGGCGGCTATGCTTTATAAAGCTATTAGCATCAGTACTTTTCGAAAAAGCATCATCCTTCAATGGGTGATGCTTTTTCGTTGTTATTATTAATCTGATACGAATGCGGCGCATCCTTTGGTTTAGTAACTTTATTCCACCTTTAGAAATTCACTTCGAAATCTTTAACGTAAACAGCATTTCCAGTAATTTCTATATCATAACTATTTTTATTTTTAGATACCCGCACCATAACCCGACCATTTTTTTCAATTTCCTGCCCTTGCTCCACTATTAGATTTAGATTTTTTTCAAAGTTGCTGTTTATGTATTTAGCATAATATGCGCCCATTACCCCCGAAGCAGTTCCAGTCACTGCATCCTCTGTAGTACCAGAATAAGGTGAAGAGAAGTGCCGAGCGTGCATATGTGCATTGGAATCATAGGTTTCCAAACAAAAAGGATGGATAGATGTTTTTGGCATTTCTTTTAATATAGCGGGGAATAGCATATTAATAGGTTTCATTTTTTTAAATGCATCAAGTTTATTTATAGGTACCAATAGTGTCCAAGTACCTGTACTACCGTATAGAATCGGTAAATCATCATCAATGTCCTCTTTGATTAATCCCATTGAGTTGGCTAAATCTTCCTTTGAACCTCTAAATTCTTCAAACTGTGGCGGGATCTGTTTCATCGTTATGTTTATTTCAGTATCAGCTGTTTCATTAATCTTTATTGGTAAAATACCTGCTTTTGTTTCAATCGTAATATCTATTTTATCTCCTAACAAACCTTTTGTTCTTAAAGCATAAATTGTAGCTATTGTTGCGTGTCCACAAAGATCCATTTCATGACCTGGTGTAAAATAACGTATTCTAAGGTCAGCTACCTCAGATTTAACTGGAAAAGCAGTCTCATTAAATCCTACTTTTAAAGCAATTTCTTGCATCATCTCAGCTGTTAGGTCATCCCCATTAAAAACAACTCCTGCTGGATTCCCTTTATTAGCTTCTTTACTAAATGCATCATAATGATAAACCTTTACCGATTTCATTTTTCATTTCCCCTCCACATATTTTGTATTTTCATCAGCCCAGTAAAATAATTTCATAAGTTCCTTTAATAAATAAAATTAAATCACCGAAAAAGCCTTTGCAAAAGAACGCGAAATAGTAGCTTGCATTTGTAATTTCCAATTTAAATAGTTCTTTGATTGCCTGAATAAATAACTTATTAAAGTTAAACCAACTTAATATCCATCCAATGATTAGAAAAGTTACAATCGCGATTTTGAAATCTCCTTCCTTAATTAGGCCAATTCACTATACATTTATTATAAATTCCTACTAAAAAATCTTGCTTCGTTACCGTCATCCCTGCGAGCAATCAGATTGGCTCTAGTAAAAATTATTTATATTTTAACTCTAATTCTCTACAAAATTAATTTTCCTCATAACTTTTTGTATTACTCTCGGAAAAAAGTAAGCTCCGAAGAAAGCAAATACAAAAGCCTGTAACCAAGTTTTTAACCATAAAAATAAAAACGTGTTATTATAACCTCTATTTATGGAGACTAAAATAAATGAAATAAATAAGGACAGACTAAAGGCCATTAAAAACGCAAAAATAATAGGTTTGTATTTAACATTAATACTCATTTTTCTCCACCTTTCAATTAAACACTTTCAGGATCAAAACATAACATAAACCCGACTACTATTAACAAAACTGCCTGTATTCGAACCATGGTAGCCAGTATTCACTACTGTTGCTTTGACATTATGCTTATCCATCATATCACTTCAACTCCGGTATCATGCTCTTGGAATGCACACAAAGGTTCTTCCAGAGCAATCAGGCCATTCGAATATCAATATCGCCATGGAAACGTAATGTTTTTTGTATTTTAAAAAACAAAAAAACAGCAGTAGAAGTCCACTGCTGCAAGATGTTTCCTGTCAATAACCTGAGTCTTCGGATGTAAAGTTCTCAATCATTTTGTAGTCATATTTTTTTAGCGGTTTTTCTGCAGGACCTTCAATTACTTCTCCAGTAAATGAAAACCTAGACCCATGGCACGGGCAATCCCAGGTGCGGTCACCGTTGTTCCATTCGACTTCACATCCGATATGAGTGCAGGTTGTATCTACGATATGCAGTTTGCCCTCATCATCTTTATAGGCACCTTTTCGATGTCCTTCAAGGGTGATAACGGCACCTTCCCCCTTAGATAAGTCTTCCGGCCTTGTTTTTGGTGAATCCAGTTTTCCTTTAATTAATTGACCGACGACGTTGGCGTTCTCCTTAAAGAAGTTTTTCAAACTCGGATGCGCATAGAACCGTGAAGGCGTAAATAACTTTTCAAAGGGGTTCTCTTTGTCTAGAATCATATCCCGGAATAACAGTGCTGCAGCTGTTCCATTAGACATTCCCCATTTCCTAAAACCTGTAGCAATCAGGATATTAGGTTGTCCTGATGTTAATTCACCAATGTAAGGCAATTTGTCCAGCGTAATTAGATCTTGTGCAGACCACCGATAGACGATCTCCTCAAGTCCAAAAACTTCCTCACCAAAAGTCTCTAACGCTTTGTAATGTTCCATCGTCTCTATTCCTTGACCGGTCTTATGACTTTCCCCAACAATAAGGACCATTTCTTCTCCGTTTACCATTACAGATCGGAGTGAACGTGTCGGCTCATCGGCACTTAAATACATTCCACCTGGAAATTTCTTTTTTGCTTTGATAGCAAGAGCATATGATCGATCTGCATGCATTCTTGTAGAATAAAGCCCAAGTCCCTCATAAAACGGAAAATGAGAACAAGCAAGAACATGTTTGGCGGTTATGCTATGTCCTTCACGAGTAAGTACGACTGGATGATCTCCCGTCTCAATATTCACTGCTGTCGTGTTTTCAAAGATAAGACCGCCTTTTTCAGTGATGAGTTGTAGTAAATGGACAAGATATTTGGTTGGGTGAAACTGAGCTTGGTTATTCATGACAAGGACCTTTTGAAAATCTATTTCAAAAGGTATACTATCAACCAATCCCCCTTCTATGCCAATCTTTTCATAGGCTTCTGCTTCTTTTTCAATCTTGCGTGCGTATTTCTCTGTAGTGGCGTATATGTACGCATCTTGCATGCTAAAATCACAATCGATGTTATGTTGGTCCACTGTTTCTTTGATAAAGTTGAGTGCTTCCCTGTTCGCCTCATAATACAAACGTGCGTTACTTCTTCCAATGTTATGAATGAATTCATCGTATATTAAATCATGTTGAGCAGTAATTTTGGCAGTTGTATGACCAGTTGTCCCGTTCAACACTTTTCCCGCTTCGATAACAGCGACTTTCAAGCCTTCATTAACTAACAGATAGGCGGATGTAATTCCGGTAATACCTGCACCTACAATAACGACATCAACTTGAAGATCTTCCTCTAAACTTGGAAACTGTGGAAACTCAATATCGGTCCTCCAATAAGATTCAACTTGCTCCGGCAACTTTCCATTTTCATTATCATTTTGGGTCACAATTAATCCTCCATTCAATACTCATATAAAGTAAGGCTATACAAACAACATAGCCTTACTTCTTTACATTTAATCCAATAATCGATTATTTTCGTCGACAGCTAATAGTCTTGTTTCCTGAATATCATGCCCGATATAAGCCGTTATGACTGAACTACATAAAGTACAATAATATTTCCATTCTTCATCATCGGAAAGTATTCCTTTCCTTCCCAAACGCATGCTTTACATATATTTCCGTCTCCACTTTAATACTCATGAAAATTAGGAGAACTATATTCAACAATTGATTCCGATTACTCCGACGGTATACATTCATCTTGAGCATATTCCTTATGTATTAGACTATTTTTGTAGAATTTAATGAGCCATATTATTTTAGATGTATTGCGAAATGAAGTCTTTTGGTCTTATACCTCAAAGCAGTGTGGACCCGAAAACGCCTATGCGGGAATAATAAATTGAAATATATTGTACCAAATCGACATAATTCTCCCGTAAATCATGTACGGATACCCACTTTTTCGAAAAGTGAATTTATCATACACAATATTGTTATTCCTAGAGAAACCTAAAACAAACAAAAATCGAGCGAACTCCAACTACATCATGGAGTTCGCTTAGATAATGAAATAAGGTTATATTTCAATTATGATTGGAAGAATCATCGGCCTTCTTTTTGTACGATCATATAAATAGGTCTCAGTCGATTTTTTTATGTTTTGTTTTAATATATTTCTTTGGTTTCGATCGCTTCCCTTTAAATTGCTAACGGTCTTTATAACCAGCTGATTTACATCATTCATAAGTTCTTCTGAATCACGACTAAAAACAAAACCTCGGGAGATTATATCTGGATTAGAAACAAGCTGACCATCCGCCTTATTTACAGTCACTACAATTACAAGCATTCCCTCTTCAGATAATAGTTTTCTGTCACGTAATACGATATTTCCTACATCACCAATTCCCAACCCATCTACAAAAATATTTCCTGATTGAACTTTTCGTGTTTGGCGGGCAACCTGATTTTTTATATCAACAACATCTCCATTGTTAATAATAAAAATATTTTCTTTTTCCACTCCAATTGATTCGGCCAACAAGCTGTGATGATGTAACATTCTATATTCACCATGTATAGGAATGAAATATTTCGGTTTCATTAACGTAAGCATTAATTTCAGTTCTTCTTGAAAGGCGTGTCCTGAAACATGCATGCCCGTTTCTTTTCCCGATCCATAAATCACTTTTGCCCCTAATAAAAATAAATTATCGATGATTCGTGAAACGCTCTTTTCATTTCCTGGGATAGGACTTGAAGCAAAGATTACGGTATCGTCTGTATCGACTTGTACCTGACGAAAATTCGAACTGGACAAACGCGATAGTGCCGCCATAGGTTCTCCCTGACTACCAGTACAGAGAATGGCTACCTTTGCTGAATCCATTTGTCTAATTTGATTTTTTTCAATTAGCATTCCATCTGGAATAGTTAAGTAACCTAGTTCAGAGGCAACCGAAACAACATTTACCATACTTCGACCCAGCAGAGCTAGTTTTCTGTTCGTTTTCTGTGCAGCGTCAACTACTTGCTGTACCCTGTGAACATTAGATGCAAAAGTCGAGATAAATACTTTCCGACGAGCATTGCGGAATGCCTCTTCTATATGTCCACCTATAAGCCGTTCAGATGTATTAAAGCCAGGGCGTTCCGCGTTGGTACTTTCCGACAAGAGAAGTAATACACCTTTGTTGCCGATATCAGCCATTTTATGGATATCTGGATATTCGTTATTAACAGGTGTTAAATCAAACTTAAAGTCGCCCGTATGTACAACTGCGCCTTCAGGTGTATGAAATGCAATTCCTAAACAATCGGGAATGCTGTGATTTGTTTTAAAAAATGTTAAACTCATCGTTCCGAACTCTAAGTTTGAATCAGAGTTTATCATGACCAACTCAGTACCTCTAAGAAGCCCATGCTCTTTTAACCTTAGTTCAATTAACCCTAACGTTAATCTTGTCGCATAAATCGGTACATTTATTTGATTTAAAAAATATGGTATGCCTCCAATATGATCCTCGTGCCCATGTGTAATGACTAATGCTCGTATTTTATCCTTATTTTCTTTTAAGAAAGATACATCCTGGATTATCAAGTCAATTCCCATTAAACTCTCATCCGGAAATTTAGAACCACAATCAATTACCACGATATCGTCTGCGTACTGTAAAACATACATATTTTTCCCTATTTCGTTAATACCACCTAAAGCAAAAATTGATAAATTACTCTCTGTTGTCATCAAAATAGATTTCCTCCTAATTTAGATTTCTATACGAAGTATTCCCATTTGGTTTTTATTTATGATTGTTACTATTCAAATGGAATAAAGTTTTTTAAAGAATAAATGTGATGGGGTATAGACGAATGTTCATTACTGACTCGTATTATTCCTAAAACATCAAAAAACCTCTACTCAATTGAGAAGAGGTTTTTAATAAAAAATGACTCCGGAGGTAGGAATCGAACCTACGACCGATCGGTTAACAGCCGATTGCTCTACCGCTGAGCTACTTCGGAATGGAGATTAACTTTGTAAACGTATTATATCCAAAACTCATTGTGTTATACATTACATTCTTGAACCTCCCACGACTAAAGTCACGGGATTCTGAGGTCAAAAAAACGACAACATAATCTCCGGACCCTGGTTCTCATCGTAAGATTCCTGCTTCATCGAGAACTGCACTTAATAATAAAAGCGTCTAACACTCTCTCCATTGTTTCAAAAAATGAGAAACAAACAACATCTTAAGATGTTGACAGGCACACCCCGCAGTTCCTGCGGTACTGAAGATAGAGCTAGATATCCATTAATAAACGCAATCCTTCTTCTTTTATATTAAGGGCTGCGTTTTTGTCACGATCATGATTGATTCCACATGTTGGACAGACCCAAATTCGATCAGTTAGCGACAAAAGTATATTCTTTTTCTTGCAACCACTACATATTTGGGACGATGGGAAAAACCGATCAATTAAAATAACTAGCTTGCCTACCCACCCTGCTTTATAGATTACGAATGTTTTAAACATAGCCCAACTCACATCCGCAATACTACGTGCAAGTCTCTTATTCTTAATCATTTTCTTGACGTCTAAATCCTCTAAAATGATGACTTGGTTTTCGTCCACCAATTTTCGAGAGACTTGGTGCAGGAAATTTTTTCTTTTGTTCACAATGTGTAAGTGTAGTCTACTGATTTTTGTTTGCATTTTCTTATAGTTTGCTCCACCGATCACCTTGTTTTTAAGCAGTTTTTGCAACTTGGAAAGCTTTAACAAGTCTTGCTTCAAGTAACGTGGGTTTTCGATTTTTACGCCATTTGATGAAATCAGAAAATGGGTCAGCCCCATATCACACCCGACAACTTCACTAGCCAAAATCTCGCTAGTTTTAACCTTTTCGATAACTGGAACAACTTCTTCAAAACGAAGAGATATATGCGTTTGACCGCTACTGTGAACATTTACTGTCGCTCCCAATAGTCTACGATTTTTATTCTCTGTCTCAAATCGAGTAATTTGTTTCTTCGATAACATGACCTTTACTTTCCCAATCTTCGGGAGACTCACATACAGTTCCTGAATGTTCAATTTGATATTGTTGTTTGTTGATTTCGTTGAATAGCTCTGCTTAGATCCACGCTTCGACCTAAATCTAGGATAGCCATTTTGCCCACTAAAGAATCGGGCGTAAGCATCATCGACTTGTTCCATCCCGCATTCGAGAGCAAACTTATCCGGCACTTTGAGCCAGGCATATGTTTCAATTTTCTTCAGTTGATTAAAGTTTTTCTTAAATACGCCATAAGAAAGCGTCTTTTTTGTGTGTTGGTAATACTCGATTTTTTGCGACAAGTACATATTATAAGCGAAACGAGCACAATCCACTGAATACGCAATCTTTTTAGCTTGCTCACTCGTTGGCTTCGCACGAAGACGCAGACCGTAATGACGCAACTGTTTTCCTTCTTCTTTTAATGTTTTATTCCTTTCAGCTGTTTTACTCGTCATTAGGATCAGCTCCTTTTACGATTGGATGTTTGAAAAGGGTCGCCCTCGTTCCCTCTTTTTAGTAGGCTGTGCTTTAATATATTGACGAATCTGTTCTTCCGTTCGGTCACTTACTGTACAAATGAAATAGGATGGATTCCACAGACTTCCACCCCAAAGCTCACTTTTAAGTTCTGAGAACTCCTTAAACAGGAATCGGGCAGAATTCCCTTTCAGTGCCTTTAACAAGTTTGGAATGGTGTGTTGTGGAGAACAGTCAATTAACATATGTATATGGTTTAAGTCTGTTTCCATTTCAATAATTTCGAACTTGTGCGTGATTGCCTGCTCTTGCATAATTTCCTTTAACCGATTGTCTACTTCTCCTCGAAGCAGGTCTTTTCTATACTTCACGCACCAAACAATATGATACTGAATTGAATAAACATATCCGCGACCTTTTTTAATTTCCATATTGACACCTCATACTTAAATTATAACATACGTATTTATAAAACACCAAAAAAAAATGGCCTAACTCACGACTAAAGTCACGAGTGTGCGGCCACAAGTTAATCAACAGAACATAAGATTTCCAAACAGATGATTATATCCAAAAAGAAAATTCCAACTTTATGGAAACAGTTTGGATTTTGTTCCTGATTTCAATCCATGTTGCATGACATGGATATTCACCCTGTCCAAAATATCCTTTACAATATTAGGGTAAGCGTAATATGAACTCTAGAGACTTACCTATATTACGAACACTATTCATGGTAAAATGATAGGTAATCATTTTTTAACTGGTAAAGGAGGCGGAACGTATTCTAAAACGATTGGTCGTTACGGGGTATAAACCGCATGAACTTGGTATATTTGATGATAAACACCCAGGAGTACATTTCATTAAAAAGGCTTTGGAAAATCGACTCGTAACATTGCTAGACGATGGATTGGAATGGGTTATTATTAGCGGTCAACTAGGTATTGAAACATGGGCAGCGGAAATCGTAATTGAATTAAGAAAAGAACATACCGAATTAAAATATGCGATTATCACCCCTTTTAAAGAGCAAGAGAAAAATTGGAACGACATGAAAAAGGAAAAGTACCATACGATTGTTGCTTTGGCCGATTATCATGTTAGTTTAACGAGCAAACCTTACGAAGCTCCATGGCAGTTTATCGAAAAAGACAAATTTTTCATGCGTAATTCTGATGGAATTCTCATTGTCTATGATGAGGAAAATGAAGGATCTCCAAAATTTGTGAAGAAGGCAGCAGAAAAACACGCTGAACGTACGGACTACCAAGTACTCACAATTACCGCGGACGACTTACAAGTAATCGCGGAGGAAGAACAGATGGATGAATGGCAATGAATCTTATGTTACCTTGACAGATGATATTATCCATGATAAGATGATTCAGTTAACAATTAGGTAATCGTTATGATTGAATATCTGGCATTCTATGTACTGTTTTTGAGAATACTTATTCACACTGGCGCGACTAAAGGGTCGCAAGGACGTAAAAGTAGGCAGGGTTTATGTTGCTTAAGTTAGAAGACACCCAGTGGAACAATGACCGCGGCTCTGAAAGCTTATCCTTTCTATGGAAATTATTCCCCGAATTTTCGGGATGAAAAATTAAATTCAAAATAGTAGTGGTACCTAACAAAAAACAAAGGGATGTCCTCAATTGAGGACATCCCTTTTCCAATTTACATTGTTTTCAGCAAGTAAATCAATTGCTACTCCATGATGAAAGCCTTACAATTATAGGTAAATAAAGGAGGTTTTAAATTGAATATTTATGCTCATCGCGGCTCATCAGGAACACATCCCAAAAATACAATTTCTGCCTTTCGGAAAGCTGCTAAACTGCAAATATACGGCGTAGAATTTGATGTTCATCTTACAAAAGATGGTGAACTGGTCGTCATCCATGACGAAACAATTGATAGAACGTCTAATGGCCACGGTTTCATAAAGGATATGACGCTATCAGAACTAAGGATGTTTGATTTTGGCAGCTGGTTTTCTTCCGTATTTCAAGGGGAAGTCATACCTACATTACGTGAAGTACTCGATATTTTCTCTGAAACGTCTCATCATCTAAATATTGAACTCAAATCAGATATTTTTCCATATGAAGGAATGGTCAAAAAAGTTACCGAGCTAGTATCGGTTATGAAACTTGATAGTCGTGTCGTAATTTCTTCATTCGACCACGGAGCGGTTCAAATGGCAAAAAAAATAGCCCCCCATATAGAAACCGCCGCCTTGTTTATGGAAGTACTTGTGGAACCGCTTGATTATTTGCGATCAATTCCTGCAGATGCCTTGCATATAACATTACCATCCGCTCTCCGACCGTTTGCTAAAATGGTTATCGATAAAGGTGTTTCCATTCGTGTATTCACGGTAAATGAGTATCAATATGTAGATGCTTTGACTCAAGTCGGTGTCACCGCTATTTTCACAGATTACCCAGAAAAAATGATGACTTATTTGAACAATAAAAAACTGAGCAAATGAACTGCACCCCAGCTAGTAAGTGTGACTACCAATTGGGGTACCGTTCAAACTAGCTCAGTTTTTTTTACTAGCAGACGCACCAATAAACTTATCAAATAGCCGTAGCGAGACAGAATCTCCTTTTGCTGATAATAATTCGGGATGCCACTGAACACCCAGTACAAATTCCTTACCAATGCATTCGATTGCTTCTATAATTCCATCACTCGCCATACCAGTAACTTTGAAAACAGCAGCTACATCTTTCAAAGATTGATGGTGGTATGAATTAACTTGAATGCGCTCACTTCCCGCTATCGTTTTTAGCAAACTTCCGTCTTCAACCATCACATAATGAGATGGATGTGAATTGGGTGCTATTTGAAAATGCTGAAGTGTTGGACTCTCGTTTTGTTTATGTAAATCTTGAAAAATCGTGCCCCCAGCTGCAACATTCAGTACTTGGAGCCCCCTGCATATACCGAGAATAGGTTTGCCTGTTTTGAGCATATGTCGAGTAATTTCCAGCTCGATTGAATCCCTGATTGGCGAAACTTCACCCAGATAAGCATATGGCTCTTCATTGAAAAGCATAGGATTAATATCCTGCCCCCCGGATAATATGAGTCCATCCAACATTCCAAGCAGCTGACTGACATCTTCCTCAATCCCAACCGGAATGATAATCGGTAAACCGCCCGCTCTGATGACCGATCGGACATATTCATTATCTAAAATGTGCTTGCCACTTTGTTCGACATCTGTCGTTATGCCGATAACCGGTTTCATCAACAGTCCCCCTACTTAACGGTATTTTATTTATCAGGGTTACAAATTGCAAGTTCACGTCAATCAAATCACGATGCATTAGGCAGACAAGCTGTTGATAAACTCTTCAATCTCTGCTTGCGATTTTCGATCCTTACTGACAAAGCGCCCTACTTCTACCCCGTCATGGAATGCTATGAAACTAGGGATTCCAAAAATATCAAGTTCCCCACATAAATCGATAAACTCGTCACGGTCAACCAGGATGAATTGATATTCAGGATAATCCGCTTCAATTCGAGGTAAAATTGGTTCAATGACGCGACAATCCCCACACCAATCTGCTGAGAACATAAAGATTATACGCTCCTCACTTTTCAATTGTTCAAATTGCTCGATCGATTGCAACTTCTCCATTCGAATCACTCCTTATTTTAAATTATCTATAATTTTAATTCTATCATCAAAAAAAGTGGCAGTCACCAACTCAGCCTTTAAACGACTCATTTTTATAACAACCAACTATTTTTTGAAGCTCCACATGGACCATTTTCCGATGTCTACAAAGCCAATCCGTTTGTAAATAGAACCTGCATCGGGATTATCGTAAAACAGACATATCATCTTACCTTCTTTGAGAAGTTCTTCGCAGATCACCGACATACAAAATGAAGCCAACCCTCTTTTTTCGTGACCTGGTAACGTTCCTACACCTACAATCATTGCAGACTGGCTATTCTCAGCCGTACTCGATGCAGAACTAATTATTCGACCGCCCTCTTCGATGAAATAAGACCGTGCTGACCCATTGCTAAGTGAATCACGTTTATGTTCAACACTCATCGTGCTCATTGCGAATTCAGGTATCCCTTGCATTTGCTCAATTATTCTTTCAGCGTCCTCAGGTACAGCTTTCTTCACATCTATTCGTGCGGGTACTACTGGCAAGTCATTTGCCTTCTCACATTTCGCATAATAAAGTACTCGTGGATTAGTTGGTTTCAAAGTCAAATGCGGTTCCAATTTAAGGACAATATGTTCAATCCCAGATATGAACTCGTATTTTTCATCAAAATTGATTATTTCTGCGATACCTTGCGCATCGAATTCCCCTGGTGCATAGACTATGAAGTTTCCAGCATATTTTAACAAAACACCATGTAATTGATCATCCTCTGTAACATCTCCCCATAACTTCTGAATGGGATTATCAAACCCATAGGCTTCAATATCTCCAATTATAAAAAGGTTTTCTGCTGGTTTTTGAGAGACAAAATCTAATGTTAGTTGCCTGTCTTCCTCAGTAAGTAGTCGAATCATTCAGAACACCTCTTTTACTTTTATGCCTAAGTTTACCAAGAGGTGCTCGAATTCACAATATGAAAAGGACCTTGTCAATAAAGCTGACAAGGTCCTTCTAATCCAGCCGTTAGCTTGGAACACTTTTATGAAGCGGTGGGGGAATAATCCACCCTTTTTCTTTATTCAAAGTTAACAATTTAAAACCGAACAGCATTTTATCCGCGTGGAATTTACTGAACATCATTGCGACATCTTCCCGCAAGCATTGTCCCATTACTTGACTGCATGACACAAGACCCTGCCCGACATTAATGGACATTGCAGCACTGATTTCCGGATCCATAAATCTCGCACCGACCGGTATATCTTCTGCTGTCGCTTTAGGTCGTTCAGGCAATGAAGGGGGTAATGCGATTCCATTCTCTTTCAAAACATTTTCAAGTTGCTTATTTTCTGATTTCATCGTTTTAATTGCCTCTTCTAGGAGTTCAATGAGATCTCCGTCACCTGCATGATTAACAAATGCTTCGTAGCCACTAATTAGCCCATTATTCGCCAAAACATATGCCCATGATCCTATTACTTCTCCGTAGTGCAACGGTTCGTCTTTCGGATTTCCATCTAAAATTCCCAATTTTATTATCTCTCCTTTTTTCTCCACTTGTTTAAATGGATCTCAACCTTATTATGTGAAGATATAAAAGTTATATACATCATTTTGTCTAGCTCGAAAATTTTCACATAGCTACACAGTTATGAATTAATCAATTTAGGGAATTCTAATTAAATGGCTAAAAAGGGAGGGTATTTTTGTGCGACATTGGATTTTGTTTCCGATGTATATCATCACATTGTCGTTTCTATTCTTTACTGTTGTTGTAGCAAAGGAAGAACCATCAAGAGAAACAATTCTGGAAGAACGAATGCAATTTTATTTACGTTTCGAGAATGTAACTGTTCCGTGGTATTATT
Source organism: Sporosarcina sp. Y352 (assembly GCF_056786535.1). Classification (NCBI taxonomy): domain Bacteria; kingdom Bacillati; phylum Bacillota; class Bacilli; order Caryophanales; family Caryophanaceae; genus Sporosarcina; species Sporosarcina sp. Y352. The sequence goes on from NZ_JBXCJE010000001.1 coordinate 415,455, forward strand.
TAGCCGCCGTCGATCAGTATGAACGTAATATCCAGCAGGTTCGAACTGATATACCCAAGAAAGATGGAACCATCGCAATCCAATTTTTAGATGATTATTGGATTGGCCCACTTAATCCAAATAAAGACGATACATCTTCTGAATCGATTGCCTACTTTGGCGGAAATGGCCTTGACGGTAATGGAGACGGTGTTGCAGATAATAATAATGCGGAAGATGTGCTTTTTACAATGGCTACTTATTTAAGCGGGTATGGACAAGAAGAAGAGGATTTTAAATTAGCTTTAGAAGAATATTACAAGCGTGAAGAAACTGTTAGACAAATCATGACGATTGCAAAACTGTATAAGCACTTTGAAACGCTGGATCTGGATGAACATGCTTTCCCTATTCCCACCAATTATAATTATAGTTACAATGGAACCTGGGGGGCAAAAAGAGGCTGGGGCGGCCGAAGAATTCATGAAGGAACCGATTTATTTGCAGGTTATGGTGTCCCCGTGCGAGCCACGTCTTATGGAGTAGTTGAAATAATGGGCTGGAATGAATTTGGAGGTTGGCGGGTCGGTATTCGAGATACACATAATACGTACCACTATTTTGCCCATTTAGCTTATTTCAATAAAGATATCACAGAAGGTGACATCGTTGAACCAAGAACAATCATCGGTTCAGTAGGCAGCTCAGGTTATGGTAAAGAAGGGACATCAGGTCGTTTCCCTCCCCATCTCCACTACGGGATGTACAAATATAACGGACGGACAGAATGGGCTTTTGATCCTTATCCTTCGCTCAAAGTTTGGGAACGACAAGATAAGCAGAGATGAATAAAAGTGTAAAGCATCGGTTATCATACCGGTGCTTTTATTTTCGAATTTGTTTCCCCCTCTTATCTTCCCAACGTCTATCATCAATATTTACCATAAAAATATTTTAATTGAGTAATTTTTCATGGTAAAAAGCCGCACCCCTTCATAAAGGTCGCGGCTTTTATTTATTCAATTCATCAATTCTGCAACAATTTCATAAGAACGCAATCGATCTTCATGATTGAATATTTGCGTGTTAATAATTAATTCGTCTGCTCTCGTTTCTTGAATGAAACTTTCGAGCTTTTGTTTTACAGTTTCCGGACTGCCGACGATTGTTGTACGAGCATCAAGCGTTTGCGCAATAGATGCCTTTTGTTGTGGTGACCAAAAGTCTTCGATATTGTCGACGGGTGGTTTTAGTTGTGACGGCATTCCCGTAGTGATACCAAGGAATTGTAGTTGCTGTGAAGTTGCCAACCATTGAGCCTTCTCATCCGTCTCCGCTGCGATGACGTTGACGCCAAGCATGGCATACGGTTCCTTAAGAAATTTAGATGGTTTGAAATTCTGATGGTAAAGCTGCATTGCTGCCATTGTATAGGCGGGTGCAAAATGACTTGCAAAAGAGAATGGCAAACCTTTCTGCGCTGCGAGCTGTGCACTGAAACCGGATGAACCAAGAAGCCATATCGGAATATCGAGTCCTTCACCTGGAAATGCGCGAACACGGGCTGATCTGTCCGGTTCAAAATAAGCTTGAAGTTCTGCCAACTGTTCAGGGAAATCATCGCCAGTGCTTTGCAAAGTACGGCGTAGCGCAAAGGCTGTTGCCTGATCCGAACCGGGTGCACGACCTAAACCGAGGTCAATTCTTCCCGGATAGATTGATTCGAGTGTACCGAACTGCTCTGCAATGACAAGCGGCGCATGGTTAGGTAGCATAATTCCCCCCGAACCGACGCGAATCCGTTTTGTCGCTCCAGCAATATGCCCGATAAGGACTGATGTCGCAGAACTTCCAATACCTGGCATATTGTGATGCTCAGCAAGCCAGTAGCGGTTGAACCCCAATCGCTCTACGTGCTGTGCCAATTCCGCACTATTTTTGAAGGACTGCGTAGCGTTGCTGCCTTCATTTATCGGAGAAAGATCTAGAACTGAAAATGGAATCGAATTGAATTTTTTTATATTATCAACAACCAAATCTAATCACTCCTTATTTTGTTCTCACTAGAAAGGATACCGTTCCTGCATGTATTGTTCTATCAATTGGTCTCAGAAAAAATTGATATCTTTAAAAATGATGCTTGACATTAGTTTTTCATTTGTTATGATTAATTCTAATTCCATAACTAATCTAACTATTTTGATGGAGACACACTTTATCTACTGAAATCTCAAGAGAGCTGATGGATGGTGCAAATCAGTGATTTCTTTGTAGAGTAGCACTCCGGAATAGATAAGCCGAAACATTTAGTAGGTTTATCCGTCACATGCGCGTTAAGCATGCTAACTAAGACTGTCGCTTTTATTGGACAGTAAAAAGGGTGGTACCGCGTGAGTATTAGAGCTTTTCGCCCCTTACATTCATTTGTAAGGGGAGGAAGGCTTTTTTTATATTTATTTTTATTTCCATAATCGAGAGGAGAATGAAGATGTTACAAGACCAAATGCTACTACGAATTCCGGGACCGAGCCCCATCCCACCAAGTGTACAACGGGCGATGAGTCAACCAATGATCGGCCACCGGGGACAAGAGACATCGACTATGCTTAGAAATATCAAGCCTGGACTGCAAAAGGTTTTTGGCACGAGTCAAGACGTTCTAATATTGACCGGCAGCGGGACAGCAGGTTTGGAAGCTGCCGTTGTAAATATTGTCAATCCCGGCGATGAAGTATTAGTCATTGTAACAGGAGCATTCGGTGAACGTTTCACAAAAATTTGTGAAGCTTACAATATCAAGGTTCATAGTGTGAATGTCGAATGGGGACAAGCACTGGATCCTTTGCAGATTAAAGGTCTATTGCAAAATAACCCCGTTATTAAAGCCGTATTTTCTACATATTGTGAGACGTCAACGGGTGTATTGAATCCTATTAAGGAGCTGGCACAAGCAGTCCATGAAGTCTCGGATGCTTTAATCATTGTAGATGGCGTTTCTTGTGTCGGTGGTGTAGAGACGAAAATGGATGACTGGGGAATCGACGTATTAGTGACAGGTTCTCAAAAAGCGTTCATGCTTCCAGCAGGGCTCGCTTTTATCGCAGCGAGCGACCGCGCATGGAACATCATTGAAAACAATCCCCAACCTCGCTATTATTTGGATTTAATTAGATATCGTGACAATTTGTTAAAAGATACAACTCCATTTACACCTGCATTATCTTTGTTATTCGGTCTGGAACAAGTGCTTCAACTAATGGAGAATGAAGGATTCGAACAAGTGAACGCACGTCACACATTGATGATGAATATGACGCGCGCCGCTTTCCGTGCGTTAGGAATCCCTTTACTAACAAGTGACAAGGATGCCTCCCCCACTGTCACTGCCGTAAAACCGGATGACTTCGATGCAGAAGCGTTTAGAAAAGTCATTAAACAAGAATTTGGTTTAATTGTTGCAGGCGGACAACAACATTTAAGCGGCAAAATATTCCGTATTGGCCATATGGGTTACTGTTCACCGGCAGATGTTCTGCAAACGATAAGTGCAATGGAAATCGGCCTACTCAAAATCGGCAAAAAGATAGATTTAGGTAAAGGGACTGCAGCAGCACAGCAAGTCTACGTAAACGAAGGAGTGTTGGTCTAAATGACTTTTAATATACTAATCAGCGATCCATTAAGTGAAGATGGTATTTATCCGTTAAGACAAGCTGAAGGTTTGAACATCGTTATTGAAACAGGTTTCTCACCAGAACAATTGGCTGATAACATTAAAGATTATGACGCACTGCTTGTCCGTAGCCAAACACAAGTGACACGTGAAATCATTGAAAAAGCGACAAATTTGAAGATCATAGGACGTGCTGGTGTCGGCGTCGATAACATCGATTTGGATGCGGCAACTGAACACGGAATTATCGTCGTCAACGCTCCAGATGGCAATACGAACTCTGCTGCTGAACATACAATGGCAATGTTGATGGCTCTAGCACGTAAAATACCACAGGCATTCAATTCGTTGAAAAACCAACAATGGGACCGTAAATCATTTATTGGCGTTGAATTAAAAAACAAGACGCTAGGTGTTGTAGGACTAGGACGAATTGGAGCGGAAGTTGCTGCAAGAGCGAAAGGACAACGCATGAATGTCATTGCCTATGATCCTTTTTTAACTGAAGAAAAAGCGAAAAAAATGGGAATTACAGCAGGTTCTGTTGAAGACGTGCTAAAAGCCGCCGACTTCATAACAGTTCACACCCCACTTCTGAAAGATACTCGTCACATGATCAATAAAGAAGCATTCGACTTGATGAAAGATGGCGTCCAGATCATTAACTGTGCACGAGGCGGTATTATCGACGAAGATGCACTCTATGATGCCATTGTTGCTAAAAAAGTAGCAGGTGCTGCACTCGACGTTTTTGAAACAGAGCCATTTGTTGGTCATAAACTGCTGACACTTCCCGAAGTAATTGCAACTCCTCACCTAGGTGCAAGTACGATTGAAGCGCAAGAAAGTGTGGCAATCGACGTAAGCCAAGATGTTGTAACATTTTTAAACGGCGGAGCTGTCCAGAATCCTGTTAATCTGCCTTCCGTTTCTAAAGAAGCACTGGCCAAAGTTGAGCCATTCTTTAACTTAGTTGAAAAACTTGGTGTATTCCTGTCCCATTTAGCAGAAGGTGTCATTCAAGAGGTAAATATATATTACTCAGGAAATCTCGCAGAATCTGATGTCCGCCCTTTAACTCGAAACACGCTAAAAGGACTTTTAAAACGTAACCTCGGTACACATGTGAATGATGTAAACGCGAAATTTTTGGCAGACCGTTTTGACATCAAGGTAAATGAACATAAAACTTCAACATCTAAAGGCTTTTCAAATTTAGTTACTGTAGAAGTATCGACAACGAAAGGTTTAAGACGTGTTGCCGGAACTTTGCTTAACGGTTTAGGCGCACGTATTGTGAAAGTCGATGACAACCTCGTAGATGTTACACCTGAAGGTCACTTGTTGTTCATTAACCATAAAGATCAGCCCGGTGCCATCGGGCGAGTTGGAACGTTGCTAGCAATCGAAAACATCAATATTGCGACGATGCAGGTTGGTCGATCGAATGTCGGCGGAGATGCCATAATGATGCTAACCGTTGATAATCATGTTGAACAGAATAATGTTGATCGATTGAAAAAGCTTGAAGATATTTTCGATGTTATTGCAATAGACTTGTGAGTTTTATTTAGAAAACGGACTTACGTTATCACAAAATCCACTATTTCCATAAAAAGAACGAGCATCATTTTACATTGATGCTCGTTCTTTTTTCAGTATATAACTGATACATGTCTTTTGGTTAAAACGTTTTACGCATAGACTTCATGAGAAAGCTAACAATAATCACAAAAATTAGTGCCCCTATAATAGCAGGAACAATATAAAAGTCCGCAAGTTTAGGTCCCCAATTCCCCAGCAATCTTCCACCAATCCATGCACCAATTACACCAGCTATGACGTTACCTATGACTCCGCCCGGCAAATCTTTACCTAAAATGATTCCTGCAAACCATCCAATAATTCCGCCTAGAATTAAAAATAATATCAAACCCATACTGTACATCTCCTTTTAAGTAATTTGGATTTTCATGAATCATTATTCCAATGACTATAGTAATTGAAGCTCGGGAAGGAGAACTATACCTAAATCTCACACTAAATTAATACGCTTCAGAAACTATGATTATACCTTTTCGATAATATTCTCAAAAAAAGATCTATTCACAATAGTGAATAGATCCGAGAAATCCTTAAGTATGGAATTGTTTAGTCTCCAAGTTTCAAAGTCCTACGCGCCATAGGATTTCCCACTAGTTGACAGTTTACTTTTTCCTCAACTCTTCTAGTATGGGAAATAGTTCTTCTAAATGACATATCTCATAAGTGGGTATTACTTCTTCACTTGGTTGTTTATTCTCACGATTAATCCATACAGAACGCATTTCCACTCGAGAGGCACCTAAAATATCTGTCATCAAATTATCTCCAACCATGATTGCTTCATCTGCTTTTACATCAGTCTCAGTGAGTACGTGGTGGAAAATCGATGGATCTGGCTTTCCGATTCCAAATGCGCCCGAAATGATAATCTTTTCAAAGTAAGGTGCTATTTCCGAAGTGATTTCCAGTTTCGTATATTGTAAACTTGGAGAACCATTCGTCAGTAGAACGAGTTTGTATGTATCTTTCAATAGATCTAGCACTTTTAATGATTCTTCATATACAAACGGACTTTTTTTCCGTTCTTCGGGGAATAGTTCGGCTAAATCACTTCCAAGTTTTACATCGTCAATACCAAGCCGCTTAAGTCCCCTTGTCCACGCAACCTTCCGATAGCTTGGAACAATTTCTTTCATTCTCTGGAAGGAGTCGCCTTCATCATTAAAATTCCCCCAAAGACCTTCAAAAGGATTAATACCAATTGTTTGTGTGAATTCATATATATCATAAGTTTCATAAAGTTTCCTGGCTTCGAACCTGACAGCTTCTTCAAGTACCACCGGATCAATATCATGTTTCTGTGCGGCAATTTCACAGGTTTTCTTGAATGCAACTGCAACACTTTTATTATCCCATAGCAACGTATCATCCAAATCAAAAATAATTGCTTTAATCATAAATGACCATCCCCTATTTGTTTTATATATAAGTATACATTAGATTACAAATTCTTTATCCAAACTATAAATATCAGTTTGAGCAGCTTGTCGTTTAACTACTAAATGCTTTGCTTCATCCAAAGAAAAGGATAGCACCTTAGAGGGCTACCCTTTTCTACTTTCTAATTGAAGAAACGGTTACGCTTTTACCGGTTCAGTAACTTTGACTACCCAACCAAATGGATCTTCTACTTTTCCAGTTTGAATACCTGTGAGTGTATCATAAAGTTTTTTAGATAATTCACCGGTTTCATTATTATTAACGACCATTATATCATCGCCCCAATTAAGTTCTCCAATTGGTGAAACAACTGCTGCCGTTCCTGTTCCAAACGCTTCTTCTAACGTACCATCCATATGTGCTTGCATTAATTCTTCCATTGAAATTTTACGTTCAACGACCGGAATATCCCAGTGTCTTAGTAACTGAAGGATTGACTTTCTCGTAATCCCTTCCAAAATACTACCATTCAGAACTGGTGTTATGACTTCGCCGTTTATTTTGAAAAAGACGTTCATGCTACCAACTTCTTCAATGTACTTTCGCTCTACTCCATCAAGCCAAAGAACTTGTGAATAGCCTTTTTTACTTGCTATCTCCTGTGCTCTCAGTCCAGATGCATAGTTACCTGCTGTTTTTGCATTTCCCGTTCCGCCTGCTACTGCACGCACATATTCATTCTCAACTAGAATTTTAACCGGATGGATTCCTTCTGTATAATAAGAACCAACAGGTGAAAGAATAATGATAAATTTATATTTCTTAGATGGTGCAACACCAAGATACGGTTCTGTTGCGACCATGAAAGGTCTAATATAAAGTGAAGTCCCTTCCGTTTCTGGAATCCAGTCTTTATCAATAGTAATTAATTGTTCCAAAGCTTTGATTGCAATCTCTTCGTCGAAATGCGGCATACACAGGCGTTCACTCGATCTGTTCATACGTTTCATGTTTTCTTCCGGACGAAACAGCAGGACTTGACCATTCTGACCTACATAAGCTTTTAGTCCTTCAAATACTGTTTGGCCGTAGTGGAAAACCGTGGATGCTGGATCCAACTCAAGTGGTGCGTACGGAACAATTCGATGATCCGTCCAACCTTGTCCTTCACAATAGTCAGCCACAAACATATGGTCTGAAAATACTCTCCCGAACTCCAATTGGTCGGATGATGGCTGTTGTTTTTTCGTTTCGCTTAATGTGACTGTAATTGTACGGGTCGTCATAATATGTGCATCTCCCTATTCCTAATTTTCCGGCCATTCGCTCTGGCCATTTCCGTATAGTTGTCGATTAAAAGGAATACCTAGTTAAGCGACGTGTAACCACTTTAACCATATTCCTTTATTTGGATACAATCGACAAAATCATTATCTAATAATATTGATTATATCAACTTCTTTATAAATAAGCTATCTAATCCCTATAAAAAAATATTTGTAAGTGAAAATGTTTTTTAACGAAATTGCTGAGTTGATGAAGATCTTCCGGGCCACACTAAGGTTGAATCATCAATTCCATTTTAAAGGAGGAGCAAGAATGTCCAAACATTATTTCATCGGTATAAAAATACCATCGACTTTAGAAAATCATGTTGAGGGTTTCAGGAATAAATATGAACTTCAAACAGCTTATAAAGTGATTCCGCATTTAGAGGATTTGCATGTAACTTTGCTGTATATAGGACCCCTGCCAGAGCAACGTTTGCCTTTCCTAACGGATAGTCTTTCGGTAATTGCAGCTGGTCATAAACCCTTTCACATGCATATCAATGGATTATCCTATTTCGGTCCATCGTCTAGTCCGCGAGTCGTCTATTTGACTGTAAGTGAAACCTTGGAATTACCATCTTTACAAAGAGAAATTGAGATAACTGTCGCCAAACAACTTGATATGCCAATCTCGGATCGATTCACTCCCCACGTCACAATCGCAAAAAAAAGGAAGACGAAGGATAAACTGACCTTTCAAAATGAAAATTTTGCACCGATTGAAGTTCCAGTCCTCTCGTTTTCCCTGTTCACGATACATCCGGAAAAGTCTCCCAAATATGAAGTAATAAAAACGTTCCAACTGCAATCATAGGATGAAAACTAAATCATAAAACATATTACCTAGTGAAATTCAGGTTGAATTTCTAACCTTACTTGTTAATAGTCAAAAATAATTAGTATTATTGAAACCCAACGATTAGTAAGGATGTGAAGATATATGGATTTTTTTCATGGACAAGAAACACTCACGTCAATCCAGTGGATTTTAAGGGCAATAATTTCATTTCTCTTCTTACTATTCGCGACTAAAATAATGGGAGCACGATCTATTTCACAGTTGAGACTAATCGATTTCACCGTTGCTTTAATTCTCGGAAATATTATTGCTCACCCATTATCAGATGAAAAATTGGGGATGAAAGGATCCTTGATAACAACGACAGTGTTAATTGTCTTATACATCATTTTTATTTTTCTAAGTTTAAAATGGGACACATTCAGAAAATGGTTTGAACCTTCTCCTTATCCACTGATTAAAAACGGTGAAATAGTTTTTACGAATTTGGCAAAAGCAAGGATTACAATCGATCATTTATTGTCGGAACTGCGAAAAGAAAAAATTGATGATGTCCAAAACGTTGCTCTAGCACAATGGGAACCAGATGGAACCATTTCATTTTTCCTGTCACCTCAACTCCAAGCTTTGACTCGTGAAGACATACAATTGATTAAAAAACCATATTCTTTTCAAAGTATAATCATTAAAGAAGGAAAAATCGATTTTCAGGAGTTACATCATTTAGGGAAGGACAAACATTGGCTGGAAAATAAATTCACAATCTATAACGTGGAATTAAATGATGTTTTACTCGCTACACTTGATGATAGCGACGATATTAAAATTTATTTGTATGACTAATTCAGCATGAGTGGTAAATTCGAAGGGGTAACAAATTTGCAACTACAAAATTAAGAAGTACTTAAGATAATAAACCCAAATCGATGGTGACCGACACCGTGGTTCAATTTTCCGATTCAGCCATCTTTTTCACACGTTGTAAAAATTCCATAACAACTTTATCGTTGGAAAACAGTAAAAATAACTTCACATACCATTTTAAAGGACGATTCGTCATGGTATATGTAAAAGAGGTTCTATGCTCACTGAGCCTAACCAATTCATAATACGCTGTAATTTCAAACATATTAGCAAGCGTGAAACCGGCTTTCATCTTTTTTTCATTTGGTAAATCTTGATATTGCAATGTTTCTACTTCGTACTCCATCACGCGCTTACCTTCTTTATATTTTTGTAAATACACACTTCCTACTTTTTCTTCTGTTATTGTTATTGGTTTGTTATCAACCACTTGCGGCATAATTTTTCTCATATTTTCTGTAGTTCCATCAAAAAACTTCCAGACCTGTTCAATTGATGCATCAATCTCGATTTCTCTTGTCCATTTTTTCAATATAAAAACCACCTTCAAAGTTTTCCCGCCTACTAGTTAGTATCTAACTTTATCATACCAAATGACTAAACAATTATTTACTTCCGAAAAAAGGAAAACAGAAAAAGTGAACTCACCTCACTCATCTGCTTTCCTTGCTATCTGTCGGCCAGACTAGAGCACTTTACTTAAAAATGCTTTTGTCCGCTCATTTTCGGGATTATTAAATACTTGATCAGGAATACCTTCTTCTACGATAACTCCCTGATCCATGAACAGCAAGCGGTCACCCATCTCTCTTGCAAATCCCATTTCATGCGTGACAACGACCATCGTCATCCCTTCAATAGCTAGCTGTTTCATGACATCCAGCACTTCCTTCACCATTTCCGGATCGAGTGCAGAAGTTGGTTCATCAAATAGCATAATCTTTGGTTGCATCGCTAATGCCCTTGCAATCGCAACCCGCTGCATCTGCCCACCGGATAATTGTTCAGGGTATGAATTCGCCTTATCAGCAAGCCCAACCTTTTTTAACAATTGATGAGCCAAAAGTTCTGCATCAGCAGGATTCATTTTACGGATTTTTCTTGGTGAAATTGTAATGTTATCGATTACCCGCATATGTGGAAATAAGTTAAATTGTTGAAATACCATTCCCACGTCTTTTCGAATTTCATTGATATCCGTTTTTGGATCATTTACTTTTACGCCATCAATATAGACATTCCCAGCTGTGATGTCTTCCAATAAGTTTATACAACGTAAAAATGTGCTTTTCCCAGAACCGCTTGGACCAATAACGCAAATGACTTCCTTTTCCTTCACTTCATAATCGATTCCCTTTAAAACATCTAACTGCCCAAATGATTTATAAAGGCCTTGTACTTTAATCACTCGATCACCTTCCTACTTAACGCCTACTCGAAAATATTTTCTTTCTTTGTGTGGGAACATAACTATTACTGAACCGATTTTCAACATACGTAATAATTTTTCCAAAGATATACGTTAGACATAGATATAGAATGGCAACCGTGATATAGGGTTCCCAAAATCTTGAATAAGCTCCCGCGACTACTTTCCCTGCATATAATAAATCATTTGCAGCGATAATCGTGACTAATGAAGAATCTTTGAGAAGTGCAATTAATTCATTACCAAGCGGTGGAACCATTCGCCTAAAAGCCTGTGGGAGTATAATGTTTTTCATTGCAACATTTTGTGTCATCCCCAAAGACCTTGCTGCTTCCATCTGTCCTTTCTCAATCGACTGAATGCCCGCTCGGATAATTTCCGCATTGTATGCAGCACTATTTAAAACAAGAGCAAGTGCACCCGAAACAAAATAACCTAATGAGTGACCGAAAATCCCAGGAATAAGTGCTAAATGTATTAGTAGAATCTGTACGAGTAATGGTGTTCCGCGAAAGAAGTCTACATAGTATTTGGAAGGGTAATAAATCCACTTTTTCTTGGATAATTTCCCCATTCCTACGAATAGGCCTAATACAAAACCTCCCAAATAACCAACAATGGTAAGTGCTAAAGTAATTCCTATTCCACGAATGAACAATTCGCGATAGTTCCAAATCATATCCCATCTTATATCTAGGAAATCCAATTCAATCACTCCCATGTAATGACTTGCTGTATGCAAACCGTTTTTAATAAAAACGATTACTCAACATCAAATCCTGTGATTTCCTTCAATTCCCCAGATTCTTTTATTTTCTTTATTCCTTCATTTAACATTTCAAGTATTTCCGTATTCCCTTTTTTAACCATTAATCCATAATACTCTTTTTCGAAACTGTCATCTTCTATCGTTTTAACCTTTACGTTCGGATTATTTGCTTTGTAATCAATAATGACTGCATTGTCGCCTATGGACGCATCAGCATTTCCGTTGATCATTTCACTAATTGCTAGAGGCATAGACTCTGTTGCAACGATTTTAGAACTTGTATTCCCCAAAAGTTCCTTTGTCACGATATGACCCGTTGTATTGATTTGAACAGATACTCGTTTGTCTTTCAATTCCTCAAAGTTCGTGACTTTTGAATCTTCAGGAACTAGAATCAATTGATTTGCTATGAAATAGGGATCAGAGAAATCGTACGATTCCTTCCGTTCATCCGTAATTGTAATTGAAGAAACTGCGAAGTCTACTTCCCCACCTTTTAATGCTGGAAAAAGAGGCTCCCAACCATAGTTTTTAAATTCAACTTCAAAGCCCGCTGCTTCTGCAACCGCTTTCACGATATCAATATCGATACCTACGATATTACCTTTTTCATCCATGTACTCCATCGGCGCATACGTAGCATCTGTCCCGACTTTTAACACTCTTTTTTCGCTAGCTCCATCTGTCGATGTCCCAGAATCTTCCTCAGCTGTTCCGCAGGCAAATAATAGAATGCTTACACTTGCCAATAATAGTCCTAGAGTTAAAATGCGCAATTTTTTTGTCATTCTTTTTTCCCCCTTGTATTTTCGAGTTTTCGAACACAAACCGATAGAGTTATCCGAAAGTTCAGGATAGTAGTTTTATTATATACGAGTCGTCTTTCCTATACAATAGGGAGATTGGAGATATGAAGTTGAATTATTCAGGTATTTTTATAGTATAAGAGTCATGGATAAGAAATATAGTTAACACTTCGTCCATCGTGCGTTGAATCGCTTCGTAACTCAACGTAAGCTAACCATATTTGTAGCACTGGTAATATGCAGTTCATGCATCGGTCTAGTCATAGTCACATAAAGCAATTTCCGATCGATATGGTGATTGCGGAATGGCTCGTTAAAAGAGGCAACAATGACCGCATCGAATTCTAACCCTTTCGCCAAATGACTTGGAATGATGAGTAGACACTCATCGCTGATACCAGATTGTTCTCCGAGCAATTGGACTGGCATCCCGAACTTTTCCAGCTGGCTATGAATCTTCTCCGCATCTTTCCGTGTTTTGCAGATAAGCGCTACTGATTGATGTCCGCGTTCAATAATCCCATCATAGATGCCCTTAATCCTGACACTGTCAAACTCCGGCATATCGTAGAATTCAGGATCTCTCCCATGGCGTACGACAGGCTCTACAAGCGGCAAATCTTCATCCATCTGCGTAAGCACTTGATTGGCCAGATTCATTATTTCAATTGTTGTCCGATAGCTTTTTTGGAGTGTCGTATAAGTTGCTCGCGGAAATAATGTCTTAACAGGTTCCCATGATGTTAATGATCTATAACTATGGATTCCCTGGGCTAGATCTCCAACCATCGTAAACATATCTGTCTCTAGTCCATCTTGTAATGCAGCAAGCTGAAACTCGCTATAATCCTGTACTTCGTCAATGAAGACAACCCTCATCTTCCACTTATCCGCAACTCCTTTTAATAACGCATGCAAGTAATAAATAGCTGCTAAATCCTCAATTTCCCACGTTTCTTTTTTATGTGTTGTGAAAAAAGCCTCTCTCTCACTGTCGGACCACTCAGGCGCGAGCTCTGTTTGCAACTGCTTATTTGACAGCCAATCCCGATACAATTTTTTCACATTAAATTTTTTGAATCTACGCATGTAGGCGGAAGTAGTCGTTTTTCCTTCCTTTTCAATGATGGGAAGCCTTTCGTCACGCTCCTCCAGAATTCTTGTGAGCTTGGTTCTCCGTTTCTCTTCATCCCGAATTCCGTAAAGTGCATTATCAAGTGCGGCATCGTATTTTGTTGTCAGCATATTCATAAGCTGCTTCCGTTTTCGCTTTACGTCACCATCGATGATCATTTTAATCCGCTCAATTCGTTTTTCTACTGGCATATATGAAAAATCTTTGAGAAAGAGCTGTCTCAAACGGGAGGCTTTCACGATTCGATACTTTTCAATGTAGACATCTTCAAACTGTTGAGCCATGTCGAGTTCCAATTTTTCTACATAACGTTGCATCATTCCCCTGTAATGAAGTGAACCCTTTAAGCGTGTCACAAATAGCAAACCCTTTTCTAAGGTTTCAGATTCAGTTAGCAGTTCTAGCTTTGCATCCGGATCTGTCAGCTTCAGTTTTAGCCCTGTCGCGTTCAGCACGTATTCCGTGTACGTAGTCTGACAGATACGTCCTACTCCTAGTTCTGGAAGTACGTCCGCGATATAATCCATGAATAACTTACTGGGTGCCAAAATCATTAATTTTTCAGACGGAAAGTTTTCACCCATTGTATAGAGGAAGTAGGAGATTCGATGGAGAGCGATTGTGGTCTTTCCACTTCCGGCTGCCCCTTGTACAATTATGGGCTGTTTCAAATTTGCTCGAATGATGGCGTTTTGTTCACTCTGAATCGTCGATACAATTTCAGTTAGCCGTGTATCAGCTTTTCCCGCAAGTGCCTCCTGTAAAAGTTCGTCATTCGTTGTCAGATCCACATCACGGATATCAAGCAACTCGCCCTTTTCAATTCGGTATTGCCGTTTGGAATAAAGGTGTCCTTCGAATTCTTCATCTCTTACTTTATAAGAAAGAGCACCGAGTCTACCATCATAGTAAACATTTGCCACAGGCGACCGCCAATCAACAATGATGGGCTCCTGCGTTTCACGGTGGAACAAAGAAGTCTTGCCGATATAAAGCATTTCATCTGCTTCATCTTCCTTTTGAAAATGAATGCGGGCAAAATAGGGCTTTTGCTGAATCGCTTCAAGCCCTTCTCTTTGGGATCGGGCCATTTCAAAAAATCTAGCGTTTGTTAAAATGTTGATGTAGCTTAAACTAGAGTCTAAATAATCCAAGTCTGCCATGGACTGTCGTATCTGCTCTTGAGAAGATTTCACATCACGAATTGATTCTTCCAGAAGTTTTTGCATATATTGTTTTGTATAATCTAAACGTTCCGATTCAAATTCGAAATCAGGATGTTTCTGCATCATAACAGGCCCCCCATTTTACGTATTTGCGTCCTATCCTGTCGTTTCGTTTTGTTTCGTTTGACAGATTTTCGAGGAAATTGGATAGTATTGTATTTTATCATTGTTACCAACCCAGTGCAATCCACTTTTGCTCAGTACTAAAGCATTCAAAACTGGAAATGAATCATTAAATCTATTCTCCTACAAGGAAGCAAAGCCGTTCATCACTAAATGATGAACGGCTTTTCTGCTTCTATGATTGTTTAGTTTTCTGCAAATATAAAGTTACTGCCCATTAGTTGCTTACATTGTTTCTTCACTTCACTAACCTTTTTTGCCAAATCATATGTAGTTTGAAAATGATGATTCATTATACCGGCGATTGAAATTGTCAACAATGGAAACAACTCATCTTTTCCATGCCTATTTTTTGATGCAATCCATCCATTTTCAACGTCTTTCATATTATAGAACTGCTTAACGGATGCTTCGAACTGTTCTATAATTTGTTCGCAATACTTCACACTATTTTCTGAGGATACAACGGCGATGAAATCGTCTCCACCAATATGTCCTACAAATTCAGTCGGTAACACAATTCCCCTCAAAATATCAGCAAGTTTCATAAGCACTTTATCACCGTTTTCAAAACCATAAACATCGTTGAATGGCTTAAAATTATCTAGATCTAAATAAAGGATGCCATACCCATCTGTTGATTCAATACAGTGCTGCAACTGTTGCTCAATTAATAAATTCCCAGGCAATTCGGTTAGCGGGTTCATATGTTTCGCAAAGCTAACTTCAATTTCCATCGTTTTCTCTAACAATTCTTTCACAGTTACAATTCCATAATACTGTCCGTTCTTCGTTACGGTAATAAAGTCATATAAGTGTTTTGGATTTCTCTTCATCGCAAGTTCTGACACCTTGTGAAGGGGTGTATTGACATCCACTTGTAAAAAGTCAGGATCCATTATTTCTGTAATTGCCTTATTGCTATATAAACTATATCCATAAGGACCACTAATTTTAAAATGTAACTGATTTCGTGTAATGACACCCACCAACCTATTTTGATCAACGATGCAATAGCCCGGCAGAGTATGGTCTAGTTCCATTAATGATTTGACTTCATCGATTAACATCGTTTCGTCAAGCGTTTCTAAGGGAGTCGCTATTTGTTTCACGAATGTATCCGTTATTCGTTTATTAGACTTACTTTGTTTACGCTTGTTTTCATCTACTATCAATGTAATTACCTCTTCCCTTATCGGCAATAGGTTGGATTTTGGCTTCTGGACAAAGTAGCCTTGGCCAAAATGAACGCCTAATTCAATGAGCTTAGACAATTCTTCTGTTGTTTCAATTCCCTCTGCAATGATACTTATCTGGGAAATTGACGCAAATTCACATAAACTTTTCACAAGCGACTGTTTTGTTATATCACTATCAATATTGCGGATTAAATGCATATCCAACTTCATAAAGTGAGGGTGAATATCTGTTAATATATTCAAACCGGAATAGCCAGATCCTACATCATCAATTGCAATTTGATACAACTGCTCTTTATAGTGATTGATTGTATCTTTAAAATGCGACAGCCTGGAAATGGCTTCTCTCTCAGTTATTTCAAACACAATTCTTCCTGAATCCATATTAAATTTACTTAAATATTCTCTAGTAAAACCATGCCTAAATTTCGGATCACTCATTATATTTGGATTTACGTTTAAAAACAACTTACCTTCTGATTGAAGTTTATGAGCTGATTCCAATGCTTTTGAACGACATAAGTGTTCAAGCTTCCAAAGTTGTCCCTGTTCCATTGCATAAGTAAAAAGTTTTTCAGGGTTTTGTAATGGCGTATTAGCTGGCCCTCGACTTAAAGCCTCATACCCCAGTACCTCACCATCTTCTAAAGATATAATCGGTTGAAAGACCGTTTGAATGTCTTTATTACGAATGATGCTGAAAAGTAACTCTTGCAAATGATTTTCTTTTAACATGATCAATAGTACTCTCCCCATTCAATAGGTCATTATAATTAGTATATATACTATTCATTAATCCTTTGTCACAGGAAGGTAATTTTTACGTAAAGAATTTGTAAACTGATAAGTGACTTTCAACTTTTAATAGAATTACATAATAGTGCTCGTTGTGTAGGTTTACTGTCCATTGATTTTGTTTAAAAGTTCATATGCTAATAAGAATGAAGAAAGGAGGTTATTATATGGATAAGCATTATATTCCGGACTGCCATTGTCAAAAAACAAGTCATCACCATGATTTCGATCTTGATTACAAACATCGCTCGTGTTCGCGATGTTGTTCGCATAAATGTAGTCCACATCAAGGCTGTCATGATAGATGTACCTGCCACTGTCATCGTAGCCGTTGCAGTTGCCGTAAAGATTTATGCGATACTGATTTTTCAATTCGACTAAGCGGTTTACAAGACGGGTTAAACTTCCGCCTGCGTCAGCTACTATGGTGCGAAGCTGAGTTCGAGTTAGAAGCCGGAAATACAGTCAAAGGGACGATTGTCTCTGTAGGATCCAATTTTGTTGAAGTACTTGTAGAAGAAACCTTTCCGTTAGAAAGCCCCGACCATGTTGAAGAGGAAATAGATGAGGCTTTCGAGGAAGACTTGGACAAAGAGTCAACAGAGAAAAACCCTGAAGAAGAAAACGAACTTGATGAGGAGTATGAAGACAGAATACATGAAAAAGGTAAGTCTTGGATCTTTTCCGTTGATAAGATAGCAAATATTAAAGTGACTGGTTCTTGCCATCGTCAATGCACATGCTGTTAAATTTCTCAATATAAATAGCATGTCAGCCTAAATGAAGCGACACTTCATTTAGGCTGACTTTTTTATTTTATCGATTAATTGTAATGAGTGAAATCTTATCTATCGGGATGATATTTATTTCATCCTCCACTTTTAAAACAATCGTTTCTTTATTCACGTCTGTCAGAAGCCCTTCCACTGTTGAACCGTCAACTTTCACTTGAATTCGTTTAGCTTCTACTATAAGCAAATAAATATCTAAATGAATTCTGAAGAATAAGTGAATTAATTCTGGTGATGACGAAACGACCTCACCAAAGTTAAATGTTAAATTCCGACGTAAACAAGGATCTATCTCGGTTAATTTTGAATCAGGATAAGGCTCTGCATATCGCCCAGAAGGCTTAATGTTTTCAATTTGACTATAAGGCAAAATTGAAACAATTCCCTCTTCCTGTAGGACGACAAAAGTAAATCCAGCTAAGGTTACTATTCCTTCAATCGTCTCACTTAGTTGATTTGTAATTTCAACTCGTAAACCGATTAATCCGTCAAATACTTTTTGAAATGTTTCTTCTGGCGACCGCTCATCTGCTAATGCAAGATCCAGTAGCAGTTCATTTGCATCTCTAATTTTTTCAATAACTCTTTCTAAAACTTCTGGCGGCAGACAGTCCACGGGGGAAGGGAGTCGCGGAGAAGGAAATCGTTCTGGACAACATCGCTCTGGAATATAAAAATCATTTTTTTGTTCTTGTTCCATTTTCTCACCTCCTTTCTTAAGTCATTTATGTAGAAAAAAGAGAAGAATACTCTCTTCTCTTCTTTATTGTTCTAACGGGGGTAAGTGGTCATTCAGCTCACTGTGTACTCTTATAATCCCCCACATGCCTTGCTCAATGTCCCATTGAATATTTCCAGAACGGTACATATAATCTCCGGGGAAATTCCCGTAAGCACCGGCCCCGCCCAACAACTCTATGTTCCGTGTAGCCCCCGCTACGTTAAATCCAACAAATGATTCTGTTCGAGTATTAATATCCTTGGTATCAAAACGCCAGCGGTGACCATGAAGATGGAACGTATGCGACCTTCGTCTCTCTGCTGGCGTGACCAACCGAATTGTTACTGGATCCCCTGTATAACTTTCAAACAGCGGAGTAGCTGGATCACCGAACACATGTGAACTAAATAAATCGTGCAACACCGGATGTTTTTGATAACGATTAATTAATCGTTCGCTTCGATAATTAAAGCCCCTCGATCCTTGATCATACGTATCAACTACTTCTTCTTCAGCATCTATCGGTGGTAAGAGAATTCCAGCAATTGGGTCGAGAATAACCCGATCGTTTTTATCAAGCAGTCTTACTCCATCATGCATGATGATGACAAATTCCCTTATATCCGGTAAAAAAGGATTGCGTAAAATGACATTCGCTCCAGTTCGAACTGGCTTTAGTGTATATGGATCCAAATATTCCGTTCCCCTCGGTTCTGCAATAAATGCCCCGAAGGCACCTTGAGATTTGTGGTTTCGGATATCCGCCATATCCCACATGCCGCAAGCTCCTTGCGCGGAATCCACCCACCAGCGATACGTTCGTTTCTCACCCGGTCCGACGGTTTGGTCGCCATTGAACCCGACAGTTTCGCCTGCCGAGGTTTTCACATCATACTGAATCAATTGAGGATGCAGCGAGATTCGTAAAGACGGTGGATAAAAGGCTTGCTCTTTCACCTCTGGATAAGGATATATGCCATCTTTGAAGGGAAATAAATCGAGCTTCAATTGACTTGTCAACGTCACTTCTACTGTATCTCCGACATTGGCCCGTATGATTAACGGCTCTGGCCTTTTTGTGCCTTTTAAAATAGCATCCATATCTTCCTTGAGTGCAAAGATGATTCCATTCGGATCGTGATCACCGAAATCATTGTAAATAATCGGAAGTTGGAAAGCGACAATATCAAAATAGCGAATTGGTCCCTTTTCGACAGGAACTAACGTGGGGTCTTCCGCTTGCGGCGGCTTTGTTCCTGTACATTCAGGAAGCGGTTTTGTTCGCTTTAACGGCTCTGGTCGGTCCGGTAAAGGTATTAAATCCGGCACCTTTTCGTCAAATGCCCGAATTAGGCCCCAAAGTCCGTTCCATAAATCTTCTTCTGTCTCGAACGCCCACAAATAATCTCCAGCTCGTGGAATAAACGTTTCCATCGTAAACGATTCTGAAATACCGATATGCTGCTGCTCTTCCATATTAGAATTCATACTGCCGCGCTCCCTCATCCACCTCAATCCATGGACATTAAAGCTATGGGATTCTTCTTGAGCTCCTTGAAGGAGGCGAAAGCGAATCGAATCCCCTTCATAAGCCTTCAGTATTGGGGTAATCGGATCACCATTCACATAGGAACTGAACGTAAAAGCAGGGTCGCAATCCGGACCTAAACGAAATTGCAGTGGTTCGTTTTTATAATTTACACCGAATAATCCAGGGTCATCTTCAGAACCTGGAAACTTTGGCGGTTGGAGCGGTTTTCCATTTTTATCAAACAACAAGGCAAAATCCTGAACAAATAACACAAAGTCACGGTAATCAGGAATTAATGGATTAGTCGCAGTAACTTGTGTGCCATGAACGACTTCCTCTCCTGATGTTGAGTCGAGAAATTTCGTAAAGCGAGGATGAATAACACCCGATCCAAATACACCATGCTGTTGATGAGCATTTGGATATAAATGATCATGGAAGAACCATGCTTTTAATTCGGAATCTGCGTAATAGGAGTACTGTATTGTTTCACCCGGTAAAACGGAGGAATCATAATTCCATCCGACATTCGCTCCGTCATTCACAAGAACATCAAATTTGACAAAGTGGATATGGAAGCCAGTTTCGTACGTTCTTGTGACGAGTTGGAATGCATCACCATCGAGAATGTGTGGCAATTTGTTTGTGAAATTAATTCGAATGCAAGTATGTTCCGGTGAATGGATTACGAGAGGCTCCGGTTCTTTTTTACCGGAACAAATATCTTCTAAATCTTTATCGAGAACAAACATCCGTCCTTTTGGATCATGCCAACCTTGTTTGTTGTATGTGATTGGCAACTCGATTAACGAGATGTTAAATTCATTCACCGGTGCCTCTTCAGGACAAGGATCAACAAATACCGCGCCAGGTCGCGGATTTTCAATAGCCGCGTGACGCTCTAGTTCAGTCAATCCCCGCCCGCCTTTTATACCGAGTGGTGGCCGCGGCGCCTTGTGTCCAACTTTACCAGGAATAAAATTCGGGAATCCCGGTTTTAATTTTGTCGGCTTCGGCGGCGCTTTTCGGTCCGGCAATGGATGTAGCGATTTAATGGGAACACCATTAGGATAACACTGGCTTCCATCTTGAAGCGTATTAAAAACCCGGTTCATTCCCCACATTCCAACCGCAAAATGTGGATAAAGATGGCAGTGAATAATCGCATCACCAAAAGAACCTTGCAAACTACCTAAACCATACAGCGGTTCAATCGTGTAATGAGACTGTGGACTGGTCGCTTGCGCATCAAAAATTTCAGATTCGAGGTCTTGCGGATCGCTCAACCATTGATGAACATGATAATGAAAGACATGTGTTTCTTTTGCACCGCCGTGCATAACTCGAATTTTGGCAGGGTCTCCTACATATCCCCGCAAAATCGGTGTGGATGGATCGCCAAATACCCATGAATCATGGTGAACTTCTTCTCCTTCAGTATTTGGACCAACGACCCCTTCTGCGATAAGCTGTTGGCGCCTGTTTATCGGTTCAAATCGGTAATTAGCGCCGTGAAATGATTCCTCATCCTGGTTCGTTAAATGATTGATTGGACGATTCCCGGTTAAATCATCCACTTCCATTTCATCATGAAAAATCCAAGCATATTCCCGGAAGGAAGGTAAAATCGGATGATGAACATCAGCATACACGCCACTATTCATCAGCTTCCCAGTCTCAGGATCCGTCCACCAGGAAAAACGTTTCTCGACAAACAACGCTCCGAACAGACCGTTTGAATTGGAGCCATTTTCACTGCTAGACGGATTACCTAAATCAGAAAAGTAATATGTTCCTTCTTTTACAACTTGTATTCGATACAAAATCGAATCGAAAGGAGCTACTGTACTGTCTTTGTTTAATCCAACATTCGCTCCGTCAGCTTGGTCCACTTCATACTCTGCTTGTTGAAAATGCATACCTATGTTAAAAGATAGTTTATTTTCAAGCAAAATTTCAACTGTTTCTCCTTCATTCGCCCGAATCACAAGAGGCTGAACAATATCAACGGGAGTGAACAGATTTTTTTTCACTAATTCCTTTACTTTCTGTTCATTTTCTTTTAACACATACATCATTCCATTTGGATTATGATCGCCAAACGTATTTAAGACGATTCGAATCGGAATGGCTACTACATGGTACTTTCTTATCATAATGACGCCTCTTTTCTAACTAATCTTTTAAATTAGGAATTTTTGCTCCAATCCCCGTTTCAATATAGAACACATCAATTGCGTCGATATGCACATACCATTCTTTTTTCTCTAAAGCAGGTACTGATGTCGTTTGCACATCCAATACGACGATATCTCCAAGTATTTCTTTAATTTTCCCAATAA
The DNA here is from genome assembly GCF_056786535.1 of Sporosarcina sp. Y352. Lineage (NCBI taxonomy): Bacteria > Bacillati > Bacillota > Bacilli > Caryophanales > Caryophanaceae > Sporosarcina > Sporosarcina sp. Y352. Next base: position 437,953 of record NZ_JBXCJE010000001.1, read on the forward strand.
ACATAAATGGAAATGATTCCGTCAGTATAAACACTCTTCGCCCAATATTTTTACTAAAATGATTGACTAGAGCTTCCTCTCTAGTGTCATTAACTGTGCTGGCTTCATTCTGGTTAGTCATTTACTCATCACTCCTCTATTATGCTAATGGGAACACCAAGTCACTAGGTACTTCAGTTGAATAAGATACAATTTGCTCAAGTGGAATACTAATTGGAAACGGGAATTTATAAAATGGAGCATTAACCATTTTAATGATGACAGGCGACAGCGTTATATGCCCTTGATGGACGTCGGAAATTGTTCCAGCAAAAACGGGCCGAAATACTTGCCCCAACAAGTTAAGCTGTACTGCCTTTGTAATAACAAGCACTTCTTCCCCCATCCACTTTTTTAAATCCAAAAATAATTTATCTTCGTTATGTTCCAATCATAAAGCCTCCCATTTTCAAAATTTATTACTTTTTTATTTGATTGTTTATTTAAAAATAGACTTCAACACTTTTTTCCATACAGGAAACAGCCCAATCGTAGACACGTATCGAATATCGCTTAATTTGATAACTTTCTCTTTCTTAAACAATTGAAGGTATAGCTCTTTTTTCGTAGTCTTCGTAATTTTTCCAATAAATGCTATTTCAGCTATTTTCACTTCTACCCACATTCCCCCCCATGAGTGAAGATTTGTTCGTAAAGATTCTTCAAAAAACTGTTTAATTAGCGCTTCCCTTTTAGCCACTGTCTCGCCGAATTGGAGCACAAGCTTTTGCTGTAATTGGTTATCATATATAAAGTGTTGATGGGTGTTTGAATAGGTAGGAAAACCGAAGGGAATGTTTGCGGATTCGATTGCAGTATAAGGGATCCAAATTCTTTTTTGAAGATTAGTTAGCATTACAAAGTCTCTTCCGATTGTTGCGACTTTCCCCTCTGTCGTCACATTTACACCTTTTTCGATAACAGAGGAAACTACCACTTGTTGATTTCGTTTCATTTTAAAAAACTGTTTCAACATAAGAGGCTTTCTGCGTTTTTCATCCCGATTAGCTACGTTAAATAAATTTTTCTGGCTATTGTATTCTGTAAGAATTCTCGTTTCTTCTAAGGAAACTGCACTTGTTGGAGACGAAAAGGAAGGAGGACTCTTCAATTCTTCCTCTGTCTTCTTTTCCTTCCCAAAAATTTCAAGCTCTTCTTGCACCATGTTTACCTCCAAACTACTCCTTTTTCATAATGAATGAATAACGAATGAATGAATGAATGGTTATAAATTAAAAATCGGAATATTTCACCTCCTTCAAGAGAATGCATCTGCAGTTCATTTTAATAGCTTCTGCAAATGGTCAGCAATTTCTTCGATATTCACTCGTTTATTACCTATTGCCATATCGTGATAAGCTCTTACTTGATCATTTGCATCCACTACATACATAGACGTTGAATGAGTTACAAATCCCCCCGCATCTTTTTCATAGAAAAAATTGAAGTATTGAGTAAACTTTTTTGTATCTACTTCCGAACCTCTTAAAAATAACCAATTGGGACTATCAATTTCAAAATTTTCCTTATACTGTATTATCCTCTCTTCCGTATCGTATTCAGGATCTAACGTGACTGCTAGGATAAGGTACTCATTTTCTGAAATACCTTTTTCCTTCATTAATTCCTGCAAATCTTTTAAGTCCCACATTGTAGTCGGACAAATGTCTGGACAGTTTGTAAAGAAGAAAGTAATTAGCTTCGGTTTTGTTTGAATGGATACATCTTTTCCACTCACTTCAGTCAGTGTCCACTCCTCTACTGTGCCAATTTTCGGCAAATCGATTGATTTTGGCCATAAGAAATAGAATGCAGTGAATCCGATTACGAATAAGAGTACACCTATAAATACTTTCACTAGAATTCTCCCCTCAGTCTCTTCATTTAAGGAAGTCAGATTACACCTTTAACGAATAGCGGATGAAATGACTTACGAGCGCATGAAGACAAGCAGTGAAAATAGCAAGACTATACATGTTTGTCGCAATCGTTGCTTCAGACTCGATTGGGATGTTGCACAGAGCTGGATTTTGAAGAACAGCACCGAGCATCATTCCCATTATCCCCCCCATTGCGCCGTTATAAATACCGTTTAGAGCGGCCGGGTCTTTTATTGTTGAACCAAATTTCCAACCGATAAATAACCCAACTACTATAGGAAGGAGATAAAAAGCCTTTAGATCTGCTGGAAGCAACAGTTTAAGGTACAGTGCCAAGACAAATGAAGCTATCATGGTGATGGCCATACACATCGTCTGCGTAAAACGATCATCAAATAATAAATGTTTCTTTTTAAAAATCCTATATACAGAACTTACTTCAACTATGTTCCAGATAAACAATAGGTAGATGAGTAGCAAGGCTGACATCACGACCTTCTAATTGAAATAAAAATAGTGAATAAACTTAAAACAAAAAAGCCGTGAATGAACCAGATAAACAACGATGGCATTTCTATAACTGTTCCGATCATCGGTGACATCAACCCAATGATTATTCCATTCGTTAAACCCGTCACAAACGTTTGATAATCGAATAACAGACCAAACAAGGCTCCAGTTAGTAATCCTGCCAGTGTGGAGATAACGGTAACTAAGGTGAAATGAAAGGGATATTGGAGTATCAGTAGTACACCAGACAGTAAAGCATTCATGCCCCCCATAACAATGCTAATATTCATCCCTAATTGAAACCCAATAAGCTTCTTAATTCCACGTAAATACAAATAAAAAACAAGAAATATGCATATATCCACATACATAAAAACTAAGATTGCAGTTTCAGACATGGCCCCACCTCTACATAAGTAATGCTATAGGAGGTGCAAAAGAAACTTGTCCAATGGATTAACCATAGTAACCCTATCAATTCACATCCCCTCTACATAGACTATGTTGTGAAGGAATTTATTAAATAATTTCTAAACGATTTATATATTTAGAGGAGGAGTTTTATGGAAGTCGGACCCATTAATGCGTTTGATGGATTCCCTGTTTGGTATAAAGATGAGAATGGTTTACGCCTTCAACTAAACGTTGACCCTACTGACCCATTCTCTGGCATTACACCTGCTGATTTACCTGATCCAGCACAACCCGTTTCTTTTCCTGACAATTATCCAGGGGAAGCTTTTTATCATCAAGTCGAAGCTGAAATGACTACGGGTACAGGTGAAAGAGCGAGGCTCGTTTTAGCATTAGAAGCTGCATTTGTGAATGAAGTGCCGAGGGTCGAGGAACAAGTTGTATTTGGTAGAGTTCGTATTCGTATTTTCGGATTACGACCAAATGCGGAGTATACCGTCACTCACCCGTACGGAGTCGATACATTCATCGCGGAATCTGACGATGGAACTGCCGAAATTAATTTCACAGAAGATATTGGAGGATTTAACGGAGGAGATTTTGAACTTGCACTGAAAAGCCGTGTATTTCCATTTTTACAATGGGATCCAAATATAGCACCTGCAGCGCCTGAAGGTTATATTGGCGATCCAAATGTTCCACACGAAATAGTAGGCAGCTTGTTTGTGGATCAATTTGGGCAACCTCAAAATTTCTTCAGGATTGAAGGTTCTGGAATCGGTATAGGGTCACCGGATCGTTCAACAACACCAGGGCTTTCTCCTGATAATTCTATTGAAACTAAAAATTTTACAGTTGTTGGTAAAATTTCAACAATCTCAGGTGTTGATGTTTTGAGAGCCACTTTTACACAAACCGCAAGTACGGACGGATTAATAGATGTTTTTGCCACATCAGATGATATCGCTCAAATTATTGAAGTGACTGGTAACGGCATTAATCCAACGCAATTACAAGGCAGTAATGGACACTATTTTGCACGTGTTGGATATTCTGGTGAAACGCCTCCCACTTCGATTACTGTCACTAATCTAACTGATAATCCAAACAGTATAAAAGAAGTAGTACCTGTAGATTTTATTACTGCGTCCGCTAATTTTGATACGGATTCGCAAAACCTTTCGATTACAGCTTCATCAAGTGATTCTGTTCGGACGCCTATTATATCTGTCTCGGATTTTGGATTGGGAGAACTAACCATTCCTTCAGAAGGAACTCTTAATACGAATCTAACGTTTACACCACCTCATGTAATCATTACGTCTTCAGCTGGAGGCGAAAGAACGATACCCGTATCAGTAACAGGTTTACCGAATGGTCCGATTCCAGTAACAGCCCATGCTGGTGATGACCAAACAGTCCTATTCGGTTCACCAGTTACACTTAATGGCCTCAATTCTACTGGTATCATTACTACTTTTAGTTGGACTCAACTATCGGGGACCGAAATCACTCTAGAAGCCGCGAATACGGCAACTCCAACTTTTACAGCGCCAAGTTCCGAAACAACACTACTATTTGAATTAACCGTCGATGGAGAAGGAGGACCTTCCAAAGATACAGTAGTCGTCGACATTATCGAATTTGCCTCAATACCGATTGCCAATGCAGGACCAAACCAAAGTGTCCAACAGGGAGAAGTTGTTACGTTGTCTGGGAGTGCAACTGGTACTGTGACAAACTATCAGTGGGAACAAATCTCAGGTCCTATAGTTCAGTTAACAAATGCAAATACGGCAACAGCAACATTTCAATTTCCCAATCAAACAGCTCCACTTTCTTTTCGACTAACAGTTAACGGACCCGGAGGAACTTCATTCGACGAAATCCAAGTGACGACTGTCCCCTTAATTCTTTCAATAACTCGTGCTGAATTTCGATCAAGAGATGCGGAATGGCGAATTAGTGGAAATTCAGATGTCATTGGAATTGGAGCTACTATTTCTATCTATATTGGCAATTCGTTGAGCGGTCTCCTCCTTTCTCAAGTGGCGGTTGATGCACTGGGAGAATGGGCGTATCGAATAGAAGATTCTATTGTGCAACCCGACGAAACGAGAGCAGTTTCTATTCAATCCAGCTCAAGTGCAACACTCATAAATGTTCCACTCGATATTAGAAGGTAACAGCGATGAAGGTAAAGGGAGGTTAATAAATGGAAAACTGTAAAAACTGCGGAGTGGGCCAGCCCTGTAAGTGTCAACGTGGCCCTAGAGGCCCGAGGGGTTATCAAGGCTTTACTGGATTAGATGGTGAAAAAGGAGAAAAAGGAGAAACAGGAAAACAAGGCGTCAAAGGGGATCGAGGTCCCAGGGGCTATGAAGGACCACCTGGAATAGTTGGGGAACGTGGGGAAAAAGGAGAACAAGGTGACAAAGGCGACAAAGGCGATCGAGGTCCCCAGGGCTATGATGGATCGTCTGGATTAGTTGGGGAACGAGGAGAAACAGGAAAACAAGGTGTCAAAGGTGATCGAGGTCCCCGGGGCTATGATGGATCGTCTGGATTAGATGGGAAACGAGGAGAAACAGGAAAACAAGGCCCCCAGGGGATTCAAGGACCTAAAGGAGACAAAGGAGACAAAGGAGATACAGGACCTGCAGGACCTGCAGGACCTGCAGGACCGATTAATGTTGCTTACGGCTTCGCCTATACCGAATTGGAGAGTTCTGGAAGTGGTAATATCAAATTTCGTATCGCTACGCCTCTGCAAGATGTTGGATTTTCACCCGAAGGCTTAGTGATAGGTAAAGACGGAATTTATCAAATCAGCTATAAAGTAGTATTGGTATCAAAAGCGATTACATGCGTTCCTTCAAAGTTCTATATAGAAATCAATGAAAAAATTAAGGCATCATCATCAATGACTGAATCCACTACTGCTAATACACTCACTTCCAGTCTCTTGTTTTCGTTACAAGAAGGTGATCTTGTAAAACTTGTTGCTGAATTACAAGAAAACTTCAGTTACAAACTGGCGACATTACAACTCGTTCGTGTGGGATAAATCTTTTTTAGTTAGTAATTTTCAAATATGGATTAAGTAAAGTTAGCACATCTGTTGATTTACCACTTACTTGCAAAAAGACTGACGAGAAGGGCTTGAGAACCGCCATTTTTACTGGATTATTTTCGTTCCGCTTTCGGCGAATTAATCACTACCCTTTTGCCGAGGGGCAGGTGTGGCTAGAAGTGACTCCGTCACATCTAGCCACACTCTTTTCGGTCATCCTGTTGTGAATAATTGCCTGTCGCATTCCTATAATATTTAAGTGAAAAATGTAGTTTCTTTAAAAAAAAGAATAGATGAGCTTTTATAAGAATGTAAGTGCCCTATGATGCAATTTAGGGCACTCTTGCACGTTGTATGTAGAAGGTTTGAGCGGTCAAAATTGTATCTCTGACCGCTTCTTGTAGCTGTATCTTTGGAGAGCGACGGATGAACAAAACCAAGAGCAACTATACACGTAGTCCCCAGTGTGTGATCAAGTTATTTACTAGTTATTATTGGTTCATCAACAAACGTGTAAAGGTAACATAAATCGCTTCAGACGCTAATCCACTCTGTTTTTGATATACTTTAAGAAGTATGTACTAGAATGGAGTGAGCAGAATGCAAACGATAAAAGGTAAAAACGCAATAATTACTGGAGCAGGTAGAGGTATCGGTCGTGCGACAGCAATCGCTTTTGCGAAAGAAGGTATAAACGTTGGTCTTATCGGAAAAACAGCTGCTAATCTTGAAAAGGTTGCAGAAGAACTTCGACAATACGAAGTTGAGGTGACGATGGCAACCGCTGATGTATCAAATAACGAATCCGTCATTGCCGCTGTCGAACATGTTAAATCTGAACTTGGTCCAATTGATATCCTCATTAACAATGCGGGCATCGGTAAATTCGGTAAGTTCCTCGAACTATCACCGGAAGAATTCAAAAATATTATCGATGTCAACTTAATGGGTGTCTATTATGTCACAAGAGCAGTTCTGCCAGAGATGATTGAAAGAGAATCAGGCGATATTATTAATATCTCCTCTACCGCCGGACAAAAAGGCGCACCTGTTACAAGCGCATACAGTGCCTCAAAATCCGGAGTTCTCGGACTTACGGAATCCCTTATGCTTGAAGTAAGAAAGCATAACATTCGTGTTAGCGCATTGACACCGAGTACAGTAGCTACAGATTTGGCGTTCGAAGAAAATCTTACGGACGGCAATCCTGACAAAGTGATGCAGCCGGAAGATCTTGCTGAAGTAATGGTTGCCCAGTTGAAACTGCATCCACGAATTCTTGTTAAATCGGCAGGTTTATGGTCAACGAATCCTTAATAAAACTTGATACATTTCTACAAAACAAAAGGACCTTTTCATAAAGGTCCTTTTGTTTTTGTGTTTCTTATAGCTAATGATAATATTATTTTCGCTAAGCTTAAACCTCACCCTGATCCATAACTCCGTTTTCTCCTCAAAAGTATCAATAAAGCGACAGCAAAACAAAATATTGAGAAAAGTCCTAAAAACTGTATAGGGGGTTCTCCCCCATAAAAATAGAAAGAATATGGCAATGAAACAATACCTAATCCTAAAAAACTTTTCCAACTCCGAACTATTAATGCATAAAACAAGGTAATGACTGAAATCAATAGTGATAGCCCAAATAAAACAGGGAATAAAATCGCCATATTTACCTCCCTCTAGACGTTCTGCCTGTTTATTTAAATAACACACTTATACAAGCTACTTCGGAATCCTTGGACGATTTTGCTTTATTTAAAACAGTCCATTTTGCTCATCTCGCCGCGCCGCCTCTCGTAGTGAATCTGATTCCGCTGAGTTCTGATTTAATGACTTTCCACGCTCATTAAAACTGTATTTCCGCCCAGTCAGAAAATCCACAAGATAGCCGCCTACTATCAAAGTTACCATGGAACCCCAGAAAACCCACATCACCCAATGCATAACATTCCCTCCCCATTTCAACAGATACGTAGTTTCCGGCTAAATGTTACGTTTAATTTACTAAAGAAATAACCAGCCTTGTTAGTTTAAATACTCTTCTACTGATTGCAGGAAATCTCCCATTATCTGGAGGACCGTGATTTTTTTAAGCTTTTCATATGATGGTAAAACTATTAATCACATTCAAAAAAACAACTTGTAAATTACATATCCAACTAGTAATGAAATTATTAATAGCCCCATACCTTTCCAACCCAGTCCACCTGCTAAATCAACTAAATTGCCATTTTCAGCTCGATTTAATCCTTCTCTCAATGCACCTGTTGGATTTTTTTTGAGTTCTTCTTGTCTTAATCTCTCTCTTTTATCTGCCGGAGTTTCTTGTAGATTATTCAAACCAAACACCCCCTAAACAATACTGTACTATCAGATTTTTTGCTGTTAATAGAAGAAGTAAAACTTAAATCCTGATTAAATGCCCAAGCATATTCCCCTGTTTCAGTATCGAATTTACTTTTTTAAAAATCAAAGAGAAATAACGTTTATTGTTTAAGTTGAGCGCCCGGTAAGTTAATAGTAGGTCTATTGAACTTCAATAATGAACACATAACTTGAATCACCTTCTTCCCACCTCGCATGAACGTCATATACATAAACACCTTTCTTGCTAGGCACTGTCAGTATATTTCCTTTTAAGTTTACGTTGTCTGCTTTAGCATCGTTTATCCATATATTCGCACCTAATGTATTCTTTTTAGGTTTATTCTTAAAATCTATTTTCAAATTGGCTTCAGGCGAAACGACAACTGCTTTCAATTCATGATGTGCTACGATTCCAGGTGGAGAAATCATATCTACACAGATTGAGTTCAAGAACCCCTCCCAGCAATAAGTTCCTTGCGCTGTGGTTATTTTCATGTCACCAACAGTTATCGTCGGTGAAGGTGGTTTGGAGGAATCGGATATTCGGATAATGCCATAAACTACAAGACCTATAACAATCAATAGTAAAGCGAGGCGTAAAATCTTAGCCATATAGTTCCTCCTTGGCTTTATAAACTTATTCCCTTCTCAACACCCGACTTCTCTTTGGAAGAAATAATGACGCCCATTGCGTGATCCAATTCATGTTAAACTTCAGACTCTGGGATTCCTACTAAATAAAAAAGAGAAAATGAAATCAATTTTCTATCCCCCTGGATTTATATGACTCAGAAACCATTAACAATCATTCTAAAACCTGACTGGTAGTAGATTCTTTTTTAACAAACAACTCATTTATTGAAAATGAACAGATACTTGTTCTATACTCCCAATATTCGACTCAGTGAATACGAATACCTTTTTACTCTTTGTTTACTTTTTGAACAGAAACCCTATCATCCTTTTGCTGAAGCGTAATCGAAGGAAATCTTTGCATCGACCTATTTAGGATTGTATGCAAATTGAAAAGGCTGATTCCTTTCCATATTTATTAATTCCCTAAAAATAATATAAAAAAATCAACACTGTCGATTGGCAGTGTTGATTCATGTCCTACTATGAAGTTAATTAAACTGGGAATCCATCTTTGTTTGAAGCGATTCACTCACTTAATAATACGGCGATATCAGGATATACACCAACACGCCTGTAAAGCTGACGTATAGCCAAATCGGCATTGTCCATCTGGCAATTTTCTTATGACGCTCGTTCTCCATATTCCATGCACGTGCCACGCTCGTCAGCGCAAGTGGAACGATGGCTGCCGCAAGAATGATATGTGTAATTAGGATGAAATAGTAGAATCCAGCCATAAATCCTTCTCCACCATAAGAAGTGGATGGCGATAGATAATGGTAAGAGACGTACGTGATCAGAAACAGAAATGTTGTGGAAAAAGCAGCATAAATAAAACGGCGATGAACTGTTATATTCCGCTTTAATATGGCGATAAGAGCACAGACAAGGAATACAAAAGTAAAACTGTTAAAGATTGCATTCATCATAGGCAGGATTGTTATATCGAATGAATCGAAATCTTTAACTCCCCGCATTCCCGAAAGAACAGCGATTGCACCGATCAGTATAACGGAAAGTATAATAATCATTGGTTTATAATTGCGTTTTTTAAACGGTTTTGCAGAGCTCCCATTATTATTCATGACAATCACTCCATTATTGTTTAGATAAAACACTATCCTTTAATTGTATAGTAAGATACCAAGCGGTGCCGTATAAAAAGGCACTTTTTTGTGAACGGGTGTCCGATTACTTTACTGCTTCACTTCTGTTCACTACTAACCAAGGTCTATCTTCTCTCCACTGAATACTGACAGGAATCCGGTATGTTTCACTCAGCAGATTATCGCTAACTACTTCTTCTTTTGGTCCACCTGCTACGACTTTCCCATCTTTAAGCAGAAGCACATGCGATATCCCTGGGACAAGCTCTTCAATATGATGGGTTACGTATACAATATGACACCCGTTCCCCATTACGCTATCAAGTGATTGTAGGAACTGTTCCCGAGATAAAATATCCAATCCTGAACATGGTACATCCAATACAAGCATTTTGGGGTTACTCATTAAGGCACGGGCGATGAGTACTCTTCTTTGCTCCCCTTCGGACAGTTGCAGATAGGGCTTTCCTTTTAAATACGTTAGATTTAAACTTTCAAGTAAAGAATTTGCTTTCTCCCAATCCTCTTTTTCCACTTGTTCATAAATACCGAAACTCGCAAACTTTCCGCTCACTACAACTCTTTCTATCTTTTCATTATTGTAATATTCCGCAAAGCGATCCAAGGAACTACTGACAAAACCAATTTCTTTACGCAGTTCCGGTAAGTTGGTTTTTCCAAACAGATTACCAAGAACAGAAACTTTACCGCTTGACGGGAAATTAAAACCGGACATGATATTGAGAAGTGACGTTTTCCCTGAACCATTCAAGCCAAGTATTCCCCAATGCTCATTTTGTTGAATGGACCAATTGACATCCTTTAATATTTCTCGGTCGCCTCGTTGGAACGATACATCTTTAAATGAAACAATTTCCTTCATATTTAAGCAGCCTCACTTTCACAACAAAATAGGTTGACTTTTTATCATCATACCACTTCGAAATGAACCATGTTTCCTTTCCGAGAAATTTTAGTAACGTATATCGGACGTTGTAATTTGTTCACTTTAAATAATGTACTACTTACACAATGTCAAGTTATATAGTTGATTAGTCGGAATTCTGCTATGCTAGTAGAATGACATATTCTTGGAGTTGAATCGAATTGAACTTGATTTTGATCATTTTACCCGTATTTATCATTTTTTTCATTGGCTTTTTAGGTCAGAGATTAATAGGCTTTGATATCAAGTCGATATCAACAGCTGCCCTATATTTAATGTCCCCCTTTTTGGCATTTAGGACATTCTACACAAATGAATTGACCATAGACTATTTTTACATCATCCTATTCAGTTTACTTCTTACAATCATTCTTCTTGTTGTTGTGTGGGTTACTTCTATCTTCATGAAAGCAACACGGCCACAGCTCTCGGCAATGATTCTTGGCGGTGTATTCATGAACAGCGGAAACTACGGAGCACCGGTTGTCCTGTTCGCATTCGGCGCTGTCGGATTTGACTATGCTGTGGTCATGATGGTGTTCCAATCGCTGCTAATGAATACAGTAGGGATTTTCTTTGCGTCCATCGGTGGTGAGGAAAAAGCTACTTTACGGCAGTCGTTTCAGCGCGTAATCCGTATGCCACTTATTTACGCAGCTATTTTAGGTATTGGACTTCAATTAGTTTCGGTATCTATCCCATCCGTATTAATGGAAGGCATCAGTCTGGTGGCAGATGCCTCGATTCCGACTGTCATGCTTGTACTTGGTATGCAGCTTGCGGTCATTTCCCGAAAGAGAGTAGCTTACCGTTATGTAACTGCGGTTACTGTCATCAGGATGTTTGCTTCTCCTATGATTGCAGTGGGTATTTTGTATTTCATGCCAGTGAACGACCTGCTTAAAGCGGTCATTATTGTCCAAGCATCAATGCCAGCTGCAGCGAATACGACGATGTTTGCATTGCAATTCGGGACGGAACCTGATTTAGTGTCGTTTACGACATTTATCACCACTCTGTTAAGTATCATAACCATTCCTATTGTCCTTTTCTTCGTAGGTGTATAACCACCCATATCGTATAACTTTCTACTTCCACGGTTAGATTGATTGTACGATGCCGGGAGAGGATGACCAACTTGGAAAAGATGCGGATCATACAGTTAATCGCACTGTTTTCTACTTTAGTTTTAATTATAGGCTGTAGCAATAGGAATATAGTGACTGAAATGGAGGACAAAACAGATACACCTAAGGAATCCATTGGTGACACATATGGCTTTACAATTTTTAATTTGACAATTGATACAAAAGATACGAAGAATGCGATTGTTGCCAATTACGATGAAAAAAGTGATAAAACAGAAGCGATCTATGAAAATAAATTGGAGGAATCCTTCTTGCACGGGAACAAAGCGATGGATAAGCTCAATACGATTTTCGAGGAGCTTTCGTTAGAACCGGATATGGATGCAGAAGATATGATCAAGAAAGCATCGGAGGCATTCGAAGTGATTGATTATACAACTTTGAAATTGGATGTGAAGTTTAAAGGTCATGACATGAAAAAATTGATGATGTCGAAGTAGTTTCGAGGTGTAAGGACTGATATTACAATGTGATTACTTCAAGAAATACACATTACAGATTGCAGGTCTAATCCCTGATAATGAAATACGCTAACTTTTAAAGACTATCCAGCAAAGACGCGTCTACGTGGTAACTGGAGCGATAAGACTGATGGAGGGGTTCATTTCAATCCCTCCCTGCGCTCAGTATAAATACTGTATTAAATCGGAAACTATCCATCTAGTTAACAAATACATTTAATTTTTTGTTCTAAATCTATTGTTGACGCTTCCAATAGTCTGATTAATCTGTTAATATTATATAAAAGCGATTTATGAAGGGGGCTCACCGATTGTTTCCTTTTAAGAACAGAAAAACAGCGCATGTAAAAGAGGCTCAGTTGTATTACAGTTATTCATCGGAATCCTCAACGAAAGAAGATATGGATGAAATGTCCTTTCTGTTAACGACACTATGCAAGTCGTATAACAGAGAAATCATTTTTGTATGTATCGGTTCAGATCGATCTACAGGTGATTCATTTGGACCCTTTGTCGGAACGATGTTGAAAGAAAACCATTGCCCTTATCATGTCTTTGGAACAATTGCAGATCCTGTTCACGCACTGAATTTAAATCAAGTAATAAAAGACATTAATAACCGATTTTCTGAACCAATCATTTTCAGCATAGATGCCTGTTTGGGTGATAGACATCAGGTTGGTTCCATTCTATTAAAAGAGGGCCCTCTTATCCCCGGATGTGCCATCAATAATGCTCTTCCTGAACTGGGCAACTATCATTTGAAAGCGGTTGTAAATTATTTGGATGCCATAAACCCCGTTAGTTCTTTGAATTCTACACGCTTGGATACGGTCCTGACTCTTGCAAAAATCACTTCTACGATCATATTGAATTCAACAAAAAATAAAACCCATGCAAAAATGACGACGAATCATTATTGATTCGTCGTCATTTTAATTTCAACCAATTGTTATAACACCTAATCCTAATGCAGCTAGAGTCATAACGACTACGGTTCCGAATGCCCACTTCACAGCAAAACGTTGCAGATCACCAAACTCCGTTTCAACTAAGCCAATCAATAAATGAGCTGCTGCCACTAGTGGGCTCAGCACGTGAATCGGCTGACCTATCAAAGACGCCCTCCCTATCTCAACAGCGCTCACTCCATAAGCTTCGCCTGCTTGTGCCAAAATAGGCAACACGCCGAAGTAAAATGCATTATTCGACATAAAGAAAGTGAATGGCGCACTTAGAAATGCTACGATTACCGCTAAATATGGGCCCAGTGCATCGGGAATAATCATAACCATTGTCTTTGCCATCGCATCAATCATTTCCGTACCACTCATAATACCAGAAAAGATACCTGCAGCAATAACAATAGAGACAACTGCTAATGCATTTTTCGAATGGACCGCGATACGTTCTTGTTGCTGTTTCAATTCTGGATAGTTGACGAGCAATGCAATTGCAAATGCAATCATAAAGAGAACTCCCAATGACATAAAGTCAATGATCAAACAAGCCATTAGGGCTACCGTCAATGAAAGGTTGAACCAAACGAGTTTAGGGCGGCGGTAATCGGCTACTTCTGCAGTTGCCGCCAATTCCATATCCGCTACAGTTTGTTTTGAATCAGTTTTTTTAATGGGTTCAAGTTCAACAACACCCAATCTCTTGCGTTCCATTTTCCCTAACATGAAAGCGGAAATCAGTACCCAAATCAAGCCGAATCCCATGACCGGAATCATCGGGATGAATAGCTCCGAAGAATCGAGCCCTAACGAAGCCATCGCCATAGCAGAGGCACCGCCCCACGGCGTCATATTCATGACACCCATCGAGAGCATCGCCGTTGTAGCCAATACCAACCGATTCATACCAAGGCGTTTATATAAAGGCAGCAATGCGGAGACCGTGATGATATAAGTCGTTGTCCCATCTCCGTCTAGCGCTACCATCATGGATAGAACGGCTGTCCCAATAACAATCTTCAATGGATCGCCTTTTACTATTTGCAAGATTTTCGCTATTAAAGGATCAAACAGACCCGTATCGATCATTATTCCGAAGTATAGAATCGCAAATAAGATCATTATTGCTGTCATTGCAACATTTTCTACACCCGCCTGCATCATCGGTCCAAGCTCAGTTAGGAATCCCCCAAGAATTCCGAATACGATAGGCACGACCATAATCGCAACCAATGCAGAAAGGCGCTTCGACATGATTAAATACATAAATACGGCAATCATTGAAAAACCTAAAACTGATAACATATTTCATCCCCCTATTTTCCCTTTATTAAATTGCAGCTTCATTTTGTTCGGTAGAAACAAAAACTAATGATAGCGCTTTCTTAAAAGAATAGTATCAATAATTTGGCCAAAGAAATAGATAAAGAAAGTAAAGCGTATTCTTTTTATAGTTTGTATTGTTTTCATATTTTCCACGGACGCTCTAACAAATGAAAAAACCGATTGCTCAATTATAAATAATGACTGAGCAATCGTTTTTTTAGTTTGTTGTCTTTTTATATTTTCTCTCTGGTCTTCCAACATTTCCATATAATACTTCAACTTCTATTTCCTCAAGAGAAACGAGATATTCCAAATACCTGCGCATCGTTGAATAACTAATTCCAGCCATTTGGCCGAGTTCATCTGCACTTAAACTTCCTTCCATATCCTCTATCTTACCCCTGACCAGTTTCAGCGTATGTTTGTCAATTCCTTTAGGATATGTCTCTTTTTTAGGTCCAGCCGCCGCTAGCATCTTATTATTCGAACGAAATAGGTCATCTATATTGTCCTGATTAACTAATTGATTTTGATAAAGTTGTCCTCTGACAACGTCATATTGCGTAAGCGTAGCAATTAACTTGTCGATTATTATCGGCTTTATCAAGTAACCGAAAGCACCTCCGCGTATTGCTTCACTGACCGTTTCTGTATCGTTAGCAGCAGTAATCATAATAACATCAATGCCACGATACTCTTTCCGAATTTCTCGGAGCAATTCAATTCCATTCATATCTGGTAAATAGACGTCCAGTAATAGCAGTTGAGGTTGTATGACTTCCAATAGTTGCAAGGCTTGTCTCCCCGAACTTGCTGTTGCAATAACATTGAAATGATCGATTTGATTGGTAAACTGCTTATAGATTTTTGCTGCGTCTTCATCATCTTCAACGATAACAACGTTAATCGTTCCATTAGACATTTTCACACATCCTTTTCAGTCCAGCTCTCTTGTGGAATAACAATTGTAAATCTTGCTCCACCTAACTCACTTTTATCGACATAGATTTGACCATTCAGTAATCCAATTGCATTTTTCACAATCGATAAACCGATTCCATGATTCTCCCCACTTTTTGTCGTGTAGCCATCTAGGAAAATAACATCTTCCATCATTATTGGTATTCCCGCTCCGTTATCTTCAATATCAAAAATGATTTCATTACCCAAATCTGTAAATGAAACATTGACGATTCCTTTATTGCCATTCTTTGCTCTTGCAGCTTCCATCGCATTGTCGATGACATTACCAATGATTGGAACAAAATGATTCGACTTTGCATTATCTGAAACACTATCCAAGCGGCTTTCAGAGTCAATATCCAAACGTACTTGTAATTCCTTAGAACGGTTTACTTTACCAAGTAAACAAGCTGCAATCAATGGGTCTTTTACTGACGACATCAGAAAAGAAATGATATCTTGACGTTCACTAACTTCTGAAGACACAATCTTAATAGCACGATCATACTCTTTTAACATAAGCAATCCATAGATTGTGTTTAATTTATTTAGAAACTCATGGTTTTGAGCACGCATACTTTCAGAAAATGTTTTTATTTTAGAAAACTCTTCCGTCAATTGTTCAATTTCTGTTACTGTCCGTATTGTTAAAACGATTCCCATAACTTCATCTGCCAGTATGATTGGAGATGTATCTAAAATATAAAGTTGTTGACCAAACAACAGCTTTTTATTTATATCACTTTCCTTTGTTTCGAGGACATTATCGATATAATTCCCCAAATGATTATCTGTAATAACTGAGCCCACTATTAGTTGTTGATCGTCGAATAATTCACGTGCCCGCTTATTCATTGAGGTGATTTCTTTTTCATTATTAACAGTAATTGTTGCATCACGAATTGACTCAAGTGTCGCCTCTTTTTCTGTAAAGAGGAGCGAAATTTCCTGCGGTTCCAAACCAAAAATTAGTTTTTTCAAACGTCTCGCTATCAAAATCGCCCCAATTATACCTACAAGGAGAGGAATAATTGCCAACAAAATGATGCGTTTTCTATAATCGAGTACTTGCTGCTCGATATTATTCACTAAAAAACCGACGGATGAAACACCGATAACTTCCCCTTTGTCATTCCAAATGGGTGTCTTCGCTTTAATGGCGGGTCCAGATATCCCATTTCCCCGATAAATGATGGACTGGTGCAATTCAAGCACTTGATCATTACCCGTAGCTGTTGGTTTTCCTATATTTTCTGGATTGGGATGCGAATAACGCAGTCCTTTATCATTAGCGATGGTTACGTAGTCTGCACCTGTTGACCGACGAATTGTTTCAGCAATCGGTTGGATTATCTGTGATGGTTTTCCATCGTTAAATGCTAAAATTATTGCTGGATGTTGGGCCGTTAACTTCGCTACTGTCATCGCTTGTTTTCCCATATAACTTTCAACTATATCGTCAATCATTGTATAAAAAAGAATACTTACCAGAAGCGTACTGATCAAAACAACGATTGTTATAAGTGATGTTATTTGAGTTAACAGAGTCATTCTAGATTTCTTAACCACTCTGACCATCTGTTCATTCACAACCTTTACGTCTAACTTTACTATTTCGGATAATCCTTCTATATTTCCCGCTGTGTGAGCCTTATCTTTATAATACATCATAATTTATAAAACGAATTGTAACAGTAGCTATTAAATATTGAATTAAAATTGCGACTCTATCTGTATTCAAGTATAATTAAGTATTAATGATTACAAATAATGGTTTTAAATCAATAATATAATCATAATATAATTGGGAGGTATAGCATGTATTTACCTAGGTACTTCGAACATTCCAAAGTCAAAGCACAGTTGGCGAATGCAATTACCTTGATGAACTTAAGTTTTGGCGTTATAGCTATTATCCTTATTATAAAAGGCTTAGGCCATATGAGTTTACTATTTATATTCCTTGCTGCGTTATTCGATCGTTTTGATGGGATGGTTGCAAGACGTTATAATGCAGAATCACTTTTCGGAAAAGAACTAGACTCGTTGTGTGATCTGGTTTCATTCGGACTTGCACCTGCTTTATTAATTTATGAAACAACACTTAATACCTCGCCTTGGTTAGGAACCATTGCTACCATTTTTTATGTTTTAGCTGGAGCGGTTCGTCTTGCCCGCTACAATTCAAGTGAATTCGATGGTGCATTTTATGGAGTACCGATCACAGCGGCGGGTGTGGTTATGACATTAAGCTTTTTCCTTGTTCCTTATATGGCTCCATTATTTTTCGTTGTACTGATGTTTATTATGTCGTTATTAATGATAAGTAACATTCGAATTGCGAAAGTGTAAATGAATACAACGGAGGATACTAAATGAAAAAAGCACTCTTTAAATCTTTTGTTGAGTTGACGGGAAATCCTGTTTCTTCGGCTCTGTTAAAATCTTTTTCTAGTTCAATAGTAAGTCGGCCGTTGATTCGGCCTTTCAGCAATTTTTATCGTATTAGTAATGATGAAATGGAATACCCTATTTCACACTATAAAAGTTTACAGTCACTTTTCACACGAAACCTTAAACCAGGTATCCGTCAAATAAACTCTTCACCTCATGCTCTCATTTCACCGGTAGACGGCATAGTTAGCGGTGCAGGGAAAATAGCTAATGACCAAACTTTCCTCATAAAAGGCCACCAGTACAGGATAAACGAAATAATGGGCACTGAAAAAAAAGCAGCTCCCTATAAAGATGGCTCGTATTTTATTTTTTATCTTTCTCCGAGTCATTATCATCATTTCCACTATCCAGTAACGGGCAAACTGGTTTCACGTTACGCACTTGGCGGAGTTTCTTATCCCGTGAACAGTTTAGGATTACGTCTTGGTCAGAGCCCATTTTCTACAAACCATCGTCTCATATCTGAAATAGATACGGCTTTTGGAAAAGTGGCGATTGTAAAAGTCGGTGCTTTAAATGTGAATAGTATACAACTCCTTAATTCATCGAAAGATTGTATTAAGGGAAATGACTTCGGCTATTTCAGTTTTGGTTCTACTGTTATTCTATTTCTGGAGAACAACCCACACTTCACTCCGACAATAGAGTTGAATAGCGAGGTAAGAGTGGGACAACCAGTTGGTAATTGGTTGTAACAGTAATTAAAAAGCAATCCTTGATCAGTGTACATACTGTTCAAGGATTGCTTTTTAATTGTTTTTTTAATCAACATCTAAATAAACGTTAACTTTTATATCCCATCTTCCAAGTTTATTTGTTCAACAAATTTAACAAAGGCCTTAACAATATTTAATTCCAAGGAATCTTCATGATATAACATCCATGTTTTTCGAATGATCGGCTTTCCATCTTTCGTTTTGATAACGATTTTATGGATGTCCTCTACGTCATTTAAAATCATACTTGGTAATATCGCATAACCTAATCCATTCACAACCATTTTTTTACATGTATCGACTTTATCAACCTCTATGCTCACCAATGATGGCTGGCTGAAATTCTCATACCACCAATTGTCGACAGAAGTTTTAAGTAATGGATCAGTACGATAATCAATTCTTGGCAAGGATGGTAGGTTATTAATATCAATTTTTTCTTTGGAAGCAATACATAATGTTTCCTCAAATAGCAATCGTTTTTGATCTTTCCAACCGTATTCTCCTTTTACAAAACCAACATGGACATCCTGATTATGAATTAAATGTACAATATGACTGCTGAAGTCCGTCGTTACTTTAAATTCAATATTGGGATACTGTTCCTTAAAAAGTTTTAATAGATATGGAAGCTTATAATCCGTGAAAAAGTTCGAAACACCTAATCGTAATATCCCCTCTACTTTATCTTCCATATTCAGGACATTCTCTTTAATTTTCTGAAGACTCAAAAGCATATCGTCTGCACATTTTGCTAAATACTCTCCTTGTGGAGTAAATTGAACTCCACGTCTTCCTCTACTTACGATTCTTACATTGAACTTCTTTTCTAATTGTTGAAGGCGATGTGTCAGTGCTGGTTGTGAAATAAATAACTTTTGAGCTGCTTTTGTTATATTTTTTTCGCGATAGAGCATTTGTAAAACTACCCAATCCTGCTCGTCCATACAAATATCACCCTTCAGCTATCAATATACTTTATGTCTATTTATCAATAATCGATATTATTTTTATTTCTTATATTGTACTATACTTAATAAGACTTGCAAATACAGTGGGTAGACAAAATATATTAAAAATGTTACTGAAAGAAGGTATATTATTGTTAAGTAAAAATGAATTCATAAAAACTTCCACATTTGTTGTCATCAGTGGAATCGGGGGATTTTTTCTTGCACTTACAGGCCTTCCAGTCGGTTGGATGATTGGAACCCTTCTAACTGCAACCCTCATTTTTATTTTTAGTCCTACTTTATTGAACATGTCCCTCCCACAAAAAGGTATTCCGAAATACTGGATGGCTATTGGACAATGTATCCTAGGAATTGAACTTGGACAGAAAATGAATGATTCTGTTTTATTCGTTTTTATGGAAAACTGGGCAACTGTTATTACTATGCTTTTACTATCTATCTTATTTTCTTTGTTATCCGGACTCGTATTATGGAAATTTAGCAATTTAGATATGTTAACTAGTTTTTTTGCTACTGCACCAGGTGGATTGTCTTCTATCCCTAGTATTGCGGAAGAAGTCGGTGCCAATACAGGTGTTGTCAGCATCATTCAAACGATGCGCATATTTTTAGTTGTCCTTTCCATCCCACTTATTTTATCTATTTGGGTAAGCAATCCTGTTGCCACTGCGACTGTCCCTAGCACTACTTCAGTAATAGTACAATTTCAATCGGGACATATTATTTCGACTGCTTTGCTAATTATTGTTGCATTCCTCGGATATCACGTTGGGAAATTTTTAAAATTCCCTGCACCTTGGCTAATCGGCAGTATGATATGTATTGCAATTGTAAAGTCTTTCAGTTCGCTAGTTTTTGATTATTCCATTGTAGCCTGGTGGCCTTCGGGATTAGTCATATGTTCCCAAGTGCTCATTGGCGCTAGCATCGGCTCCCGTATACATAAAAGCATGTTTTACGGATTAAAGAAAACATTAGCCATTTCATTTTTAAGTACAATCTTTCTTATCTTCTCCATGTTCCTATGTGCATACATCGTTTCAGTACTAACAGGATTACCTTTGATTACTTCGGCTTTGGCTTTTGCTCCCGGGGGTATCGCTGAAATGACGACCACTGCAGTTGTCCTCAATGCTGACGCTACTTTTGTCGTTGCCGTACAAGTGCTTAGAATAATGGCTGTTTGTATGATTCTTCCGCCCTTTTTCAAGTTCTTAAATCGCTTAGATAGCAAAAAGAACACGCCTGCACAATTTTCCGCCTAGGTTATTGCTATGTTAGTTATGTTTTTAACGTTATAATTTTGGTAGAGAACAGTTTCACTTGTTCATTGTTGCTGTTGAATACAAGGGGAGGGTTAGAATGGATATTTTTTACAACGGTATAGATAAAGGAAATCAGGGGGCTATATCTTACTCACTGAATTCGAATGAACGTACCGCAGAAAAAGAAATTGAATTACTAGCGCTTGTACTAAAAAAAATTATTGATCATCCATCAAACGAAGCTAAAGATATCGTTTTTTTATGCATTGGCTCAGATCGCTATGTCGGAGATTCCTTAGGCCCTTTAGTAGGTTCCATGCTAAAGGATAGCAAGACTCCATATCTTGTTTACGGTACATTGGAAGAACCGATTCATGCATTTAATTTAAAAGTGACTTTGAAAAATATTAATAAACAGTTTAGAAAACCACTAATTTTCTGCATTGATGCTTGTTTAGGCGAACGAGATCAAGTCGGATTTATTCTTTTTGAAGAAGGGCCACTATCCCCTGGAAAGGCTCTTGAAAAGATTTTACCCAAAGTAGGTGATTATCATTTCAAAGGTGTGGTCAATTATATCGATCCACTTCCAAAATCCCAATTTATAAATGATACACGATTACATACTGTAATGAACCTTGCCAAAACCATTACAGAAGTTATTACGAGAATTGAAGTGGTTGAAGGTTAAATGTATGGCTTGAAAATATGAAGAAAAAACGAATCCTTCAAAATTCCTAATGGAGTTTGGAAGGATTCGTTTTTATGATAGTTGATTATAGATATTAAATAACATTTGTAACAAAGGCAACGATGATAACGACTAACGAGCAAAGAAAAGCCCATTTAATTGCAAACCGTTGAAATGTGCCAATATCTGTTTTAACCATTCCTACGAGTAAAAGAGTGGACGCAACGAGCGGGCTCAGGAAATGTATAGGTTGTCCTAATACCGAAGCCCTCGCAATTTCCAATGGACTCACTCCATACGCGGCCCCTGCTTCAGCAAGGATAGGTAAAACACCGAAGTAGTATGCATCATTCGATAAAACAAATGTAAAAGGCATGCTTGTTAGCGCAACAACTAACG
Source organism: Sporosarcina sp. Y352 (assembly GCF_056786535.1). Taxonomy (NCBI): domain Bacteria; kingdom Bacillati; phylum Bacillota; class Bacilli; order Caryophanales; family Caryophanaceae; genus Sporosarcina; species Sporosarcina sp. Y352. Next base: position 460,286 of record NZ_JBXCJE010000001.1, read on the forward strand.
GATAAAACGAACCTAGAGATTCTGGAATGATGGCTATCAATGAGTTTGCGATAGCATCTACCATGCTGGTTCCAGAGAAGATTCCTGCGAATATACCGGCTGCAAACACCAAAGTGACAACTGTAATTGCGTTACCTGCATGTGCTACAATACGCTCTTTTTGCTGTTCCAAATTCGGATAGTTAATCATAGCAGCAATCACAAAACCTATTAAAAATAATATAGGTACAGGCATAATTCCAGTTACTAAGATTCCCATAATCACAATCACTAAAACGAGGTTAACTAATCTTAGTTTTGGACGTTTAAGATCTTCCTTCAGGGCTACAGTAGTGGCAGCTATACCACTCATCGCTAATGTCTCCCTTGGAATTTCTTCGAGCACGATAACACCTAATCTAACACGTTCCTTTACTCCAAGCACATAGGCAATAAAAAGAATACTTGCCATTCCTGCAATCATCGTAGGAATCAGCGGAATAAAAAATTCGTTTGCATCAAGCCCCAAAGATGCGATTGCTCTAGTCGCGGGTCCCCCCCAAGGAGTCATACCGCTCATTATACTGACAGCCAGCATTGAAATTGTCGCTAAAATCAGTGGGTTCATACCTATTCTTAGGTAAAGTGCCAACATTGCGGAAATTGTAATCATATGTGTTGTTGTCCCATCACCATCTAATGCAACAATCATAGCAATCACTGCTGTCCCTACGGCAATTTTGACTGGATCACCTTTTACAATTTTCATCATTTTATTGATTAGAGGATCAAATAGTCCTGCATCGATTAGGATTCCAAAAAACAGAATTGCAAAGAGCAGTAAAGCAGCTGATGGTGCAACAACTTTCAATCCATCCATCATCATGCCACCAAGCTCTAAAATACCAAACCCGCCGATTAATGCAAAGGCAATCGGTACTATTACAAGCGCAGTAACTGGCGACAACCGCTTAGACATGATTAAGTACGTGAAAACAACAACCATTGATATCCCTAAAAATGTAAGAATAATAATACCCCCTATAAAGAAACCGCTTTCAGAACCAATGTAAGTGAAATATGCTTTTCACTTACTAGTTTATCTTGTTTCCGTAAGCGTTTTCTAACTATTTATTGTTTTAAGAGTATTACATGTTCGAAAATAAGTAAAATAGATATTTTTTTAACTAATCATATAAAAATACTTATAATCCTATAAGTTAAATAATTTTAGTAAAAAAAAAAAAAAACGAGATTCAGCTTTCCTCGTTTTTTATGTTGTTAAATGTTAGGATAATCATTTAAAAAGTCGATAAAACTTTTTACAGTAGAAAGTTTTAATGAATCTTGATTATACATTAACCAGGTATTTCGTAAAACAGGTTCTTCATTTTTGTATGACAAACCGTGAGTAAAAAGATCATCAGAAGGTTGCAGGCAAATTTCTGGCAAAATAGCAATCCCCAAATCATTTTTCACCATTTCCTTACAAGTCTCCTGCCTATCCGTTTCCATTATTACCAGCGGCGGTTCTGTATATCTATCGTGCCACCACCCATTAATCAGATTTTTCAATGAACTATCCGTTTTGTAATTAATGAAAGGAAGATTAGGTATATCCTCCATAGTAATTTCTTTTTTCGAGATCAAACATAGTCTTTCTTTATGTAATAGTGTTTTCATTCCATACCAATCATAGTTACCGCGGAGTATTCCAAGTTGCACGCTAGAGGAATCAAGAAGCTTCATAATGTCCGTGCTCCATCCTGTATTCACATTAAATTGTACATTTGGATAAATGGTTGAGAAACTTTTCAATATTTCGGGCAACCTATATTGGGCAAAATTACTCGAGACACCTAGTCGCAACGTTCCTCTCACTTCATGTTGCATATTGAGCATATAGTCTTTCGTCTTCTGTAACTTTTCAATCATCTCAGTTGCATACTCGGCTAAATGAACCCCTTCAGAAGTAAATTCGATGCCCCCTTTTATTTTAAAGAACAAACTAGTCCCAAAACTTTTTTCCAGGTTTTTAAATCTGTACGTCAAGGCTGGTTGAGAAACATATAATCTTTCCGCTGCACGGGTAATATTTTTTTCTTGATATAAAATTCGTAACGCATCCCAGTCTTTTTCATCCATCTTCTTGACCCCTTCCATTTAGGTTATAAGTTTTTTTTTGGTTTTCCCAAAGAATATATCTATTTTACTTATTTTCATATTTATCTTACTCTATTTTTAGAGCATTCGATACATAAATATATATAAAGGTGGTTAATTTGATGAAAGTTCCTGTTGTAGTTATGAGAGGCGGAACAAGTAAAGGAGTATTTCTCAAGTATGAAGACATGCCAGAAGATCGTTTTTATTGGGATGATTTTTTATTAGATATAATGGGTAGTCCAGATCAAAGGCAGATTGACGGAATTGGTGGAGCAAATTCTTTAACTAGTAAGGCGGCAATCATTAGAAAGTCCAATTTAGAAGGAATCGACGTCGAGTATACGTTTGCACAGATAAGTATTGAAAATCAGTTAGTGGATTTTAAAGGAAATTGCGGCAACATCTCCTCCGCTGTAGGCCCTTACGCTATCGAGCAAGGCCTAGTTCCCGCGATAGAACCTATTACGAAGGTTAGAATTTTAAATACAAATACACAGAAAATGATTATTGCGGAGGTCGAGGTTGTTGATGGCAAAGTTAAAACAGATGGAATGTGTTCAATCCCTGGAGTTCCAGGTACCGGTTCCCCCATTTATCTCTCTTTCACAGATGCTGAAGGTGCAGTAACTGGAAAACTGTTCCCTACCGGAAACCCGATAGATACAATTCAATCACCTACTGGCACTATCGATATCTCCATTATTGATGTCGCAAACCCATTAGTCTTTGTGAGAGCAGAGGATGTTGGTCTTAAGGGAACTGAATTACCACATGAATTCACTTCAGAAAAATTGGCAGAGTTAGAAGCTATCCGATCAATCGCAGCCGAAATGTGTAAATTTTCCACTCGAAAGGAAGCAACTAAAAAATTTCCATCTGTACCCAAAATGACGATTATCGCATCCCCAACGGATTACACCGATGTAACGGGAATAGAAAGAAAAGCTACTGATATGGACTGTTCAATTAGGATGTTATCTATGCAAAAACCGCATCAAGCTCTTGCAATTACAGGCGCTATTTGCACAACTGCAGGTGCCTTTTTAAAGGATACAATCTTAGCAGATATAATAACTGTTGAAAACGATGTGCTTCGGTTGGGGCATCCTGCTGGGATTATGGAAACAAAGGTCGATTTAATTGCCGGACATATTAGTGCTATCAAAGTAGTACGTACTGCAAGGATGATTTTTGAAGGTTATGTATATACGAAGAACAACTATGAGTTTTCTTACATGTACGCGTAAATAATTATCTCGGAAACTGTAAGGGTAACCAGTTCGCGATTGGTTGCAGCAGTAGATAAAAAGCAATCCTAAATCAGTGTATCTAATGATTTAGGATTACTTTTTAAATTGAATGATTATTTATTCGCTCTGTGTACTTTCAATAATTTTCCTTTAACCGTTGTCGTTTTCATTTCATTCAAAACAAGTTTCCCTTTACCATTAAGTATATCAATATACGTCACAGTATCCTGGATTTTGATGATGCCAATGTCTTCAGCGGATACGCCGGGAATTTTTGTAATTGTACCAACAAAGTCAACAGCACGAAGCTTTTTCTTTTTTCCGCCATTGAAATACAATTTCATAATATCTTTATTTACCAATTCGTTTTTATTCTTTTTTAATTCAGGTAAGCTTTCCAGTTTTTCAGTGAATGCATCTTTTGCTGCAGCTACTGCCGCCTTCGATGGTGCGTTTCTTTGTTGAATTTCAAAACCAATGTACGCTTCGATTTCTTCTAAAAAATGATTTTCATTCGGTGTCACGAAAGAAATTGCTTTCCCTCTCTTACCTGCACGTCCCGTTCTTCCTACTCTGTGCACATAGCTTTCAGTTTCCACTGGCAGGTCATAGTTAATGACATGTGAGATACTGTCAATATCTATGCCACGTGCAGCAACATCTGTTGCAACCAAGTAACGGAATTCACCCCGTTTAAAATCATCCATTACAGAAAAACGATCTTCCTGCATCATACCTCCATGTAGTTTATCGCAAGTATAGTGAAGTTGCTCAAGTTGTTCAGTTACATTATCCACCTGATCTTTTGTACGACAAAAGATAATACAACTGTCCGGATTTTCAACTACAGTTACATCGCGTAACATATCAAACTTTTGGGGATCTCTAACGATAATTAGAGAGTGGTCTATTTGATCCGTCAACGTAACGGTTGATGCTATTTCAATATTTTTGGGATCTTTCATATATTTACTGCTAAGCTTTCCGATTTTCTCAGGAAGTGTCGCCGAAAACAGCATTGTCGTTCTATTTTTCGGTAGTTTATTGATAATGGATTCAACTTGATCAATAAAACCCATGTTTAGCATTTCATCCGCTTCATCAAGAACAAGATATTCAATCCGATCAAGAGCAATTGAGCCTCTCTCAATATGATCAAATACACGCCCAGGCGTTCCGACAACGACGTGGCATTTTTGCTTCAGTTCTTCTTTTTGATAAGCAAATGGAGATTTCCCATAGACCGCGGCAGCTTTTATACGCTTAAAACGGCCAATGTTTGTAATATCTTCCTTGACCTGATCTGCAAGTTCACGTGTCGGCGTTAAGATTAATGCCTGTGGTTTGTTCTCATCCCAGTTCACCATTTCACATATCGGAATACCAAATGCAGCTGTCTTACCGCTTCCCGTTTGTGATTTAACAACTAAATCTGTCTTTGTAAGAGCCGCAGGAATTACTTTCTCCTGGACTTCTGTAGGTGAAGAATACCCGAGCCCGTCGAGCGCTCGAGTAATCTCCTTGCTCAGTTTATAATTTTGAAATGTCATTGTAATCAGCCTCTCATTCTTAGTGTATTATCTCACAAACAGAGGTCTTTCGTCATTTAATGGAGTATTATGATTTGTTTTTGACTTGTGCGTATAAGGTTCATTCTTTTGATTCAGGAAAGCCCTAGATGATATGAGCAGATTTGAAAGAAGTGAACGAACTTCTATGCACTCGCCTATCACTATCTAAGTATTTACTGTTTATTTGATTTCATCACATATTCAAAAATTCCCCTATATAATTCATTTTCTATGTAGGTCATTGAACGCCTTAACCATTGGTAAGCCGTTCAGACTTCTTTATTCTTCCTGAACAAGTACACCGTCTGTCATTTTATAAACCTTGTCGCAATAGCCTACTAGACGTATATCATGTGTGACGACAATGGTCGTTGTGTTTTTGTTCTTTGTTTCATTTTTCAATAGCTCCATTACTTCATAGGCACGATCTGAGTCAAGAGATGCTGTTGGTTCATCAGCTAAAATAATGGAAGGGTTACTGTATAACGCTTTGGCAATTGCGACACGCTGACGTTCTCCGCCAGATAAGTCTGCAGGATATTTAGTTCGTAAATCCCCAATACCCAAGTCATCATATAACTCTTCCAATTGTTTTTTCGTCATATTTTCTTTCTTAACTTGGTCCAATAGTTTCAACTGATTGGCGACCGTTAAAAAGGGAACTAGATTCGATGCTTGTAGAATGAACCCGATTTCCTTCAACCGAATTTTTGAGCGCTCTTTCTCATTTAAATCTGCTAGATTTTTATCATTTATGACCACAGACCCTGAAGTGGGTGTGAGGAGCCCGCCGACAATTGTTAGAAATGTGCTTTTCCCTGAACCAGACGGACCGATAATGGCTATCAGCTCGCCCCTGTCTGCAGTAAAATTTGTTTCCTTCATTGCTTCTATTTCTTTATGGCCACTGCCAAATGTCTTTTTCACTTGTTTTAATTCTAAAACTGCCATCATTTACCCTCCTATTGCTTTCAATGGATCGATTCGAACAATTGTAAGAACTGAGAACATCGCACCCATTATCGCAACTGCTATCAGAACGAGTCCGTAGATGAGCATCGTTACAAGATCGAATGCTACAGGTACCGCACTTGGTAAAAATGCGCCGGTGATTAACGTCAATACAAAACCTACGGCCACACCAATTGCAGCTAATATAAATGTTTGTGCAATGACTGAACGTGAAAGATAGTTATTCGAGATCCCTTGAGCTTTCATGACACCAAACATACTAATTTTCTGGACGGTCAATACGTAAAGGAAAATTGCTACAATGACCGCTGAAATACCAAACAAGAAATAAATCATGAAGTTCAGTGTCAAATTCTGTTCCGTGTACCCTGGTAAACTCCGGATAAATGTTTCAATTTCAATTGATACCAGTGAATCATTCTTAATGTTAGCTGGTGTATCATCCGCACGAACAACTATTCCACTAATACTTTCCTTATTTGCTTCAGCTGCTTCACCGAATTTCACTTGTTGGAAAGTAGACAAATCTCCATATAGAACTGGAGCTGCATTAAATCTTGCTTTGTCTGTGAAACCTACAATAGTTAATACTTCGTCAGACGATGATAATTGCAATTCATCACCTACTTTAAATCCATCTTCTTTTAATGCATCACTGGCGATAACTTCATTGCCTTCAGCAAACGCTTTGCCTTCCGTCACTTTTGGCATAATGAATTCATCTTTTTTTATCCCAAAAATGGATACGTTCGTCTTAGTATCACCATTGCCGGCAACTGCATTTATTTGACCGATTACGGCAATTTCTTCCGCATCGATTTCATTTGCATCTTCAATTGTTAATGAAGATTGGTACATGCTCTTATCCGATTCCTCTGTCAAAATGATATCTGTTGCTTTCCATTTATCAACAGATTCACGATTCAGATTTTCCAGGCCTGTAGCAAGACCCGATAGAAAAAACACTAAATAAGATACGAGCATTAACACACCAATGATCAATGTAAAGCGTAATTTGTTTTTCTTAATTTCATTTAAAGCTAAAAACATCTTTTCACATCCTTATGTATTTTTTAGTTTTAGTAGTTCACTATTCCGAGATTCTTTGACACTGGTTTTACCTATTAAATTAATCATTTCAAAACTGATTCCCCCGTTCATTACCTCTCAATTCATTTCTATTTCTTAACACTATTAAAACAGAGTAAAAATAACCTGTCAAATCTTTGTATATCCTAAATCATAAAACATTATACAAAGATTAAGGGTTGCTATATAATAGATTTAGATGATTCTAACCAGAGATTAGGAGGAGACTCTATGCACAAATGTACTTCATGTAACCCAACAGAACTGTTTTACAAAATCCTCATTTCGGGGGAAAGTAATTTAACTCACCTTCCTCAACTTCAGTCTTATCTTAAAAGTAACGGCTTATTGGTAAACGCACGAGATAATATCATTGTTGTAAGAGAAGCTACAGTTGCAGGGTTATACGATTATTTCAGCGATGTAATGGAAGTAAAGTCTATTTATTTCAAAGTGGATGGAAGTGACTGGAAACCGATTAATGAAGTAGTTGAATTGCTAGAATTAAAATGGATTGACCAGGTCATACTTAAAAACAACGTCACATTTCACATACAACCAATCGTTACGAAAAGCCAAGAGGTCTTTGCTTTTGAAATGTTGGCCCGATTCCAGGATGATAACGGAATTTCTGTAGCTCCAAGTAATGTATTTACAGCAGCAAAAAAACGAAACCGTACTTATGCGTTAGATCGCGTTTGCAGAATGGCTGCCGTTAGGAACGCCGCTACTATTCATAAGAAAGTGTTCATTAACTTTATTCCAACTTCAATCTACTCTCCAGAACATTGTCTAAGAACAACCGTTCAACTTGCAAATCAGTTGGGTATCCCCTTTTCTCAATTAGTATTTGAGGTAGTTGAGACAGAAAGTGTAGATGATATTGAGCATTTGAAAAAAATATTGAGTTTTTACAGAGATAGGGGTTTACACTACGCGCTTGATGATGTGGGTGCAGGCTTTAGCACAATTGAAGTGCTTGAACAATTAATGCCTAATTATATGAAGTTAGACATGAAATTTGTACAGGGAGTATCTGGTGATTTAACTAAACAGGTAGCTGCTAAAAAGTTTTTATCGGCTGCCTTACAAGTTGGTGCAATCCCTCTTGCTGAAGGGATTGAAGAGAGAGAAGACTTTGAATGGTTGAAAGAGGTCGGATACGAATTATTCCAAGGCTATTTGTTTGGAAAGCCAACACCTATACCAACAGCTCTAGCTAAATATACTGTTTTGTCGTCGAATCCCCCCTTTGTATAACGTTTAAAATACAACACTGTACAAAACGCCAAAAATCCTTATACTTACACAAAGACTTCTAGTTTGTCGAAAGGATGTAATGAACATAATCACTCCAGCAGATTCTAATGGTTTATATTTTATACAACAAGTTTCAGACATGACAGGATTATCGAAACAAGTAATCCGCAAGTGGGAAGAACGTTATAATCTTGTACAACCCAATCGATTAGAAAATGGCTATCGTATATATAGTGAAGCAGATATCAACGCTCTATTAAATGTGAAGACTCTTTCTGGGCAAGGACATTCCATTAAGCGCGCTGTCGAACTTACAAAAGATAGACGAAAGTTGTTAGATACTGTTCCAGATCCAATCCATGCGATACAACATCAAGAATTGCTAAATGATTATGTCTTTCAACTTCTAGAAAAAGGATCCTATTGTGATGAATTGGAATTATATCTAGTGTTGCAGCAGGCTTATCATTCTTTCGGATTAAACGATTTTTTAACATCCGTGATCGTTCCATTTTTAAATGAGATCGGTAATAAATGGCACAGGAAGGAATGGAGCGAGTATCAGGAATCTGTCTCAAGCTTGGTCGTACGAGACTTCCTAGTGCAAATTCGTCGTAACTATCAAAGCAGTGACGGTGCACCTTTAGTCTTAGGAGCATGCCTGCCTTATGAACGACATGAAATCCCTTTGCACATACTATTATTGCAATTTATGATGAAAGGCTGGAAAACAGTATTGGTTGGTACTTCTCCTGCTCCTGGCGCTATAGAATCGCTGGTAGAAAAATTGAAGCCTGCAAAAGTACTGCTATCAGCAACGACAACGGCCCCTTTTATAAATGATCCGGATTTATTGGAGAGTTTAGATCAGTTTGCCGCTAATAATAAACAAATCGATTTTTACCTAGGCGGCACGGGTGCACTCGACTACGCAACAAACAAAACACTTCAGGCAATCCACGTCACCAGTTCACTTGAAGAAGCGTTACGCAAATAAATCCGAAAAGAAGGTACCAGCCCTTAAGGCTGGTACCTTCTCTTTTCATGGTGTAATCTCTTTTGGTTCCTCACCCTTTTTATTCATCAAACGAATTGAATCGGGTGAAATTTTTAAGATGATAAGATTGGAGTCCTCAGGACCACTGAACCAGGGTTTCAAATGCTTATTCCATACTTTTTCTTTTACACTTTCATCATCGGAAATACTGACAGTACCTTCTATCTCAAGATATTCGTCGCCCATACCTTTTCCTTCATAACCGATTAAGATATGCGTGTGTGGATTTACTTCCAGTTCATCCACTTTCTGCGTTTGTTTTGATGTTGCGGTGTAAAGCGTAAATTCATCATTGAAAAACGTCATGTAACGTGTGTGCGGCTTATTCTGTTGAACGGTCGCCATTGTTCCAACCAAGCTTTCCTTCAAAACTTTCAGCGCTGTTTCTTTTGCATTCACAAAGATCTACTCCCTTTCTCAATGTTATTGTAGTTTACCTCTATAAGTAAGAAGCTAAACATCACTTACAGGGATAGGTATATATCGGTAATTTGGTATTAGATTATGTGATTATAATCCACAATTCATATCAATGAAGTAATTTCATAATTGCATACTCTAATTAAAATCCTATTATTAACGAAATTTCTTAATTGAGTATTCGTTTAAATGGATGAGTTTCGTTGATTGTAACGTAACAAAAAGGCACCAGCGTGTTGAAAGCTGATACCTCTAGACTATACAGGATTAGACTATTGACAGATTAAGATTTAAACATTCGCAGCCATCCTTTATATTTGAACAGCACTAACATAGCAACCCCAATTGTAAACATTATGACTAAAACAATGATATATCCATAACGCCAAGAAAGCTCAGGCATAAAGTCAAAATTCATACCGTATACACCAGCTATAAAAGTCAATGGTATAAAAATCGAAGAAACAATTGTTAAAATCATCATAATCCGATTCATCTGATTGGAATTTATGGATAATTGACTATCTCTAATATCTGCCGTTAATTCTCGATTTGCTTCTAGGATATCACCGAGCCTTAACAGATTATCATAGATATCACTAAAATAGGCTTGTTCGTTCACGGATAATGTCAGCGATCCGGAAGTGATCATCCGATGTAGAAGTTCCCGCATCGGTACGATTGTCCTTCGTAACCGAAGCAAATTGCTGCGGACATCAAATACGGAGTCCATGGATAAATGGACGGTTGACGGTGCAAGGCTGTCTTCGATTTCATTCAGATGATCTTCTATTTTAAGTAGTACCGGAAAGTAATCATCGACAACTTTATCGATGATTTGGTGAGTAACAAATATATGACCTTGCTCCCATTTATTCGGGTTCTCAATAATACGTTTCCTGGCATTTTCTAACTCTTGAATTTTAGTGGAGTGATAAGTAATGACATAATTCTTCCCTAGAAAGAGATTCAACTCCTCAGCTTTTAGGTTATCATCGCATAAGGAATGCAATACCAAAAATGCGTATTCATCATAAAAATCCACTTTCGGTCTTTGAAGGCGGTTCAAACAATCTTCGATGGTAAGTGGATGGAAATGAAAAAACGAATCCAATAAGGCGGTTTCTTTATCCTCGGGCTGATCAAAGTCAATCCAATACCACCTGAATGTTCGAGTATAAATTTCTGATAGCGGAAATTCAAAAACCATCTTATTCTCTGTTGTCAGTCCCATTGTCCGAATCAAGTGAACACCTTCTTTCTAACTCTGACGCATCAGCGCTTGAAATCCCCTGTAAGTAGCACATTATATTCGTGCACACACGATTAACACTTGTCCCAATACTACACGTACTTATATGGGCAAGTATAGTATACAAAAGAAATTTATTCTTCTCATCTTTTTCCTGTTTTTATCAAGGGTTTAATTCGTTACATTATTCCCATCCTAGTTGTATGGCGTTCAATATTGTCAGAAGGCTAGGAGGACTAATAATGGATGTAAACGCACCGATTTCAAAGAATTATAAGCTTATTGCTTTGGGGATTGCCCTATTGCTGTTGGCTACAGCTGATTCCTTTTTTACTGATTTTGGCATTCAACAAAAGCATATTACGGAAGCAAATCCATTAATGCGTTTTGTCTATGATCGAAGCGTTTGGGGATTCTATGGAATTAAAATCTGTCTGCCATTCCTGTTGCTGGTTTTATTGGCGAAGGTTGAAGCGAGAAGGTATTTAAAGATTTTATTGGGATTCAGCCTTCTTCTATACAGTTTGGTCTTATTTCAGCATATTTTGTGGATTTCCTTAGTATTGTAAAATGATAGATATTGAATTTTATACAAGCAGACTAAAGTAAATACCACTCAATCTACGTCAATTGAGTGGTATTTACTTTGGTTATGTCTTATTTAAGCTGCTGCCTGTAATCGGTGAACTCCTGCTTTAGTGCTTCAACTTCTTCGGGGGCAGCTGGGACTAGCGAACTCCAGCCGTGTTGGAACTGCAATTCAAGCAACTTTCGATGTAGTAAAGAAGTCTCTTTTAGCAAATCGAAAAATAATGAATAGAACGCATTTTGACCCACTTCATGCATTGCCATTACATAGGTGATGTCCAGGCTTTTTTCAGTTGCTAATGCAGCACTTAATAAATCATGGTCATTGACACCGGACTTTTGTGAATGCGGTCTCTTTGGATTTTCAATTTTTTTAGAAGATGTCATTGAGCTTGACCTCCATTTTCCGACAAGAAACTTAGCAATTTATCATATTGCGACAAATGCAATTGACCCGCTTCCTCGAATTGACGTTTTAAATCTGGCATCTGACAGTTTTGAGCGGCCTGTCTATATTGTTTCACCGCAAGTAAGTTCGCGCTCAGCAAATTTTGCAAATAGCCTATGTGCAAAGTGGATATCACTTTCGGGGGCTCAAGATAAGAGGGAGGCTCCATTGCTTTGTCTTTTGTTTTGGGTTGTGTTTTTTGCTGTTGTTGTTCGGGTGCCTTTGGCTGTGCTGTCTGTGTCGGTTGTTCTGCTTGTGCAGGTTGTCCTGTCTGCGTCGGTTGTTCTGCTTGTGCAGGTTGTTTTGTCTGTGTCGATTGTCCTGTCTGTGTTGGTTGATCTGCTTGTGCCGGTTGTTCTGCCTGTGTTGGTTGATCTGCTTGTGCCGGTTGTTCTGCCTGTGTCGGTTGTTCTGTCTGTGCCGGCTTTTCTGCTTGTGCCGGTTGTTCTGTCTGTGTCGGTTGTTCTGCTTGTGCAGGTTGTTCTGTCTGTGTCGGTTGTTCTGCTTGTGCCGGTTGTTCTGTTTGTGCCGGTTGTTCTGCTTGTGCCGGTTGTTCTGTTTGTGCCGGTTGTTCTGCTTGTGCAGGTTGTTCTGTTTGTGCCGGTTGTTCTGCTTGTGCAGGTTGTTCTGTTTGTGCCGGTTGTTCTGCTTGTGCAGGTTGTTCTGTCTGTGTCAGTTGTGCAGGTTGTTCTGTTTGTGCCGGTTGTACTGTCTGTGCCGGCTTTTCTGCTTGTGTCGATTGTTCTGTTTGTGCCGATTGTGCGGACTCAGGCTTTGGTTGTTTTTGAATTTGTCTGGACTGTGGTTGTTGTGCTGCCGATTTTTTTATCTGTTCCTCTTGTTGAAGTTGTATTTGAAGTTCAAGTTGCTGTAATTGTATTTGTAGTTGTTTAAGTTGCTGAAGCTGTTGTAGCGACTGTAAAGACTCCACTCTCTTCGCTCCTTTCATGCAATTTGCATGTAGTATGATTCCAGTGATGGAAATTATACGGTATGGATGGAATTTATCATGATGAATGGGAGTCGACAATTTATATAATCATGAAAATAACATAGAGTACTACAATTCTATATAATGCGTATCATAGTAAAAAGGAGAAATTTAATGAATCCGTTTTTCTCGATTTGGTCAAAACCAAGCAAAACGATTCGCTACATTATTGAGCAAAAATCCATTTTTTATCCGTTCATGCTCATCTCCATTTCTTCTCTCGGAAGCAGCTTCATGGCATTCGCGGACACAGGTCTATTTGCTGAATTGTCATTATCATCCACCGTCACTTTTATTTTATTTCTTAGTTTATTATCTGGAATCGTTGGATGGGGAATTGCATCATTTGCATATACTTGGTTCGGTAAATTGCTAGGCGGAACAGGTACACCGCAAAAAATGGCGCACGCAATTGGTGCCAGTACAATACCCGCCATTTGGACAGCGCCTATTGGTATTATTGCGATTTCCTTATACGGCAAGCAGCTTTTTGAGACACCAAGTAATCTGTTAGGTACGAATATGGATTTAAGTTTTTTCCTTTTGCAAACGTGGATTATAATAGGGGTATCTATTTTCGGAATCATTCTCCTCAGTAAAGGAATTGGGATTGTCCATAACTTTTCGGCATGGCGTGGATTTGGAACAATTATGTTATTTTCCGGTTTCATGTTTGTTATTTCAATCATTATTCTGGGTTCATTGTTTTCAATACTTCTGTTTATTGGAGTACGGTAAAAAACGTTATGAGGATTTTCAACAAATAATATCGTAGATAGATCGTAATAACCCTAAAAACAGTTGTAAAATGAAATGTTTGCGCTGCATTATGAGATATTCCTTCACAACTTCTTGTCTGTCATGACAGTCAACCATTCATGATAAAGTGCATACTTATTATTCAAAAGTCCCACCCCTAAGGACTGTAAAGTCAACATGGACATTAACTTTCATTGTCTTGAACATTTCATCCCACTCTTTTTCCGTCAGGTTGGAGTGACGTATAGAGCTTCTGTAAAATTCACCAAATCCAAAAACGTCAGAACCAACTTCTTGGCAGTGAGCAAGTACCCTTGAAAATTCCCTTGCCAGGCTCTTACTAATTACTTTTTCTAGTTCTTCCTTTTTATAGGCTTCCCCTATTTCAATAGACGGTTTTATTTCTAATAATCTTGCTTGCATTGAGATGCGTAAATCAATTTCAGGAGTTGTTGGATCGCCTAATTTTAAATCTTTATGCGTTGTAATTGGGTCGAATACCAAATTGATTTTATCAGGGGGATTCTTCAGTAATGATGATGGTACATCATAGCCTTTCATTTGTAGCTCATATGTTCCAGCATGAAAATCATCCCGACTTAGCTTCACGTAAAAACTATCATCAACAGAAAGTTTTCCAATCATTTTGTCCTTTTTAAACAATGCAATTCCAGAAACCATTACCAACTCCTCTTCTCTTTTTATGATGGGCATCGCAATGTCCCTACCTACGGAATAATAATCATGGGCTATTTCATGAAGTGTGGATGAAACAACCTCCTCACTTTCAATATTTTGATTTAGCATTTTATAAATATGTTCTCCAATGTCATCGATATTTGGGTATGTGTATTCAAGTAAAGACTTTGACTCGCCCTCAACAACTGCCAAAAGCGTTCCCCCACTAACTGCAGGATTTCTCAACATGGCATCAATGTAATGACCAATACCTTCTTTCGTAAACTCATCGCCAAATATGACGCTCCTCAATTGTCCTGACAGAATCTTTTCAGCTGCCCTGTGATTGATTTCGACACGTGTCCCTTGACTCGTTTCGTTTTCAGCCGTAATAATGGTTACTTTACTTTGTAATTCCGTACTAACATGGCGAACAACTGCTGTAGTCTCCACTTCTTCCTCTTTACCAAAATCATAGCCAATTAATGTGGTTAAACCAATCCTTTCAAGGAGTTTCGTTTCTGCGCATCCGACCAATCCAGTGCACAGAAATAGCAGTAGTAAAAGAAAACTAAGCTTTTTCAATCTGTTTCCTCCTTACGTGGTTTAAATTTATTTTTAGCCGCCGCAAATACATACAAGATTATCGGATAAACAAAGACAATATAAAATGCTATTTGTCCATAGTAGTCATTAAATGTATTTATTTGGGTTCGACTTTTAAAACTTATGCTTACAAGTAAGATGATGAATGAAAATATCCAGACAAACTTGTTCGCACTTACCTTTATCAGTCGTCTGGTCCCGCGAAAAGCAGCCCATAAAAACAGACAAAGATTCGGCAAAATGATCAACATCCAAAAACAAACTGCTACATATTCAAATCGTTCAATGAACGGAAATTTAACAATGCTGAATAAAGACAAAGTCGCCCAAATCGTTTTCGATAATTGCTCACCGCTATAGTATGTCAGCGAAACCAGCATCACCGCTGAGTAAATCAAGGTCGTCACTAACAAACCAAGATGAATATGCTTTTTCGCATTCTTTTTATCCTTAACAAAAGGATAAATCACATATAATATTTCGAATCCTACAATCGTAAAGGTCATGGACTGTACACCTTTTAGTATCCCGCTTATATTGCTCTCCAATATGGGAAGAAGGCTTCTCGGCTCCATAAACTTCGCCGGATAAGCCAACATCGGGATTAGCCAAATAGAAAGTACAAAACTAAAAAAAGAAACACCAACGATTACACGTAGACCACCCGTAAACGAGTAAATCACGACCAACAACAAGGAAGCCGCAAGAAACCAAGTCTGCAAATCGGAAAAAACCCATGTTTGAACGACTTCAATATAGTTCCTAAAAACGGCAAAAAATGCAGCTGTAGAATACGCAATATAAATAATATTAAAAAGGTTCCCTATCCATTTGCCGAATATATCTTGGTGAATACCATACAAATCATTTGAACCGTATAGTTCCAATGTTTTAAGCATAAAAATTGCGATAATATGTGTGGCGAGACCTGCAAGTAGTACAGCTATCCATGCATCTTGTTTTGCATCCTGATAGATGATCCGCTGAAACCCATGTATCCCGACCCCGATTTGCGCGGTATGAATGATGAAAAAAAGTAGAAAACCATTAATTGTGTCAGCTTGACCAATTTGCATGGAATTTTTCACTTATTTCACCTTCTCTTCATTTTTCTCAGGATTTATGGGTTCCGGTACATATTTGTCTTCATCCTCCGGTCTTGTATTTGAAGGTCTCTTAAATGTAAATGGCAAAGGCAATCTGACAAGGCTATCCCGCCAATCAATCAGTCTAGGTGGGTAAAAAGGGGCTGTATACGGCGAACCCAAACTTGATTGACGCAACAGGTGTATTAGGATGAAACAAAGCCCCAGCATAATGCCGTAAAAGCCCCAAAGTCCTGCTAATACTATTAATGGAAACCGAATGATCCTGATGACATTTCCCATCATATAACTTGGTGTCGTGAAGGATGCCAACGCCCCCAAGGCGACAATAATAATCAAAATATTACTTGTGATTCCTGCTTGCACAGCTGCTGTCCCTATGACGATACCACCAACAATACCAATGGTTTGACCAACTTTCGTCGGTAATCTGGCTCCTGCTTCTCTAAGCAGTTCAATAATAAATTCTAAAAGTAGGGCTTCCAATAATGGAGGAAAAGGAACCAACGCCCTTGATTCACTCAGCGGGACTAAGAGCGTTTGGGGAATGACTTCGTAATGAAATGTTAATGTCGCTACATATAAAGGAGATAAAAAAACAGAAAGGACGATTGCACTAAATCTTAGTAAACGGGCAAATGTAGCAATCGGCCATCGTAGATTCTGATCTTCCTGACTTTGGAAAAACTCAAGAAATGAGTGTGGGCAAACGATTGCATGGGAACTACCATCCACGATGATCCCCAATTTCCCATTCAAAAGTTCAGCACTAAGCTTGTCCGGTCTTTCAGTTAGTAGCATTTTGGGAAAAATCGATAGCGAATTGTCGTCTATCAATTGTTCAAGAATCGAACTATCCATTACAGCATCAACCTTAAGGTCGGTGATCCTTTGTCGTAGCGTATTCACCATTTCGTCGGAAGCAACGCCTTTAATATATAACATTGCAATCGCTGTCTTCGATTGTTTTCCGATTTCTAATCTTTCATTGCACAGGTTTGGACTTTTTATATACCTCCGAATCAAAGAAACATTCGTTGACAGTCTTTCATTAAAACCGACCTGGGAACCGATAACTTGGGATTCATTTTCCGGCGTTGATAAAGCCCGCGCTTCATTTGTGGGGATATTCGCCAATACAACTTGTGAGTATCCCTCCACATGAATAAGCACTATCCCATCCATCATCGCAATAACGGCTTTCTCGAGTTCATCAGCCAATTTCACCTGAGGTATTGTAAGGATGGATGTAATGATTTCAGGTGTGACAAGTGTATACTTCAACAGATCTTGAAGGATATGATTATTTAACGTCGGGATATCCACTAGATTATCTATATAGATGATCGTGAGATTCGAAGGTAACGATTTAGTGATTAAGTCAGATGTATTGTGAGTGACTTCTTTTATCGACTGGATGAAAATATCACCTGAGGTTGAAATCATTGTTTGTTTTTCTTCTGTGCTTTCTTCACTCACAACCGTTGCCTGTTTTTTTTCGGAAGATTGTTTAGACTTTTTGTTAAACAGTAGTCTCACCTCGTTTGTATCTTTGTTCCTAGAATAGGCTTTAATGGGATGATCTATACTCCCGGACACAGTCAGTGATAAAGTGCCGGACAAGTCTTCGAACAAGGCATTTCACCTATAGCACAGAACTAATGAGTGTATAATTAAGCGTAAATCTAAATCCGCAGCGAGGTGAAAAACATGATTGATAATGTGGTCTTAAATGAAGTGTCTATTGCTATCACTAACTATCATGAGGAACTTACTCTTGATACATCTAATAATAAAGAACTGAGGAAAATCGGGTTTGATTTTAAAGTTACAAGTAGCGATTACCATAAAATCACCACATTGCTGTACGAGATGGAGTTCCAAGTTAAAGTGCCAGGAAAAAATCTTGTATTTCCAGCAATGATTCATTCCTATTCGACTTCAATTACGAATTTATATATGGAAAATGAAGTGGGCGATTTTAAGTTGGTGTTACTAGAAAAAGTTTGACATCACTCATCGAACACATACACTAGTTGGTTTTACAACTGTTGTATGTGTTTAGTTATGCCTGTATAGTGGTACAAAATAGATAAAGACAATTTACTAGTCTGGATTGGGGATGAAATGTTAATGGAGATACTTTTATACGCAAGCGCTATCATTGCGGCCTTATCCTTATTGCTCATTGCAGTTTTTGTTGTCATTACTTTGAAAAGCGCAAAACAGACGATAGGAGAAGTTTCAGAGACTTTGAAACGGGTCGAGACGAAACTTGGCGGTATTACCGAAAAGTCTGAGCAGTTGATGGAAAAGACGAACCGGATTGCTGAAGACGCGGAAAACAAACTACAAACCTTGAACAGCTTGACACTTTCCGCGAAAAACCTCGGAGATTCCACTGAGCATATGAACAAATCGATTCGTGCCATTTCAGACGAAGTCGCAACACCTCCTGAAAAGTATCAAGAATTTATGGAAAAGGCGTCTGTACTGACTGAAACAGCAGCACGTGTCTATTACCGCTTCCAACGTGAAAAACAGAATACCGAATCGGATGAAGTTGAGGCTAAGCCAAAACGTTTGCCAATGCCGCAACAAAACAATAGGTCATAAACTTAAAAACGGGGTGAGTGAATATGGATTGGTTAGGTATTGGTGTACTCATTATAGGAATCGCATTTGCTGTACTGGTCATTTTTCTCTTGAAACCGATTAAAAAGTTGTCAGATGTACTTGCAAGTCTCCAACAGACAGCAGATCGTTTGCCAGAGGTACTCGACGACGTGACACATCAAGCTTCGGATATCCTTCAAACAAGTAATGCGACACTCGGCAATGTCAACGAGCAAGTGAATGAAATAAGCCCACTTTTCCATATCGTTGGTGATGCAGGGGAAGCGTCAAGAAAACTTACAACAGCTGCCCTTGCTAAAACAAATTTATTAAAAGAACAGACAGGCAGTGCAAAAGAGTTTGTTAGACGCGAAAAGTATGAAGGTATCTATGGGCTTCTATCATTTTTATTTTTTCTATCGCAGAGGCGAAAAGAGATTAAAGAAACAATGTCATTTACAAAATCAAGGTAAACAACAAAAAATCGTGTGGAAGGAATTCTCTCCTTCCACACGATTTTTATGTTGCATCTTCACTGATGATTTTTCCACTTCTTGCAGCTTCTCTCGCTTCGGCCTTCATTCTATCAATATCAAAAGTACGTTTCTCACCTTCCGTATACAAATTCCTTGCATGCCTCGCACCTGTTCCTTTTTTAGCATCCTTGCTTTTTCGCATGGCATAAAATCCAAGAGCAGCCGTACCGTATAATCCACCTAATCGCTTATCCTGTTGACCAGGGTCAGCTCCGCCCATCTTATCTTTTGCAGAAGCCGTCAAATCAACAAGCGATGATGATAATGTTCTTGTAGACTCACCTACATCTCCAACGATATGGAACAATGGCGTCAGCGTTCCCAGTTTTTCATTAACATCGGCAAGTGTTTTGTTACTGTTATGGATCAAATTCCCCGTCTCTTGTAAAATACTATCCAATTGATCCGGCAGTTGTTCAATTGTCTTATCCACTCCACTTAGTATAGATGAAAAATTATTCAATACGCGTGCTACAAAAACTGCTAACACCAATAATGCAATACCTATCAGCAATACGCCGATTCCTGTTAAATCCATGTTCATCCCTCATTTCAAAATTGTTTTGATGAAGCACCCTTGCCGCGCTTCCAGGAGTTGAATAGGCCTGATGCAAATTCAGAAAACTGAATGATTCGTACGAACGGTTTCGTGCCTGGTAATGATGTGTCTTCCGAATAACGTTTTGTTCTTCCAGCTAATTCATCACTCATGAGCGACGTTGAATCGCCTACATGTTTGGCTGTGTAGAAAATACTATTTAATGCTAGTGATTTTTCTTCGATGTCTGTTGCTGTTAGATTCGTTTCTGTAATCGTTTGTTCCAATTCACTGATTGTCTTGTCTAGTTTTGATTCCATATTACTGATTGTTTGTCCGACGGAACCAATGACGCCCGATACGCTCATAAGCATTTTAGCAATGAATACTGCAACGATTGCAAATGCGACCGCCATGAGAAATACGCCAATATGTATGAAAGTCATTTACCAACAACTCCTCCCTACTCGTCTTATACCACTAAAACATAGTCTGTGAAACATGAATACTCCCAACTATAAATTCTTTGTTGCAATCCATTTGACGATTCCTTTACAAAGAAGAAATGTCTTTATTATAAAATACTACTCATTTGAATTAAAACAAACTATCTCCCAAGTATGTCCATCCGGATCTTGAAAATGTCCAGTATAGCCCCAATCAAATTTCATTGGCTGATTAGGTAGAAGTGTTCCACCTGCTGTTATAGCCCTTTTTAAGATTGAATCTACTTCTACTTCACTATTAGCTGCAATGCTAAGGATAAATTCCGAAGACTTTTTGGAGGTGTTCGTTTCATTTGCTAACACCTCTAGCTTTGAACGCGAATAAAGTACCAATGATAAATTGTCTTGCATTTCAAACAGAATATGGTCTTCTCCATCATCTATCCCTTGCGCTAGTAATTCCAATACATCCTTATAAAAGGATACAGACTTCACTAAATCATCCACGGCAAGTGTAATTATATTAATTTTCGGTCTCATCTAATCCCCTCCTACATTTACTGATTTGGATAGGCTTCTTTGGTAATTCGTATGGATTCTTTGATTAACTTCTTTAATATATCTATTTGAATATCCGCTAATTTATTGATGTATACACATGATTTCCCTGTTGTATGTTTACCAAAATCCTTCAATAAATCTACTCGTTTTGGGAATTCTGGTTCAAAGTATAAACTGATTTTTGCTTTTCGAGGAGAAAAACCGGCTAACGGCGCATCTCCTTCATGACCAGATTCATATTTATAGTGATAGGAACCAAATCCAATAATACTAGGGCCATACATCTTTGGTTTGAAACCTGTTGTTTCAGTAAATATATCTAACAATCTATATGCATCTTCACGTTTTTTAAGGTTTTCGATATTTTCTATGAACTCAATAACACTATTGTCATTTTCTTTTGTTTTTAGTTCGTACATAATTAGAATCATTCCTTTTCCAATCAGACTTTTTTTTCATAGTAATTTACCATAACACATTTGTTTTTTCCTCATTAATTTTCTATACTGAAAAGAACATGTAAAGGAGGTTGGTATGTTTGAGTAATGGCTGTTCATCAATAGTTATTAAGAAGAATATAAATACAGTTTGGAATGCGATTGCTAACGACAAGGAATTTTCAATCTGGTACGCTCCAGGATCCAATTGGGTTATTCCAATTTTGAAAGCTGGAGAACAAGCGGTTTTCACATTAATGCCGAGCTTATATAACGACCTAAAAGAAGGGGAAAGCATGCCCATGACCTTCACAATAAAAGAAGTCATCCCAAATCAAAAATTTTCTTATTACTGGGATTCAAATCAAATGCTGTTTACCATTGAGTTAACTACTGAACTGGACGGAACGCGCGTACAATTCAATCAAGAAGGATTCGATTATTCATTGGAAAATCTAAATGCTTATTTAGAAAGTAGAGAACTCCCCTATTCTTGATTTGCGATATGCCGCCCGCCATGTGTTTGGGTTACAGTTCTAGTGTGAACTCGGCTTTTCAGTTTGTCACACTAGACTCTTCATTTCCACACAGTCCTATATTTCTTACGGTATTTGATATCTTCTTCTGTCTCAATCAAATCCATTGCTATTTGTTTAATTTCTTCATCTTTTAATTCATCATATAAATTTTTCAACCCTTGAATGATATCAAACCGAATCAAGGTGTAATGTTTTTCATCCGCACCGTTTTGAAAGCGCTCTACTAAATGATGAATCACCAGCTCTTTTTGTTCCATTCCAGCCATGCCCACTTTCCATATCGATTGCAGGCTATGTCGGGCCGTTACAAACTTCGGATCCTTCGTCACTTCCCATAGCGCTGGAAAATCTCTGAGTATGCGTTTTTCAGGATCGCTTTTCGCTAGACCCGCTAGGAACTGTGCTGCCCTAGATCTCCGATGATTATCGGAATCCGTCAACCAATCCCTTAATTGATCCCAAACCTCATAAGCCCAGTCCACTTCTTCTTTAATAACTGCAATAATTGTAGTAAATGCTTGATATTGTAAGTCTTTGTCCTCTGCTTCCAGATTTGCAAAGTAGGTTCTGGTTACACTGTCCACTTTCTACATCTCCCTCTATTTAAAATAAGTGGCAAGGTTAATAATATCTAAATCATAATTCGAATTTTTTAACCCCATTTAAAGCCCCATTGACATATGTTCGCTCGACGAAAGTGATGCTATGATCATGACCTATGAGCAAGACCGAAGAAGAACGGGTTCCATAGGTAGGTGTTTTGATGAACAGTGGTGACAGTTGCCGTTCAAGATCCAGGCCTACCCCGGTATTCGGCAGTAGTGCATCTGGCGCGACGTCAGCATCAGAAATGATATCGAAAAGAACATCTGTGTTAACGATTTCATGTGCCAATACATAATCCCGAAGCTTAGTCCTCCCTTTCACCACTTTCGGCCACGCCGTATTCAGAAACTGATTGCTCAAACCATGTGTTCCTTCAGATATTTTCGCGGTTTCTGCTTGCTTATTGGAAAAGTAGTATAAAGAGTCAAAATCGCCGACGAGAATATTAAATCCTGCATAATCGTCTTTCTTCCTCTTCAATGTTTCAAGGTGTTCTTCAGGCGACACAGTTTCTGATAAAAAGCTAGCGACGATATCGCCGCGGGATTGTTTATCAACAGTGATTTCCTGCGGGTCTCGGTAATTCGTCAATGCAGCAAATCGCCCTGATTTCGTTACACCAAGCCAAGTTCCCCTGTGCAACAAATCACGTCCTGCCAATATATCAGGCTTGTCTGTCCAGAAATCTGCCGAGGCAGTCGGACGCTCATAAAACTCATCCCTGTTCGCGGCGACAATCAATTTGTAAGTCGGATGTTCGTTGTAATGAAAATTAATCAGGCACACTTTTCGACACCCCTTTCCCTCCATTATACGCCTAGCCAAGTACATATAGTAATTCGCAATACCCATTTGTAAGACTATTCCCTATTCCTTTAGTTGACCAAATGACAATTAAAAAGGGGTGTATTTCATTTGAATCTATAACAGAATACATCCAAGCATAACTAATAATCAGCAAAAAAGTTATTAATGGAACTTTTCACACGGGATAACGTACAATTAATATCAAAGAAAGAGGCGAAACTAAAAGTGGCAGATTCTAAGGAATGGTTAACAGAGGAATTAAATAAGGTTGAGGTTTGGGAAAAAAATCAGAGCGATTTATGGTTTTGGGAAAAGCTTGGGCGTTTGCCATTTAAGATCATCGATAAATTCACTCCTGCTTTTATTCAAAAAAAAATCGGCTTACTTTTGGATGAACTCGGTCAATATATACAAACGGGCGGCAGCTATTTAAGTTCAGCTACTAAAATCCCTGCTTATTATCCCGACTTAACTGTAAATACATTGGAAGATGTCGAAAAGCTTGATATTTCAACAATGGACACAGCTGTAGAAAAAATTACTGGTAGCAGAAAAAAGTTTGCAACGGTTCAAGGTGCTAGTACTGGTATTGGCGGTATTTTCACGTTAACAATCGACATTCCTCTACTTCTTAGTTTACAGCTAAAAACATTACAGGATATTGCGATTTGTTATGGTTATGATCCTAAAGTAAAAGAGGAACGTTTGTTTATCGTAAAATGCATGCAATTTGTATCTGCTGACATTGTAGGTAAACAAGCCATTCTTACACAATTGTCTCAATTCGATAATCCCGATGACTCTACAAAACGCGAAGTTCTTTCTGAACTGCAAGGCTGGCGCGAGGTCGTTTTTTCTTTCCGGGATCAATTCGGTTGGAAAAAGCTATTTCAAATGGTACCTATCGCAGGGCTCGTGTTCGGCGCATTCATCAATCGCTCTGCTGTGAGTGATATTGCTGAAGCTGGTAAAATGCTTTACCGAAAAAGAAGAATTATTGAAAGGCTTAGGAATGATGTTAGTTCTAAAAGCCAAACTACCTAACTCTTCAATATGTACAAATGCATCATTTGCATTAAATTTGTGACCCGCTGATATCATTCAACCGAACTTTTTTACTGCTATAAAACAGGGATTTCTACTTGATTCACACGATTCCCCCTTCACTTAAATTATAAAAATTGACAATCATCATCTGATGTAACTATAATGATTACATCGGGAGGTTACTTGCAATGAAAATCAGTAGTCGTTTTACAGTTGCAGTTCATATTCTATCCCTCGTAGCAATCGAAAGAAACGAGCTTTGCACTTCTGAATGGATTGCGGAAAGTGTGAATACAAATCCTGTAGTCATACGAAGAGTAATTGGTAAACTAAGAAACGCAGGACTTATTCAAGTTCGGCGAGGTCTTGGAGGAGCTACACTTCAAAAATCTTTAAAAGATATTACCCTGCTCGATGTGTACAGGGCAGTTGAAGTCGTAGAAGAAGGCGAGCTTTTTCAATTTCATGAAAAACCAAATCCAAATTGCCCTGTTGGTGCCAATATCGAGGCTGTTCTTGAACTGATTTTACTACGGGCTCAAGATGCGATGGAATCTGTTTTACATGAAATTTCGATGGAAGAGTTAATATCGGTATTAACACAAAAAATTGGATAGTTTATTCGATTTTTTGGTTACCGTTGTAACTGTAACCATTACAGTTACATTCTAAATCGTTATCATGAATAGCTACAAATCATTAGGAGCATATTAGTATATATGTGCCAAAAAACTGGAGGAATTATCATGAACATTGGAATTATCGGAGCAACAGGAAAAGCAGGAAGTCTTATTGTAAAAGAAGCGATTGACCGAGGACACGAAGTTACAGCTATCGTTAGAAACGCAGCAAAAATGTCTGGGGAAAAAACGAACATTCTCGAAAAAGATATATTTAACCTGCAAGCTGAAGACATTCAGCAATTTGATGTTGTCGTAAATGCATTTGGCGCACCTGCAGGACAAGAACACCTCCATGTAGATGCTGGAAAAGCATTAATTGAAGTGTTTAAGGCTGCTCCCAAAACAAGATTAATTGTTATAGGTGGTGCAGGTAGCTTGTTTGTAGATGAAGCTAAAACCATCCGCCTAATTGACACACCCGAATTCCCTAAAGAATACTTTGCAACTGCTTCCAATCAAGGACAGAACTTACTAGATCTGCAAAAGACGAGTGGAGTTAAATGGACATTCATTAGCCCAGCAGCATTCTTCAATCCTGAAGGAAAAAGAACGGGTTCGTATCAAAAAGGAAAAGACAATTTAATGGTAAATTCAAAAGGTGATAGCTACGTAAGTTATGCAGATTATGCAGTCGCAGTTCTTGATGAAATCGAGAATCCTCAACATATAAATGAACGTTTTACTCTTGTTTCTGAAGCAGAATAACTAAGTTTTGGGAGATGAGTACTATGCCAAAAGAAACCAAGAAATCTGGAATTGAGATTGGAATATATACCTTCGGGGATCTTGGTCCAGATCCTCAAACAGGAAACACAATTAGTATTCAACAGCGCCTTCATGAAGTAATGGCGATTGGAAAGTTGACTGAAGAAGTCGGACTTGATATTTTTGGTGTCGGTGAGCATCATCGCTTGGATTATGCAGTATCGGCTCCGCCAGTTGTTCTTGCAGCAGTGGCACAAAACACAAAGCGTATTAAATTGACGAGTACAACGACTGTTTTGAGTACGGTCGACCCCGTTCGTCTATTCGAGGATTTTGCAACTCTGGATTTGATTTCGAATGGCCGTGCTGAGATTATTACAGGTCGTGGTGCATTCGTAGAATCCTTTCCGTTATTCGGCCATGACTTAAACAATTATGACGAGCTCTTCGATGAAAACATTCGACTTCTCCAACAATTGAATGCCAATGAAATCGTCAGTTGGAATGGGTCATTCCGTTCGCCTCTAACTAATTCTATGATTGCCCCCCGGCCTGTTCAAGATAAACTGCCGATTTGGGTTGGTGTCGGTGGCACACCTGAAAGTGCAATACGAGCAGGCAAACTTGGAACTGGTTTAGCATTAGCCATACTTGGCGGCGACCCAATTCGTTTTAAGCCACTTGTTGATTTGTATCGTCAAGCAGGCAAAGATGCAGGGCATCTTGAAGAGGATTTAAAAATAGCTGTAACTGGACACACGTATATAGCAAAGACTTCACAACAAGCAAAAGACGATTTCTATCCCTACTATGCAAATTACTGGGGGTACGTGAACAAACAACGTGGAATGAGTACGAGAATTTCTCGTTCTGATTTCGACCATATGGCCAGTCCCGAAACCGGACTATTTGTTGGCAGCCCTCAGCAAATAGTCGAGAAGATTCTTCACCAACACGAATTATTTGGACACCAACGCTTCATTGCACAAATGGATATCGGAGGCTTGCCGTTTTCTTCAGTCGCAGCAAGTATTGAAATGTTAGCAACAGAAGTAGCTCCAATCGTTCGACGGGAGACCACTAGATAAGGTTATCCTTTGATCATCTACCTCTTGAAACATACCAACTATTTGATGACGTATTAGAAATGACTTTACTAATTAAGCAACATATAATAGCATAATAGTATTAGATGAATGGGGAGATTACTTGCTCTCCATTCTTTTTAAATTGCACCACTTATTTATAAATATCATAAGCGTTTTTGTAAAAGCCATTAGTTCTCCAATGTTTATTTTTTCATCAACTTTATGGGCCTCTTCCAACTTCCCAGGACCATAAATAACTGTGGGAATCCCTGCTTCGCCTAGCCATCCTGCATCTGTTACTGTTCTTGACATGCCGATGATTACGGGACTTTTTTCGGTGTATTCATGACAGTATGCTAGAAGTTGAACGGCCGCATGCCCCTCATTCATTTCAAGTGCAGGGAATATTTCCCCGCGTTCTTCAATCATCGATTTTCCACCCCAGCGATAGTGAATGGGATTTTCTCTTAACCACGGATCAGCTTTTGCTACATGGTTTAAATGTTCTTCGATTTCATTTATCACAGATTGATAGGTTTCATTCGGATAAAAGTGAACGGTGATCCAAAGCCGGCATTCATCCGCTACAAAAGCCGCGTGTCTTCCGCCTTCTATAACTGCAGGATTGATGGTGTTGCTACCAGGTGCAAAACCTGGATATTTTTTTGTCACGGCCCAGTGACGCTCTAAATCTTGTAGCCCGGCAATTACTTTCATCATCTTCTCAATCGCACTGGCCCCATTAATGTTTCCGCCCGCATGAAGCATACTCATCCTCATTGCATCATGGTAAACTTCCTTACTTTTAATCGTTATCCAGCCGGTTATTACACCGCCCTGGCCATGAATTTGGCGATCGCTACTATCGACGACGAGTGCAAAGTCTGCTGTATAGCCTTTTTCCATGCACGAAAGTGTTCCAGCTTCTCCTGCTTCCTCCCCAATGACAGTCTGAATCTGCAAATCACCTTTCAGTTCCACACCTAGTTCGTTTAATAATTTTACGGCTAGTAAAGTCGCTGCCACTGCACCTTTCATATCGGAAGTTCCTCGTCCATATGCATTTCCATCTTTAGTTGTCAGTTCAAAGACAGGCACAGTCCATTCTGTTTCATCCCCAACTTCCGCAACATCAATATGACCATTAATGAGCAAGCTGTTAAACAGAGCTCCATCTGTCCCTTTTTTTATGCCTACCACGTTTGGATCACCAGGGAACACATCCCAACTGACTGTATCGAATTTTTCTTGTTTTAAAAACTCTTGAATATACTGCTGCACCCCGGCTGTATTTCTTGCGGGAGGGCTGATTGTCGGAAAACTAACGAGATCTGCAAGTAATTGCAATAACTCCTCTTGACGTTCATCAACTAAGTTGCTAATACTATTTTCCATTTCAATCATCCATTCTTTATTTAATTTTTAGTAAAGTAAATCCGTACTGGATAGATTTCAATATTGAATTCGGTGCATTAACAGAGCGAATGCGCCGAAGCGTGTATGATGGGAAATCCCTAGTTCATTGAATTTGCGATGGAACAGAAAACAGCCGCCTTCCATAATCGGAAAGCGGCTGTTTTCTACGTAGTTACATTCATTTGATGTAGAGTTCAGTTGCTTCCCTACGCTAGCATAAACTAGATCAGGTTCGAAGGGTTTACATGCATCATGTGTCTCAGCCAAATTGGCTCCCCTAGCAGACTTCTATTCAATTCGTGTTTTCTTTATGATTAAGCCAAGAACGAGGTTCATAATGCATCCGTTCGTTCTTCCTCTTCAGGAAGATATTGCGTTAATCCAATATTACGCTATCCGTTCTTTATTTTCGTTGTGTATCCTAACTGTTCATTAGATAAAAACGATGCTTTGGAAGCAATCTCCACAAGTTGCATAACTTCATTTTTCGCCCAATGGCTATTTGGAATATCCGTAAATTTTGCGGCAGTCGTGACTTCTTCTGTTTAACAGCTTGAACTTCCGCCTCGTTAGTTGCTAATACAACAGTAGCTGACGTTGGTAAAGCCACTATTAAGGTCAAAGCCAAAAAAAGTATGTGCTTTTTCTTCAGGATTATTTAAAGTCCTCCACTAGTTTATATTAATAACATAATAGTTATAGTTAACTATTATTACAACACTTTTGGATACTATTTTGGGATTCCTCCACAGGTGTCTGCTGAGATTATGACACCGGTGCCAACACCATAGCAATTCGGAAAAATAGCAAATCAATGAAGATGAGACACCAGTCTATAATCATTGACCTTGGTTACTCCTGAGTGTTAGGGTTTTCTATTGCCAACTCATTCGGCAAACTACAAAGGAGGAATTGCAATGACACAATTGATACAACAGGAAATTCATCTAGCAAATCGGCCCACTGGAATGCCTACCAAAGAAGACTTTACCTTTGTAAAAAGTTCAGTTCCCTCACCAAAAGTAAATGAAATTTTAGTACGGACGCTTTATTTGTCTGTAGATCCATACATGCGTGGAAGAATGCAAGATGCCAAGTCATATATTTCTCCATTTGAATTGAACAAGGTCATTTCTGGGGGTGTCGTGGGTGAGGTGGTTGAATCCCAGTCGGACGCCTTCAAACAAGGTGATGTAATTACTGGAAATCTCAGCTGGGCTGAATATACCGTAGCCACTGAAAATGAAATTCGCAAAATAGACCCTAAGTTGGCACCTATTTCAACACATTTAGGTATTCTCGGTTTGACAGGTTTAACTGCTTATTTTGGATTGCTTGATATCGGAAAACCTCAAGAAGGTGAAACGGTCGTCGTTTCTGGTGCTGCCGGGGCTGTTGGTTCAGCAGTTGGACAAATCGCGAAAATCAAAGGGGCAAAAGTAGTAGGTATTGCTGGTTCAGATGAAAAGATTGACTACTTATTGAATGTACTCGGCTTTGATGCGGCTGTGAATTATAAAAAAGAAAGTTTTTGGACAGACCTTAAAAATGCCGTTCCTGACGGAGTAGATGTCTATTTCGATAATGTCGGCGGGGACATTTCAGACGCTGTTTTTACTATGCTAAATCGAAATGCCCGTATTCCTTTATGCGGATCAATCTCTTCCTACAACGCAGAAGGAAAAGATGCTGGACCACGTATTCAATCGGCTATGATTAAGACGAGCGCTATGATGCAAGGCTTCACCCTTGGCGATTTTGCTACTGATTTTGAAAGAGGGTTTACTGACTTAGCTAAATGGCTACTGCAAGGTAAATTGAAATATGAAGAAACAATTGTTGAAGGTTTTGAAAATACACCAGAGGCATTCCTTGGTTTATTTAAAGGAACGAATCTAGGTAAGCAACTTGTAAAAGTGGCTGATCCTAAATACGCTAAACTTTAATAGTTCATCTGAAATTGCTTGACCTGCAACACTTATATGCTATAAAAAAATTCCTCAAGCAACTACATGAGGAGTTTTTTTATCAAGCACAAAATCAGGAACTAGTCACCTTAAACTGACCTAGTTCATTTCAAAACATATTCTGCTAGCACGCTTTGTACTTTATAAACATTCAAGGATTTATTGAATTTCTTTTGAATTGGTGCAGAACTTCCCGATAGCCAGATTTTCAATTCCGCTTCGAGATCAAACGTTCCTGCAGTTTCAATTGAGAAATGTACAACACTTTTATATGGAATAGAATGATATTCACTTTTCTTTCCTGTGACGCCCTGTTTGTCCACAAGAATTAGACGCTTATCCGTAAATATCAACAAATCTCTAATTAATTTATATGCATGCTCCACTTTTTCAGTTGGTGTAAGTAAATCCTTCATTTCCTTCTCTACTTTGCTTACATCAATTTCAGATGCATTCCCCATTATTCCATCAAAAATACTCATTTTTATTCCTCCTGTTTATCCTTAATCAGTATAAGTCCACATTTAATTTGTTCGTACACCTTCCCTCCACCATTCCCGGGGGGTGCCATGCACTCGCTTTTATTCTCAATTATACATTGCTCAATGATTCAACAATAAGTTAGTCTTTCCTCCACCAAAATTCCTCATACAACAAAATTCCGTTTTTTCAATCAAAATACGTGATTGAAAGGATAGATTAGGCTATGCTAAAGGAAGGTATTTCCTAACATTAAAAGGAGTGATGGATATGATCAGTCAACGACTAGCAGAAGCACTCAATCAGCAAATGAACAATGAATTCGACGCTGCACAATCTTATATGGCAATGGCTGCTTATTGTGAACACACTAATTATAGTGGCTTTGCCAATTATTATCTTCAACAAGCCGAAGAAGAACGTTTTCACGGTATGAAGATTTACAACTATATGAATGACCGCGGGTTACATGCAAAATTCTCCGCAACGTCTGAGCCAAAAATTGAATTTGAATCAGTATTAGATACTTTCGAATCAGGTTTACAACAAGAAAAAGGAGTTACAAAGAACTTTTATGAATTAACGGACCTAGCTTGGGAAGAAAAAGAACATGCTACGATTTCATTTTTGAGATGGTTCTTGGACGAGCAAGTTGAAGAGGAAGCAGCCTTCGATACACATATCGAGTACCTGAAACGCATCGGAGAAGATAAAAACGCATTGTATATTTATGAAAAAGAACTTGGGCAACGTAAATTCACTGCAGAAACTGGAGAATAAGTTAGTCCTTTTTTAAAAATACCCATCATCTTCCTTGACGAAGATAATGGGTATTTTTTTTAGATTTTCTTGATAAGCCTACGTTTCTTAACCCTCACCGTTCTCCTATCAATATGTTGAAAGGTTACATAGTAGTCCTTTGACTCCCTGTATTTTATCTTGTTAGCAACCAAATAGAAAGTAAATTCAAGTTCGATTGGATTCATTATTCCAACAATTATTTCGACAAATTTCTCTTCATTCGGTAAGTTTTAATTTTTTTAATTGCAGATATGTATCAGAAAATTCATTATTTAGAAAAAATGACTTGTACGTTGACAGAATATTTGGTAATGTGGACTTAGCTTCCTGTTAAACTATTCACATTTTACTAGTTTAACAACAATTTTTACATAATTTGAAAACGCTCTCATGTAAAAGGAGGTTACATTTCCAATGGCCAACAAGTTTTAAATATTTTTTTTAAAAAAGGGGATGAAATCGTGAGTAAAAGTTCAACAGATAACCCAGCGAGTGTGAAGTTGGATTATGAAAAAATCATCAATACACCTGAATTCAAAAATTTAGTAAAACGAAAAAGAATATTTTCTACACCGTATATTATTTTCTTTTTTATTGCCTATTTTACACTGCCTCTTCTCACAGGATATACAAATATTCTTGAGAATCGTGCCATTGGTTGGATGACTTGGACATGGGTGTACTCACTAAGCATGTTCATCATGGTATGGGTATTTACATCAATCTACATGAATAAAGCGAAAAGTTTCGACTTGGACGTTGAAGACATTATAAAGAAAAATGTTGTGAAATAAAGGGGGTACTTACAAGTGGATGATATTATATCAATCGCAATTTTCGTTGCAGTAATTGGGCTTACACTGGGGATTACATACTGGGCGGCCAAACAAACTACAACTGCAAGTGATTTTTACACGGCTGGGGGATCATTAACCGGTTGGCAAAACGGAATGGCCATTGCTGGAGACTACCTGTCTGCTGCATCATTCCTAGGAATTGCAGGAGCAATCTCTTTAAATGGATTTGATGGTTTTTACTATAGTATTGGTTGGTTGACAGCTTATCTAGTAGTTTTGTTTCTAATTGCAGAGCCACTGCGTAATCTAGGGAAGTTTACTATGGCAGATATGATTGGTGCACGTTTTGGGGCAAGAAAAGTTCGTGGCGCCGCAGCATTAAATACAATTACGATTGTTTTATTTTATATGCTGGCTCAGCTTGTAGGTGCTGGTGCCCTGATAAAATTACTTCTAGGAATCGACTATTGGATTGCAGTTCTAATCGTTGGTGTAATGATGACAATCTATGTCCTATTCGGCGGTATGACTGCAACAAGTTGGGTTCAAATTATTAAAGCCATTTTACTTATGATAGGTACCATTGTTATTTCGTTCCTTGTCCTATTAAAATTCAACTTCAACTTTATCGGTATGTTTGACGCCATGAGAACAGCTACGCCACATGGTGAAGCCTTCTTACATTCCGGGATAATCTATAAAGACCCGATTGGTCTAATATCCGTCCTAATTGCACTGGTTTTAGGTACGGCTGGTTTGCCCCATATCTTAATGCGCTTCTTTACAGTAAAAGACGCGAAAACAGCTCGTTCTTCTGTAATTTATGCGGTTTGGATAATAGGTATATTCTATGTTCTAACAATTTTCCTCGGTTTCGGTGCAGCTAAGTTTGTTGGCGTAGATGCAATCATTGCCGAAAATGCTGCCGGAAACATGGCCGCACCAATGTTAGCGGGTGTGTTGGGGGGATCAGCACTTGAGTCATTCGTTGCAGCGGTTGCCTTCGCGACGATTCTAGCAGTTGTTGCCGGTCTTGTATTATCAGGCGCTTCAGCGATTGCACATGATATTTACGGAGAAATTATTAAAAAAGGTAAAGTTACAGAGAAACAACAAGTTAGAGCCGCAAGATACGCAGCAATTGCTGTTTCTGTTTTCTCTATTCTTTTAGCGCTTGGTGCGGAAAAATTGAATGTCGCGTTCCTTGTTTCACTCGCATTCTGTATTGCCGCCTCTGCAAACGTTCCGACAATACTATTCACTATCTATTGGAAAAGGTTTAATACGACAGGTGCAGTCGCTTCCATGTTAACTGGTTTGATTGTTGCACTTGTTCTGGTTGCTGTAAGTCCAAGTGTTATTAACCCTGTTGAAGGAGCAGCGTTCTTTGTTGGACAACCACTCTTCCCTTATGCGAACCCTGCAATTATTTCTGTTCCAGCAGGATTCTTAGCAGCAATTATTGGTACGCTCGTTTCATCTAAAAAACACGAAGCTGATGAAGTTTCTTATGCTGAAGTGAAGTTCAAAGCGGAAACAGGTTATAGAGAACTTGAGCGTTAATCAAGTAATAAAAAAAGTCCTCCCTCTCTATTTTTAATTAGATGAGGGAGATTTTTCTATCAAAAGACGAAGGTGATGACAATGAATGATAAGCAGCGAACAAAAGCAATCTATGAGTTAGTACATGAGCAGCTATTATTTAAAGGATTATCCGACACGGCATTTAGCGAACTAATGTCTGAATGCAAACTCACCTATTACCAAAAGGCCGGAAAGACGGACTACTTCAGAACCCCACACGAAGGATTATTCCTTATCATAAAAGGTTCTGCAGAAATATTCATAATTGGTGATGATGAGACATCCTATGCTATTGAAGAAGTTCAGGAAGGTGAGATAATCGGTTTTTCAAACATCGCTTATTACCTAGGTGAGTCAAGTCGACCACTCGATTGGCATCATCTTGAAATGGTAGTACTGGAAGATTCCTATTGCTTACAGGTTCCTATCTCTGTCGTGAAGAAGAGAATAGATGATACAGACGTCCGTGATGCTATTTTGAAAAGTATGTCTATACGACTGGCAAATGTCTATGCTTCCTTAGGTGAGCAAATGAAGTTGTCAGATGAGTGGGGAGAAAGCGAGCCATACGTACGTCGTGTTGAGGACTTTATGAATTCTCCTGTCATTACTATTACTGAAGACACGGCATTAAGACAAATAGCGCGTAGTATGATTGATAACTCAATCAGTTCGATTCTAGTAGTTGATCAAAAAGAGCAATTAACAGGAATCATAACAGAAAAAGACCTAGTACAAAGAGTCCTTGCTCAAGGTTATAATAGTGAACTGAAAGCCATAGATATAATGACGAAAAAACCTCATACGATTTCCCGTCATGATTACTATTACGAGGTCCTGTCGGCATTCTATAAGTACGGAGTAAAGCACTTACCTGTCGTCGAAGGTAATCGACTGGTTGGCGTTGTTACACTGTCAAATTTGATTACAAAACGGGATCGTGGATCGATGGGTATCTTAAAAACGATTGAGGCTTCTTCTATAGATAGTTTACCTGCAATTAAAAATGCAATTTACGATGTGCTATCGAGTTTAATTAACGATGAAATTTCTACCATCCACTTGCTGGAGATAATTACAAAATTATATGACCGACTCGCACGACACTGTGTGAAACTCGCTGTACGGTGGTTGGAGATACAAGGTAAAGGCACTCCACCCGTTCCTTATGCGTGGTATCAGATGGGCAGTGGTGCCAGAGGAGAACAATTCATGTTGACAGACCAGGATCATTTCCTTGTTTATGCTAATCCAGATGAGAAAGACAAACAACAAGTAGATAATTATTTTTTACAGCTTGGAGATGCGATAGTTTGGCATATGGAGAATGCCGGTTATTCCAGATGTGATGGAAAAATGATGTCTAGTGAGTCACTATGGCGCGGTTCCATTTCCGATTGGCAGAAGAGACTTCGGAGTTGGGCGTTGAAGGCAACCGATGATGATATTTTACTAGGCTATAATTTTTTATCTTTTCGTTTTCTGATGGGAGATGCATCGTTAAATAATCGCTTTTCCCAGATGGTACAAATACAATTGAAATCCTCACAAACTTTCCTTTATTATATGGCGCAACAGGAACAGAATAGGCCCATACCACTAGTTAATCATTCCTTTCTTGCTTTATTTAAAGCAAGGGGTAACCGTGATATATTCGATATCAAAAAACATGCTTTATTTCCCATGCACCATTGCCTACAAATATTGGGTGTACAAAAAAACATCATTAACGGCACGCCATTGCAATTAGTCGACGACCTGGTGAAAGAAGGAGAACTGTCCGCTGGTTTTGCAGATGATATTCGTCATGCATATGAAATTGCCCTAAAAACAAGGATTCGACTATCATGGAAAAAGCATATACGTGGTGAATCTATTACAACTGAAATTCACTTTGCGTCGATTCGCAAATGGGAACGGGATGAATTAACGACTATGTTAACAACAGTCCACGCCTTGCAATCACATTTACTTGCAAAGTTATAAATGATTTTGAGATATTTATTGGAGGGGAAGCTATGTTTTGGAAAAAACAACAATCAAACTATAAACTGGAACAATCATTTTTGCTAGATACAAAGCTTAGAAATATGCCGTTTACCGTCTTCGATACTGAAACGACAGGATTTGCAATTTCTGCAGATGATCGTCTTATTGAAATAGGTGCTGTCCATATTGAAAATAGCGTAGTCACTGACAGTGTATTTCAGACATTTGTAAAACCATCACGTCTTATACCCGAACATATTACGAAGTTGACATCTATTGAACAACATCATGTAGACAATGCACCTAGCCCACTTGAAGCAATCGAAAGCTACTTTCAATTCTTTAAAGATACGAATAGTGGGGGTTGGATTGGTCACCATTTAAGTTTTGACACTCTGGTTTTAAAAAGAGAATTACAGCGAGTTAAATGTACATATGAAGTGCCTTCTACCTTTGATACATTTGATTTAATCAATTATTTAAATCCATCATGGGATCAGTTTGATTTGGAAGAATACGCGCGGATATTTGGTACACAAATATTTGAGCGACACCGCGCACTAGGGGATGCCTTAACAACCGCTCATTTATTTATCGAATTATTGAAGCGTCTTGAAGATAAGGGAGTTATTACGCTAGCGGACTTACTTAGAGTAAAGAACAATAAAAAGCAGCAGAATGTTGCTTTGTTTTAGCTAAATACATCAAAACAGGACCCAATGAATAAATTGGAGTCCTGTTTGGCTATTCTTTATCTCCTAACTCCGATAAACCCCTTAAATTAAAAAGCACCCCGAAGGATGCTTTATTGTTATTTCCCCATCACATCTTCAGAAATACACGTTACTTTAAATACCTTCTGGCCCCTGAAAAGTTTACTTTGTATGGGTGTGTATTGATAGATATAATCTCTACTTTTCTGCTCGAATTCGGGGCATGAATCATTTGGTTATTCCCGATATACATTCCTACGTGGTACACCTTCCCTTTTCCTTGATTGTAAGCGAAGAATAACAAGTCTCCGGGTTGCATATTTTTCTTGGCAACAGGAGTACCGTTTACCGCCTGAACAAACGAATCGCGCGGAATCATAATGCCATGATTTTTGTAAACTGAATGAATAAGACCTGAACAATCGAAGCCGAAGCCTGATATGCCTGACCAGATGTATGGAAGACCCAGGAACATTTTTGCGCTATCGACAATGTCTTTTTGAGTCGGTTTTTGTATTGATGCGAAATTTTTAACGATTTTCACATCTTGTTTGCGTAAATACTTCACCCCACTTGCCGGTGTTTGAACGTGAATCCAGTCTCCTTCTTCTTTTATGACAGGTAGAATTGTCGTATAGCTAATATCCATAAATTTGCTTGCTTTTTTGGGTTCATTATAAAGAGTGGCAATATTTGTATCTATGATTGCTATTTGGCAATCAGTGTAATTGGAAGCTGTTTCAGTTATGTGTGTTTTCGGGACCCAACCGGGATATCCCGCTTTGTTCCTGGGCGAATATTGATCCTTCACAGCAATTTCATGCCAATTTCCACTACTTTTTAAAATAACGACTTCCTGTCCGTATAAAGCTTGCGTATCCGTCTTTCCTACAAGCCATAACTTTTGGCTTACGGACATACTTTTAGCCCATTTTTGAATATCGGTCGGACTGGAAATAGACGGTCGATCCACTACGCGGTTTTTGTTGGGTGATTTCCACAAGTTTGTCACCTGAACGTTGACAACGGCGTTTTTTTTACTGTCTACCTTCGAACAGACAGGTTTCTTTTTGAATTCGGGATTTAGTATACGTGCAAGGAACACAGCAAAATTAGCTTTCGTTATGAAGGCTGTCGGTTTATAAGTATTGTTTGGATAACCTCTTGTGACTTCATTGGCAAATAGCGTATTAATAGAATTTGAAGCCCAGTATGATGCATCGACATCTTTAAATGAATGTCCAGAAGTACCTTTCAATTTAAATGCACTCACTAGGATTACCGCCATCTGTCCCCTTGTTAACTTATGGTTTGGCATAAACTCTCCGTTTGCATTGCCGTTCATAATACCTTCATCTGCTATTGTAGAAATGATGGCATAACCTTCGTCTTCAATGGTTACGTCAACGAAATTCGGATTTGGCCGATCCGTAGTATCGAGACCGAGTGCCTTTATAATCATAGTCGAAGCTTCCAAGCGTGTAATTTCTTCATTCACACCAAAGTTCTCTGATGGATCTGCAAAAATAATGCCTTGCTCAGCCAAGAAGTCTAATTCCGCTTTCGATGCATGCTTGTCTGTAACGTCTTTGAATAAAGGTGCGGCAAGAACAGTATCTATTGCGGTGAACATAAGGAGGATTGCGGTAAAAATAACCATAAATTTTTTCGTCATTTAGATTCTCCTTTTCTACTAACAGACTCTATACACAATAGTACAATAGAAAGAAAATTCTGCATAGTCTTTCCTTATAAAAAGCAAAAAAAGTATGAAACGTCTGCCTTGTTAAGGGCAGTCCCATCGTTTCATACTTTTTTTATATGCTACGCTTTTTGGTTGTTAGTGTTGAATTAATAGTTCAAGAAAATCTTCTGAAACATACGTTTTCATACCTTTCAATTCAGGTGGAACTTCGAATTTACCAACGCTCTTGTTAAAGTCAAACATTTTGTTTCCGCGTTTAATTTCTTATCTTTTTATTTAACTAATTCCAATAACTCCCTGTTTTACGTTTTCGATTCATCAAATAAAGGGCGTAGCTGAGGAGTGCTGTTAATACAATAGTGAGACAGTGCATAAAAAGTGCTGGCGTAAAAAGAAAGTTAACTATATCTCGGACTTCTGTCTGTTGCGCAAACGCGTTATATGGATTATCTTTCTTATATTTAATCGGTAATACGCCATCCCGGTATTTAAGATATGTGTTCTTTTTTACTTCTTTTGTTAGATTAATTGGTTCACCATTTGTGTCTTCGTAAGCAAGTGCCAAATAATAATAGGTCTGGTAATCTCTGCCCGTTCCGTTTTCAAAAGAATGATCTGTTATTGTGGCAATGGTTTCAATATAATCTTTCCCGTAATACTTTTCATAACCATTTTTCAAGTCCGCAGTCATTTCACGATATGAAAATACAAGCATTAGTAATAAGCCGCCCCAACATATGAAATAAAATATAATGCTTAAACCGAAGTCATGCCTATCCAGGAACGCTTCAAATCCTTTTAATTTGGACAGTAAATACAATATATAGCCGGCTGGATAAATACCAACGAGAAACAATGCAAAATAAAAACCATTACAATCGGATTTCAGTTCGCCCTGCGTGCTAAAAACACCTTGAATCATAAAACCGTCGATTGTATCTCCTATTTCAAGTTTTTCAAATTCCTCTTTGGATACAGAGGCTGCATAGCCCCTTTCAATACTTTGTGTAGTTTGTTCCAAGAGCTGCGGCTTAAGAAGTACGATATAGGACAACCCATTTAACAAATACTTTTCAGCAGTTTTATCATAGACAACCGCAGTCGTGGCATTCATCAATTGTTCATTTTTCACGTCCTCATTCCGTTGCAAATTTATGATTATAATCCCTATGAGAAAAACGAAAAAAATAAATCCTAATACTTCATATCCTATCCGTTTCCAATCCTTCTCTATCTTTTTCTTATTTTTTTTCATCAGAACCGCCTACTTCATCAATAAACTTATTATTACTAGATTTGAATAAATTCCAATTCAGTATAGTCAATGTAAATCTGATAGCCATCTTGCCATTGCTCTTTTAACCAAATGATGATTTCATGCATTTCTTCGCTATGCCTTTGTGCCAAATTCTCCAGCTCTCCCACTTCATTAAAAGCAGCCAAACACCATTTGGGATCGGGTAGCAGATTCAACCATTCAACTTTTTCTTTATCTAAACTTTCAGTTGGTGACATTTCCATGGTTACCGGTAACATGATATTCCACTTACTTCCTAAGCCCACCTCTTCCATGAATTTCTTCATTTCTAACGCAAAGTGATACGGCAATTGATAAGTGTCTAGATCATCCCAACTGGATACTTGAAGTTTATAATAGACAATTTGCTCTTTTTTCATTAACTTATCTACTAAGTTCTGTTTAACCGGACTTTCAACAAATGTGATATTTCGGATTGCTTCCATTTTTATTTGGGTTTTCATTTGCTCATCGTTATAGTTCAGTATTTTTTTATGTACTTTTTCGATATCTTCTTCCACTTGTTTTAGTAATCTAGATAATGACTCTTCTTCTTCCGGTGATAATCCCACTGTTACTTGTTTTTCACGGAAGTTTCGAATACCCATGAATAGATTGATTCTCTCACTATCTGTCATTTTCTTACCTCCTGTATATTATCTAATGAAGTCTCTTACTATACAGTGTTTTCTCAAAATAAGTTTCAATATTTATCCAATATGATTCCGAGGGTTTAGAATAATGACAATAAACTGTATGAAAGGCCTATTAAATAAAATAAAACCAAAAGGACCCGCTAAT
This sequence comes from Sporosarcina sp. Y352, assembly GCF_056786535.1. Classification (NCBI taxonomy): domain Bacteria; kingdom Bacillati; phylum Bacillota; class Bacilli; order Caryophanales; family Caryophanaceae; genus Sporosarcina; species Sporosarcina sp. Y352. The sequence continues at coordinate 500,637 of NZ_JBXCJE010000001.1, forward strand.
TAGTAGCAGGTCCTTTCGTGTACCTTCAGACTAGGTCAATTTACCAGAAAAATTGACTAGGTCAATTCACTAGAATAATTGACTAGGTCAATTGAATAGTGCTTCACTGAACACTTTAATTCAAGTACGCTATTAGTTAGTTGTCACTTTTTCACTTAGCAAAATGGTAGTAATAATTTCTACTGCTTTATCCATCTCTTCGTATGTAACTGTTAAAGGCGGCAAGAGTCGAATAACGTTACTTCCTGCTTGGACGAGCAGTAACCCTGCCTCTTCTGCCTGTTGAATGTATGATGACACGTCTTCACGGCATTGAATCCCCAATAACAATCCAGCTCCACGAATTGAAAATTGATCCTCCGGTAATAGAGTCTGCACCTTTTCAACAAGGTAGTTTGATTTGTCTTTAACTACTTGCAAGAACGCTTTCTCGAAAACAATGTCTACGACTGTTTGTGCAATCGCAACGGCAAGTGGGTTACCGCCATATGTTGTGCCATGGGTACCAGGTCCAAATGAATCGAAGAGCTCGCTTGACCCAAGCATAGCCCCTATCGGGAATCCTCCTCCCAATCCTTTGGCAAGTGTCATAATATCGGGTCTTAGAACCGTCTGTTCACTGGCATAACGGGTTCCCGATCGACCGATACCTGTTTGCACTTCATCGACAATCAATAAAATTCCGTTTGTTTTACAAATTTCCGTTATTTTTTGTGCAAATTCAGGTTCGATTGGATGAACGCCGCCCTCACCTTGAATAACTTCTAACATGATTGCAGCTACATCTCCGTCAATCGCAGCTTCCAATTGCGCTACGTCATTGTAAGGAATGATGCGGAATGTCTCTAGCAGAGGGCCAAATCCTTCGCGAACTTTAGGTTGCCCAGTTGCGGACATTGCGCCAAATGTCCGTCCGTGAAAGGATTGTTCAAAAGTAATAATGACATTTTTCTGCGTATGTTTACGTGCCAATTTAATGGCTGCTTCGTTTGCTTCAGCGCCGCTGTTACAGAAAAACGCGTGGCTAAAAGGAGTTTCTTCCACAAGTTTAGCCGCTAGTTTTTCCTGTTCAGGACTTTCAAATAAGTTTGATGTGTGCCATAGTTTCTCACTTTGCAGTTTCACTGCTTCGACAAGTTTTTCATTTGCATGGCCTAAACTGACGACTGCGATTCCACTTGTAAAATCGAGATAATCTTTCCCTTTGTCATCAGTGACGATTGTCCCTTTTCCTTTTACAAGATGAACAGAACGTCGCGCGTAATTATTAAATAACGTACTCAAATGAATGCCCCCTCGTATTTAATGTCAGTTCCTACTAGTTGCTGACCGACAATTTGTACGGACGGAATGCCTGCATGTAAACAATCAAGTGCAGCTTCCACTTTCGGTAACATGCCTCCGTAAATCTCTCCTGTTTCAATCCACTGCATTATTTCTATTTGTGATGCTTTTTCTTGGACAATTCCTTTTATCTGAATACCTGGAGTATCCGTGACGAGGAGAAGACTGTCCGCCTTCATCGCAAATGCTATTTTACTAGCGACCGTATCCGCATTGATATTGAGCGGAGCACCGTCCTCTGACGCACCGATACATGAAATAACCGGTACAAGCCCTGCTACTAGAATATTTTCCAGTAGTTCTGTTCGGACATGCTGAATTTCTCCTACAGATCCATACACCTCTTCATCAAGCACTGTACATGTAAGTAGTTTTCCGTCATATCCACTCATACCTATCGCATCAATGCCGCCTTTGTTTAATTGATGGACAAGGGCTGGATTAACTTGACCCACCAACGTCATTTGAATAATTCCTACCGCTTCTTTCGATGTTACCCGAATACCGTTTAACACGGAGGACAATACGTTATTTTTGGCCAATTCATTATTAATGAAAGGACCCCCTCCATGAACCAGTATCAGTTCATGTCCTGTTTCCTGCAGTTGTTTAAAGTTATTGAAAAAGGCTTCGTTCAATCCTTCAAGCATACTGCCGCCTAGTTTAATAACAATTCTTTTACGATCGGTATGTTGCGTTAATTTGGACATAGTCATATGTTAAATCGCACCCCCATGCCAACCCATGACCGTTGCCTTGGTGAAGGTCGACTGTAATTTTCACTTCCGACTGTTTCAAATAGCCGGATAGTTGTGCTTCAGAAAAAGGAACAGGTTCACCGTTTTCTACTACGATTGTTGATCCAATCTTAATCTTAATGGCATTTGGATCTAGTGTTGCACCACTATACCCGACAGCCGCGATAATTCTTCCCCAGTTCGCATCACAACCGAAAATGGCTGTTTTTACAAGTGGTGACCCAACGACTGTTTTGGCAATTTTTCTTGCTTCAGCATCCGAAACTGCACCTGATACCTCGACTTCGATGAGCTTTGTCGCCCCTTCTCCATCCTTAGCTATCATTTTTGCAAGATCTTGGGATACTGCGTGCAATGCATTAACGAACTGTTCCCAGTTTGGATGTAATGGTGTCAGCGCACTATTGCCGGCTAATCCATTCGCCATAACAAGTACCATATCATTTGTAGATGTGTCGCCATCCACCGTAATTGAGTTGAACGTTACGTCTGTTACAGTTTTAAGAGCTGCTTGCAGATGAACCGATTCAATGTTCGCATCAGTTGTAATGAAACCAAGCATCGTAGCCATATTCGGGTCAATCATTCCCGATCCTTTTGCTGTCCCCGCAAGAGTAATCTTCTTGCCGTCGATTACCGTGCTGTATGCAGTATTTTTTGTAACTGTATCTGTCGTTAAAATCGCTTGAGAAAATAGAATAGATCCTTCTAATGCAGAACTTGGTTGAAGTTTTGGAATCCCTTTAACAATGGGTTCCATTTTCATTATTTCACCGATAACTCCAGTAGATGCTACTCCGACTAACCCAGGAGCGATTCCAAGTTTTTCTGCTGTCTTTTGTTGCATTAGACGTGCATCTAGCAACCCTTGTTTTCCTGTGCAGGCATTGGCGTTTCCTGAATTCACGATGATTGCCTGCATTTTTCCCGTTTGTTTTATCGCTTCTTTCGTAACAAGCAATGGTGCTGCCTGAATTGCATTTGTTGTAAAAACACCCGCAACGCTTGCCGGGACTTCACTGACTAGTAAAGCCAAATCATTATTCTTGTGTTTTATGCCGCAATGGAGCCCAGTCGCTTTAAAACCGATTGGGGAAGCGATATTATTTCCTGATTGACGCTTTAACGCTCTTGATGTTGTCGTCATAATATTCCCCCTAGGTTAAATGAATGCCGGGACAAGTGAAAGACCGGTTATTTCTTTGAGACCAAATTGTACGTTCATATTTTGAATGGCTTGCCCTGCTGCCCCTTTTACTAAGTTGTCAATGACGGATACGATGGTTGCCCTGTTTGTCCGCGGATCAACTTTCACGAGGAGATCACAATAGTTTGATCCGTATACTTGATTGGTACCGAACTTTCCATTTTCTTGCATAACCCGGACAAAAGGATGATCAGCGTAGGTTGTCGTTAAGCAATCCACGAGTTGTTGCTCCGTAATTCCTTCCATGACGGGTGCATAGATTGTCGCGAGTATTCCCCTTGTCATCGGAACTAGATGTGTACTAAAAGTGATGGGCGCTGTTTCTTGTGCAAACATCGAAAATGCCTGCTCTATTTCTGGTATATGCTGATGCTGATTCAATTTATAGATGGCTGTATTTTCATTCGTTTCACTGAAATGGGTCATTTTATTGGGTGTATTGCCTGCCCCAGACACACCACTTTTTGCATCAATGATTAATTGAGTTGCATCAATCAAGTTATCTTTGAGTAAAGGCAAGAGCGCCAACAGAACCGCCGTAGGATAACAACCAGGATTAGCTATTAGTTGCGCTTGTCTGATTGCATCACTATTCCATTCGGTCAGACCATATACACTATGCTCAACCGCGGATGCCGGTGCAGGTTCTTTTTGGTACCATTGCTCATATTGAGCTAAATCTTTTAAACGGAAGTCTCCGGACAAATCGATCAGGCGAGGTCCTTTCCCTAGTAACGGAGGAAGAAGCTTACTTGCGACTCCTGCAGGTGCACTCGAGAACACGACATCGAATTCCATTAACTTTTCGTACTCTATTTTTTGGAGTGGCTGATCGGATATATTCATTAGATGCGGAAAATTATGCGAAAAGACAATTCCTTCTTTAGATGATGTGAATAATTCAATTTTTTCGACTTCAGGATGGTTGTGCAGTAGCCGGATGAGCTCTAGTCCACCATACCCTGAAGCGCCAATGATTCCTACCTTCATGACAATCACTCCTGTTTGTAAGTTAAGCTTATTATATGTATGCATAATTATAAAGTCAACTGTATTTTTATTTATTTCGTAAGTTACATTATTGAATGCGTTTTCATTTATTATTTTTGTTATTCACACGAATGAAACAGATATGCTATAATTCATTTAGCATCTGGTACTAATAATAGGCATTGAATTATACTTGCCTAATCAGGAGGTTACTATGGAAGATTTATTGAAACTAAAAGGAAAAAACATTGTGGTAATGGGTGTGGCGAATGAACGGAGTCTTGCTTGGGGAGTGGCCAAAACACTTTTCACAGTCGGTGCAAACGTGATTTTCACATACCGGAAAGAGCGTTCACTCACTAAACTTGAAAAGCTGTTAGGTACGGCGGGTTACGAGGCAAAACTGATTGTGCAGTGTGATGTAAACGAGGATGAAAGTATCCATGAAGCATTCGGTAAAATCGGCGCAGAAGTCGGTACAATTCACGGAGTGGTCCACTCACTTGCTTTTGCCCATGCTGAGGATTTGAAAAACGACTTTGTAGAAACGACAAGAAGCGGATTTGCATTTGCACAGGATACAAGCGCTTATTCACTTATTGCAACTGCAAAAGAAGCCCGTCCATTTATGACTGAAGGCGGCTCTATCGTTACGATGAGTTACCTGGGGGCACAGCGTGTGCTTGACGGATATAATGTAATGGGAGTTGCAAAAGCCTCGCTAGAAGCATCTGTTAAGTATTTGGCGTTTGACCTTGGAAAAGATAATATCCGTGTAAATGCAATTTCAGCCGGTGCAATTCGGACACTATCCGCAAAAGGCATCGCTTCTTTCAATAAAATTTTGACTCAAATTGAAGAGAATGCTCCTTTAAAACGTAACGTAACACAAGAAGAAGTAGCGGAGATGACACTGGTCACGTTAAGCAACCTATCCCGCGGCGTAACTGGTGAAATTATTTATGTAGATGCCGGCTACAATATAATGGGGTAATAGCTCTATGCGCCCGCTTAGACACGATTTCAGGGTATGAAACATATACTATATCACGACTTTTGATTAACCATTTATTCGCATAAATCGCAGGCGAATAGTGCTTGAAAACCGCCATTTTCACTGGATTATTTTCGGCCCGCTTTCGGCGAATTAATCACGACGGTTTTACCGGAGGAGCAGAGTGTGGTTAGAAGTGACTCAGTCACTTCTAGCCACACTCTTTTCAGTTTTACTGTTGTAATTAATCGCCTGTCGCGTTCCTACACTACTCAAGTGAAAAATGCAGTTGCTTGGGAAGAAAAGAATAGATGACTTTCTATTGGGATTGTAAGTGCCCGAAGATGAAATTTCGGGCACACTAGCACGTTGTATATTGTATTCTTTGCTATGCTTTAATTGAAAGTTCTCCCAATAATGGAGATACCTTAGTAGAAGGCTTGAGCGGTCAAAATTGTATCTTTGACCGCTTCTCTCCAGGTGAGAAGTCAGCTATTCTTTTGTCCTGAAAAGCTTCAGCACTTCTTGTACTCGTATCTTTGGTGAGCGACGGATGAACAACCACCGTACGATTACCGAAAAAATAAGTAGGGATGCGACGAAGTCGCATCCCTACTTATCAAGATATCTCGATAATGGTATAGAAGTTGTTCAATTCCAAGCGATCCAATAGCGAATATACAAGTAGTGCCCAAAAAGGGACTGTCTGGATAAGACAGTCCCTTCTTTCATTTCCCCACTTGCTTCATCAAGTGCTTATTCCCTTTTGTAATGATGTTTTCGTAGTCAATGTAATCATAGATATCATCCGTAATCTGATTGCTGAACTTCGCCAACTCTTCAACTGTCAAATCCTCAATCGCTTTCTTTTGTTGTTCGCAGTAAATAATCAATTTCCCGACGATTTCATGAGCGTCTCGGAATGCTGTCCCTTTACTCACTAAGTAATCGGCAACTTCTGTGGCATTCAGAAAACCAGCTTTAATCGCTGCTTTCATGTTATCTGCATTTACTTGAAGTGTGTCAATCATTTTCGACATAATTTCTATACAATCCAACACAGTATCAAGTGCATCGAAAAATTGCTCTTTGTCTTCCTGCATGTCCTTGTTATAAGTCAAAGGTAGCCCTTTCAGCGTCGTTAGTAGTGAAAACAATGAGCCATAAACGCGTCCTGTTTTACCGCGGATCAATTCTGCTGCATCGGGGTTTTTCTTTTGTGGCATGATGCTACTTCCCGTTGAATACGCATCTGCCATGTCGATGAATTTGAATTCCTGGCTGCTCCACAATATAAGTTCTTCGCTCAATCGGCTTAAATGCATCATCAGTATAGAGAAATTCGACATTAGTTCAAGTAAGTAATCACGATCACTAACGCCATCAAGGAAATTATCCACAGGTTTTGCAAAACCTAATAAAGCCGTTGTCACTTCACGATCAATGTTATGCGTTGTTCCAGCTAGAGCCCCGCAACCTAATGGGTTTTCATCCAAAATTTCGATTGCGTTTCCAACACGTTTTTTATCCCTTTTGAACATTTGAGCGTACGCACCTAAGTGATGGCTGAATGTCACGACTTGCGCACGCTGTAAATGCGTATAGCCAGGCATGATTACATTGTTTGCTGCACCTTTTTCATACAACGAATCGATGAGCATTTGAAGATTGTCCATCACTTCCGCCGCCTTGCCTTTTGCGTATAAGCGCATGTCTACAGCAACTTGGTCATTTCGGCTGCGTGCTGTGTGTAGTTTCTTTCCAGTCTCGCCAATACGTTCTGTTAAATGCATTTCTACGAATGAATGTATATCCTCGTAATTGCCTTCAATTTTAATAGTACCTGTTTCGATGTCATTCAATATCGATTGGAGACCGTTTACGAGTAGCTCCCCTTCTTCCGGTGTTAGTAAATCACAATGCACTAACATTGTGACATGTGCCAAGCTACCAGCAATGTCCTCTTTATATAATCTGTGATCTACAGGTAACGATGTATTAAACTTCTCCATTATTTCATCTGCACGACTTGTAAAACGCCCGCCCCAAAGTTTCATTTATTCTGCCACTCCTTTTTTATACTTATTAGCATTCATTTTCGATAAAACAAGCACTGCCAAGATTAGAAGAACAACCGTCAAAAGTAACGTAGCTGCGCTTCCAGTAATACCCGCTACGATAAATCCGACAAATGCAATTGACGCGTTTAGAAGAGCATACGGGAATTGTGTTTTCACGTGATCGATATGATCGGCTCCCGCGCCTGTTGACGACAGAATCGTCGTGTCTGAAATCGGTGAACAATGGTCTCCGAAGATTCCGCCTGAAAGAACCGCACCTATACAGACTAACAGATGTGCATCAAGGGTAACGGCCATCGGTATGGCGATTGGAAGCATAATTGCGAAGGTTCCCCAAGAGGTCCCGGACGCAAGTGACATTCCTGCTCCTACAAGGAATAGTATTGCCGGGATAATGAACGCAGGCACATTTCCTTGCATCACTTCAACAATATAGTTTGCTGTTCCCATCTCGTTGATCACTTTACCAAGAGACCATGCTAAAACAAGAGTGACGGCAACAAACACCATTTTTTGCATACCCGTTGTATAAATATTGAAAATTTCGCCAAACTTTTTCACCTTATAGATGAGCATTAAAATAATAATTGTAACGGCCGCAAATAAGTAAGCAGTAGATAATGCAACCCTAAATTCATTACCAGGTACTGGCTTGACTGGGAATCCAAACGAAATCAAAAGCCCGAATAACGTAATGAACAATACTAATAATGGAAGTAAGATTAAATTTGCATTACTTCCTTTTGCCATTTCATCATCCTCTTGAGGCTTCCGAAGAGGCGTCGATTCAGGCCAGTAAAGGGCGCCTGTCTGTTGAATACGTCTCTCCGCTTTTGCCATAGGGCCGAAATCCAATTTTGTCATTGCCACAAGCGGCACCATCAATACAGCTAATATTGCATAAAACTGAAATGGAATGACTTGAACTAGCGTGCTGAATTCGGAAGTCGTAATGTTCAACAAGTCAAATTCATTTTTAATGAGCCCCATGATATAGACACCCCATCCGATAAACGGAACTAAAACCGCTACAGGGGATGAAGTGGAGTCAATGATCCAGGCAAGCTTCTCCCTGGAAATTTTCGCTTTATCAAAAATCTTTTCAAATACAGGGCCTACGATTAGAGGCGTACCTAAATCCGAGAAAAAGATGATGACGCCGCCGAACCAAGCAGACAATTGCGCTTTCGCACGTGTATTAATGAATTTCGTCGCATTAATTGCGAGAGCTGCCCCACCTCCCGACTTCTCCATAAGCGCAACAAATCCTCCTATGAAAAACAGTAAAACTAATATCGCAGCATTATAGCCGTCTGCCACTTGTATAAACAAATAATTTTCGATTGTCTCCATCGTCGCCTCAAGAGGGCGACCTCCGACCAATATTAAAACACCAATGTATACGCCTGAAAATAACGATATGACAACGTTTTTCGTTATAATCGCTAATATCACTGCGATTACTGGTGGCAACAACGATACTATACCCATATGTTCCATTAAAATCTCCTCTTTCATGCACTAATATGTATAATCATGAATTATATTTCATAATTAATCAATTAGCAAGAAGTATTAAAGTGCAACAATTAGTTGGAATATTTGTTCTACTTTTGAAATTCAAAAAAGCGTAACCAGTCGTTACGCTTGTCGAATTGCCAATAGGATAACTTATTTCAAAACCCCAGTATTAAGAAGATCGAAATTCACACTTACTTTGTACTCTACTGATGCAATTACCTTTTCAGTCAGCTTTTCACTCCACTTTCCTTTGTGATACATTCTGAAATATTCACTAAATCCGACAGGGTCAACTTCTAATTTTCGAAGTTTTTCCAAAAGATCTTCTACTTCCTTTTCAACATGTTTACTAATTTCCTTCTGCAGCATTTCAAACTCCCTTTTTCTGCTTAATTCTTTGTCCCCCTCATATTCCATCAGAGAACCCTGTAATTTAATTCGTATGGACACTTGAGGAGAATTCAATTTTTTATTACTCTTAATCTTTACCTTACTTTCAATCAATTGTATATGCAGTTCTTCCTTATCCGAGCCCTTTTCAAGGGTAATATCAAGCGGGGCTAGTTTGTCCTTCCCTTTCATTGCTTGGATTAATGAAGATTGTTGACGTGGGATTGTTTCAAGCATTTTTCCGCCGTCAAACAAAGCAATGCTTTCAATTTTGAGCGAACCTTCTTTTTTCTCCAAATAAGGCAAAGATGAATGAGATACCTTATCCGTTGCTGAATTAATAAAATCATGAAGTGTTGTAAAGGGACTAAATGCTGTATGCATTTTGGGTTGTAACAAGTCGTATAAATACATATTTATACTTGGGATGTCAGGATAATTGCCTTTCAATATTTCTTCCGCGCTATCTTTCACAATAGCAAGACGAATATTATTTCCAACGGTTGGATCTCGGTAAAAGTGTTTAGTTGTCCTATTTACATCGCCTTTCTTCGCATACTCCTCACTAAATAATATTGTTCGAAGCTGGTTTAAGGAAATCATTTTGCCAGCCTGAGAGGAGATCTCGGTGAACCCTTTCTGGATTAAGGGTGTATTGACCGAATAGTTTTGAATAACTTCTTGTGAATTACCTGTCGATTGTGGAATTGAGACCGTCATCCTTACTTCATCTTCACTAATGTAATCGAAGGCAATACTGCTAACCATCGATAAATCTTCAACTGAATTTGAACGCTCTTTTTGCGTACAGGCGGCCATACACAATAATAAAGTTGGGAATAAGAAGAATATAAACCGTTTCATGTAACAACCTCTTTTCTTGTTTTCAGTAAATGAATGATGCACAAGAAGATCGGCCAAATCAAAAATCCATAGTTAATGTAATAAATAACTTCATATAGTCTATTTTGGAATTCCTTTGGTAATGGAATGCTTACTATGATAAATACAACAATAGCTATAATGTATAAATGACTCTTTTTTTCTTTTGCTCGTATTGAATCCAATCCCTTCTTTGCAACCCATAAAAATGCAGCCACGGTTGTCAGGATTAGGAAAACCCACAGTGATATGGCAAAAACATCAACTCGCTCAAGAAAAGGGAGAGTGATCGCGTTGAACAAATATAAAACTGGATACATCACATGTTCAAGTTGCCATTCGGAATAATACATGACACTTGTAAAGACGGTCAAAAGGTATAAGGATACGGTCATCCATATACCCAAAGAGGCTTGTTTAAATGCTTTTTTCTGATGGATAATATAAGGGAAATAAAAAAGGATTAGTTCAAAACCGGACATTGCTATAAATCCATTTTTTGTTGCTGTGAAAAACTCCTGTTTAGTAAAGTTAAAGAGAGGAAGTGCATGTTTAATGTCCCCTTCACCAATTGCCCATTTCAAAAAAAAGAAAATCCACACAACCAGGAAAAAACTAATGATACAAAATCGGGCGATTGACTTAATGCCGCCGCTGACAATGTAAACAAGCAAAAGCACGAAAATGAGCAATGGCCCAATTATTGTCCGTTCCGGCAGCGCAATAACTTGTATAAGGTCTAAATACCCCTCAAGAAAAGAAGCCAATAGCAACGCTGAATATATAATCAGAATTCCATTCAGACTTTTCCCTAGCCATCTGCCAAGGAGCAACTCGTGAATTGCGAACAAATTATGATGACTATATTTAACGGCAATCCAAATCATCGGAATGAGTAAAAGGTTTGCAATAATTCCGAAAAATAGTGGGAACCACCACTGGCTAAAGCCTGCCGGACTTAGTAAGTTTGGCAAAGTTAATAAGGTGTTGCCGGTCATCACGAGATGGACAAGAAAGACGACATGATATCCATTCAATACCTTTGGTTGGTTTTGATCCATACCCTATTCCTTCCCTTCTTCAGGGAAATCTTTTTTTCTTTCTGTACTTGCGATACCCTTTTTATGCTTTTGGAAAGAGGATGGCGCCATAACAATGCTGTCCAGGAGGTCTGTCCATTTTCTAGGAATCACCGGAGACATAAAAGGAGTCCCTAAAGATGTTAAATTCACTAAATGATAAATGAGCCATGCAAAAGCAATCATTTGTCCGTATAAACCGAAGAAACCTGCTGATAAGATAAAAATGTATCGAACAAAGCGACTTGCATTACTCATTTTGAAACTAGGAGGTAAAAATGAAAGTAATGCCGAAATGGCTACTAACACAATCAAAATATTGCTGACAAGACCTGCTTCAACGGCTGCTGACCCAATAACGATACCACCGACAATACCAATCGTTTGGCCGATTTTGGTCGGCATCCGGGATCCTGCTTCTCTTAATACTTCAATAACCAGTTCCATGAAAAGAACTTCAATGACTGGCGGGAAAGGAACACTGCTTCTGGATTCTTGTATACTTTTCAACACTTCGTAAGGTAGCATTTCAGGATGGAAAGATAGAGCTGAAATATAAAAAGGCGTTAGCATTATCGTTAAGAAGAAACCGAAAAATCGGATACAACGAAGTAAGGTGGCTGTCGTCCAACGATTATAATAATCTTCCGGAGACATGAAAAATCCTAGAAAAGAGCTCGGACAGATCATTGCGCCAATACTGTTATTCATCATAATAATGACCCTTCCGTCAATTAAAGAGCTTGTTACCAAATCGGGTCTCTCGGTTACTTGATATTGAGGAAATGGAGAGAATTGATGGTCTTCCATCAGCTGGGCTAAAATGGAGATATCATCAAAACCTCTGTAGTCAAGCGCTTCAATTTTGCTAATCACCTTGGTCAAGTTTTTCTCGTTTACAATTTTCTCGATATACATAACGGAAACTTTAGTATTTGTTTCCGTTCCTATTCTAAAGTCGCGATTTTTTAATCCAGTATTCTGTATTCGTCTTTTAATGAGGGATAAGTTTGTTTGTAGAGATTCGGTAAATGAATCCCGCGGACCGCTGACCGTTGATTCGGTATCTGAATTAGCGATTGAACTTGTGGGTGGGCTAAATGTATTCATTTTCAAAAATACGTTCTTTTTATGGAAGTAAAGTACTGTATTCCCTTCTGTAATCATGGCTAACATACCGGGAAGATTGTCATTTTCAATTACTTCAGCTGTTTTTTGCAGTTCATCTTTCATTAGAGGAACAATCACTGTTTCATGGAAACCGAGAGGATCGACGAGTGAGCTGAAGTAAATGATTGTTACAGCTTCTTCAGGTGTTTGAATTTCTTTACAAACAACATCTGTGATGCCCTCCAACTTCTTCTGTATCACATCAATCGTAACGATTTCAGGTTTATGCTGGGGAGATGCAGGAATGATTTCATCGTTCTTGCCGGCCTTCCCGAAACCTTTCCAAAAACGCATCCACTCTCCCCCTTTTTTCCGTGTATAGTTAGATTAACTATCTCCTAATTCATGAAGGTTTATTCATTAGAAGCTGTACGTTCGATAAGTAGAATCTGACCAAAGCAATATCAGCAATACCTATTCGTTCTAAATAGTAGAGAAACTGTTTACGTGAGTGCTAGACGAAAAAATAGAGAGGTGAATATGGTGAAAAGAAAGCCAATTTACGTTGAAATACCGATTCAGGCGGATATTGAGAAAGTGTGGAACGCCTCGCAACAACCGGACATGCACGAACAATGGGATCTTCGCTTCTCTTCCATTACCTATTTGCCAAAAGAAGAAGGTAAGCCCCAAGAGTTCGTTTATTCAAGGACTGTCGGGCCTTTCATAAACGTTAAAGGATGGGGAAAAAGTGTTGGATCATTTCGTAAAGAAGACGGTACGCGATCCTCATCCCTTCAGTTCGGAACAGAGCAATGGATATCCCCTATCCGAGAAGGACGTGGCTTTTGGAAATACGAACCACAGAAAGACGGAGTGAAATTTTTGACGCAGTATGATTACGACGTCAATTTTGGTCGTGCCGGAGAAATTGTCGATAAACTCGCATTTCGCCCTGTTATTGGTTGGGCGACTGCACTTAGTTTTGACGTGTTGAAGCGGTGGCTTGAGCGAGATGAAGTCCCCCGCTCCCAGTATTTTCGATTTTTCAGTACCTATTTAATGACGTTGTTGTTTGCTTTCATTTGGATTTATCAAGGTCTTGTTCCGAAGATTATCGGAATGCACATAGAAGAGAGGGCGATGGTTGGAAGCGTTTTAACTTTATCAGAGAAAGGAATTACGACATCAATACTTTTAATTGGAATTGCAGAAGTGCTGTTCGGGATTAGTTGGCTATTTTATCGCAATAAGGGGCATTTATTCACAGTGCAGCTACTGTTATTCCCGTTGCTTACAATAGCGGCGATCATTGCTGTACCGGCAACAGCAATCCATCCTTTCAATCCTGTGACATTCAATATGTCACTGATTGTTCTTTCACTGATTGGCTTGCTCATGAGTAAAGATGTGCCTTCGGCAAGAAGCTGTAAACGAAAAAGGTGAGGTGGACATTATGTCGATTTTCAGACAAGTATTGGGTGATAATTTCAACCGGATGCATCCCATGTTGCAAAAAAGGTATGACCTACGGACAGGTGCTACATTTAAAGCATCCGGCGTCATGAAAGAAATCGGTGGCGGACCTAAGTGGTTGTATCCGGTTTTAAAGGCAGGTGTTAGATGGAAACTGCTTTTTCCGGAAAGAGGCATTAACATCCCATTTACAATAACGAATAAGGCGTTTGTTGCGGAGAATGGTGAAAGCCAGGTGCACTGGGAACGTGTTTTTCATTTCGATAAAAAAAGACGTTATTTTAACGCGCTGATGAGTTTTGATGCAAGACGGCTTGTAATCCGCGATTACCTGGGTGAACCGTACCTCATTTATGCCGATTTGGATTTTCAAGTAGCAACTAACGGAAGTTTGACGATTACATCACTACGCCAGCGGCTTGTTCTTGGAAAGATCGAAATTCCATTACCTAGGATTTTTCAAGGACTTGCAACCGTAACAGAAAAATTTGACGATGAACTAGGACTTTACCAAATTCATGTTTCGGTAAGAAATCCACTGATTGGAATCGTATTTTCGTATAAAGGGGCGTTTTCTTCTGATGTCGATGACTAAGTCTGCAAGTATACATAGTGTTTTATTTATCGTCGTGGTTGTTTTCAGTGAGGATCCGTGGCCTTTTCTAATGCTCACGATTGCACAGCTCGTTTACGTCCCGTTTGCATTGCGTCTCATTATGACTAAGAATGAGTGGTTTTCTAAGCATTATTATTATTTTGCGATTCCCGCTTATTTAGCAGTAGCGCTGTTGCAAATAATACCAGATTCAAAGTGGAATGGTCTGCTAGCGGCGGTATATTTAGTGTTTACGATAAGTATCGCTTTGTATGGTTTGTCGCGATTTATCAATAGGGGATTCACGCATTCGGAAGAGTTCGCGATTGATGCGGGGCTTGTTTACATCTCGCTTGGCGGGGCTTGGTTCTTTGCTTATGTGACTGGTATTGACACTGGATTCAGTCCTCTTATTACGTGGTTGACTGCCATACATTTTCACTACTCTGCATTCTTATTGCCGATTTTCATCGGTTTACTGGGAAGACTTTATAAACCCCGGATTTATGGGATTGTCTGTTTAATTCTTTTAGTATCACCGCTGATTGTTGCGATTGGTATTACATTTTCCAGGTGGATTGAGCTACTGTCTGTCGGATTATACATTATTGGTTTAAGTGGCTTCATTATAATTGCTTGTAAAACAACTTTCGCAAATAAAATACAAAAGTGGCTCGTTCGTTTTTCGTTTGGCGCGCTCGGAGTAACAATCATATTTTCGTTGTTATATGCCCTAGGTAATGGCTTTGGGCTGACATCCGTGAACATTGATTTCATGCTTCGTTTTCATGGCGTGTTGAACTGTGTGGTATTTGCGTTATTTGGTATTATCGGTTGGTCTTTACAAGTTCCCGGAACAAATTTGCGTCCCCTCACTTTCCCCGTCAGTCGTATTCGGGGGAAACCGGTTATAGGTGAACAGGTTCTTGAAGGCAGATTGCGTGAAAAACATCAAGGACTTGTCGACGATATGAAGGTTTACGAGCCTTTTATTCAATGCGAAACGATATCCCCTCGTATCATTGATTTCTATGAAAACACCAATGACTACCAGTTATTCGCAACGATTAACTGGCATTCTTGGTTTAAACTGTTTGCCGTCCTTTACGCGTTTATAAGCAGAAGAACCCAACAAATCAATTTGCCTCTTCATGGCAGACAAGTTGAAATGACCGGTAACGTAATTGCGCTTCGGGATGAAGTGGACGGCAGAGATAATGTTAGGGCGTGGATCCGTAAAATCACCAATGACACTACATTCATCGCACTTTATTCACAACATAATACAGCTGGTAGAATGTATATGAATATTGCCTTGCCGCTGCCATTTTCAACGATGACCGGCGTTTTGGAACTGCATCAGAGTGGAAACGATTTGCGGCTGACCAGCAAGCCTCATGGTTGTGAATCGGATGCGGGGATTTATCTATCTTTCCTCGCCAATCAACCGTTCAAGCTTCCCATCGCGGAGGATTTTACCGTTAGTGATAGGAAAGACAGTACATTGAGTGCCCAACATGAAATGAGTATATTTTCAATCCCATTTTTATCGATTACGTATTTAATAAAGCCTAACGGGAAGTAATAAAAACGTTGATGATTTGAAAAAACGTCTAAGGACTAAAGCAAAAAAACGCGCACGTGTTAATAACACATGCGCGTTTTCCGATTTAACTTTCTATTCAACTTTTTATTGATTGTACTCATTTTTGTTATCTTCAGGTTCACTTTCATCTAGCGTTGTGTCATCCGTATTGCCTTCTGATGATAAGAACTCCTGTAGTGCCTGTTTGTTTTTTTCAAAGTCAATACTAAGAACCTCTCCCACGTCAACACGTTCATTTTCAAACGAATTTGCAACAGGAATTCTTAACGACTCCATCTCTTTAGATTTACCTTTGAGTAAGCCTTTCCCAATCGTTAGTAGCGTTCTGTTATCAACGTTTGTTTCAACGTAAGGATTTACAACTCCAAGTAACTTAGGTATTTTCATTAAACTATGAACACTCACTGCTTGTTCTTTCAATTTAGACAATGCTTCTTGTTGTCGTTCTACTCGCCCAAAATCACTATTGATATCGTGACGGAAACGGACATATCCCAACAGCTGCTCACCATGTAAAACTTGTTTTCCCGGCTGTAGTGTCATTCCGATACCATGAGACATTGCATATGGTATATCCACTTCTATTCCGTCAGGAGCAATAACATCTACAATTTTTGGGAATCCCGAAAAGTCAACGATTGCATAGTATTGAACATCTACATCAAAATTCTGCTTAATCGTTTTTCTAACAAGTTCCGGACCTCCAATTGAAAACGCAGAATTTATTCTCTGTTTTCCGTGACCTGGAATTTCCACATATGTATCCCTCATAATGGAAACGACTTTCACTTCATTCGTTGTTTGATTGTAATGAGCAATCATTAAAGAATCTGATCGTGCATCCTTCTCATCGCCTCGAGCATCACTTCCCATTAACAGGACATTAATCTCTCCAAATTGTGAATCCGCGCCTTCGAATTCATCAAAATTTGTTTCATCATCATTCAGCATGCCACTGTTTGCTAATGACAAACCGCTAGAGTATTGATAAACCCCATAGCCAATTCCTAGTAACACCAACAATCCAACTACTAAAAAGAACTTTTTGAGCCCTTTATGTTTCTTTTTTCTTCTATCGCTTCTTTTCATATATAGATCCACCTATCATTTACCTGTTTGTTAGTTATTTGATAAAGCATTCATCGTTAATTATACAGGAATCGCGTCGTCCAAGTAACCTATTGGAAAGATCTGCAATTGAGAGTCATATATATGCTAACCTGTTTCAGGAGATTCAATTTCTTAGAAGCAGTTTCGAACCATTTTCATTAACCGTGAAACCAGAGTCTTCAACTAAATGAGTCAAAGGTACTTTCAGACTGTCAACAAATTGTTCTAAACTTGTCTGCCGTCATGGGTGATGCTCCTGTCTGTAATACTAGGTATGTATTAGTACAGTTCGCACATGATGAATTGTATAGATGCATTGACATTTTGTCAACGCTAATAATCTCAACCTTATTAATTCAGTTTTCTTCAACTTATTAGTTATTTCTTATAAGCCTCTGTTGTATTAATCACACATAAAGCCAGTTACAAATTCGAAGCCGAACAGTCCAATTTAGGATATACTACTATATAAGAGGATACCATTTTAATTTCTCTTCAATGAAGGAGATGACTGATTGTGTTAAAAAAACAGATGGATAAGTATATTACAGAAAATACGCTTGATAGTAAAATTGAGTTATTTGAAATTGATCAACAGTATGTAGAGAAGCATCAATTGATACCTAGTGATGTAACAGTTGTTGAGAAAGGCTTTAAATTCAGTGCTATCGAACGATGTGTTAAAGAAACGGAAAATTTAATTCGTGAAGAAGATCAGTCCTTTTTAAATGAGCATATTCTATACTTAAAAAGTCATCTGAATGAATTCGTTTACTTAGAATCAAGTGCTTTTGAAGTCATTCGAGTCGATGCGGTCGTACTTGAATTTGATGAAGTTTTTGAAATGTATACCGCTTTATTTGGACTGAAATTGCAAAAGAAATACGGCGATGATATGAAAGCATATCTCGACACACACTTAAATGGAGATGGCACGAAATACAGTGTGATGTTTTCGAGTGAAGACGGACTTTGGGATATGAACTTTGCATTAGACTACGTAGATGGATTTAGTGAAGAATTGTCATTTATAGAGATTCTACAACTAATGTACAATTTTATATTTAATTTGGTTGAGGCTATGGATGATACGCAGTGAAGGATGGGAAATGAGTGAACGATTCGAACTTTCTATACACATATACGCAACATACTGATGAGCATGATCTGTGTATGCTCGAAATGAGATCTTTTTTCGGTTTTGATGTACCTTCCACTGCATTGATAAGTTCGATTAAAATCGATCCTAGCCGAAGTGCATTCATGAAAGAAAGATTGGAAATTATTTATGTTGGTGACAGTCTTGAAGAAGTTTCTCGACAAGTCGAGCAGTATGATTTAGGTGAATCTACATTTAGAGTTGTCTGCTTAAATACGACCAACCTTGATACAACTACTAAAATTGGACATCCTGAACGTCGGAAAATCGAACGTGAAATCGGACTGCGTATCAATGGCACTCCTGATTTAGTGAATTCTCCCGAAAAGTCATTCGGCATCGTCCTATTGAATGGCAAGTGGTATTTTGGGGAGCATGTCGAAAGTGAATCTGTCTGGTTTCTTCATCAGAAAAAACCGCATATGTATTCAACTGCGCTAAGTACACGTGTTGCCAGGGCAGTTGCCAATATTGCAGTGCCTCACCCTGAAGGGATTCGGGCAATAGATCCTTGTTGTGGGATTGGGACAGTTTTAGTCGAAGCCCTATCAATGGACATTAACATCGTCGGTCGAGACATTAACCCGCGCGTCGTTTTAGGTTCTAGAAAAAACATCGTTCATTTTGGACTTGAGGGCAATGTAGAAATCGGACCTATTGCAGAAGTTGTTGACAACTATGACGTCGCAATCATTGATATGCCTTATAATCTCTTTACGCATATTACACCAGAAGAACAGCTGGATATCTTGATAGAAGCACGCCGATTCACTAAAAAAGTCGTTGTTGTGACAATTGAAACGATTGATCATATGCTTGAAGAAGCCGGATTCGTTATCGTCGATCGTTGTGTTGCTAAAAAGGGACATTTCATCAGACAAGTATTAGTTTGCGAATAATGAAAGTGCCTTATCCCTTTTGGTGAGTTCATCATTTGATTCATAAAAAGATGGATTGAGCGCTGATTGCTGATGTGTATGTCCAGCCACATCTCTACTACTTAGACTTTGAATAAGGAAAAAGAAAGTGCCCAGTATAACTGAGCACTTTCTTTCATTTTGAGATATGCGTTGTAAAGTCAGCCAGTAACCGCGCACCATACCCTGTTGCAGATTTAGCATAATAGCCTGATGCGCTGGTTTTACTCATCATCCCCGCCATATCAACATGCAGCCATTTACTCTCTTTCGGTACGAAACGGCGTAGGAATAATCCCGCTGTAATCGAGCCAGCCCCGCCAAGTGAACTGATGTTATTCATATCCGCATAATCACTGTCGAGCGACTTATCGTATGCTTCGACTAATGGCATCGGCCAGATGAAATCGCCATTTTGATCACCGATTTTTTTCATTTGTGCAGACAGTTCTTCATCACCGAATACGCCTCCTAGTTCAGTTCCGAGTGCATTGACGATTGCACCAGTCAGCGTAGCGATATCCACGATGTATTCCGCTTTCCATTCACCTGCACGAATGAGTGCGTCTGCTAAAATGAGGCGACCTTCTGCATCCGTGTTACCCACCTGCACTGTCAAACCATTTTTGTAAGTGATAACTTCACCGGGCAAAACAGATGTGTTATCCGGCATGTTTTCCACGATTGGAATCAATGCCACGACATTCACTTTTGCATTCGACTTTGCTAACAATGTAAGAGCACCTGAAACAGCAGCTGCCCCACCCATGTCCATACGCATGTCGCTTAAATCTTTGCCGCTCTTCAAGCTGATGCCGCCTGTATCGAACGTCACGCCTTTACCCACAAGTGCAACAAGCGGTTTCGAAGCATCGCCTTTATAGATGAGTTCAACAAATGAAGGTTTGTAAATACTACCCCGAGCAACTGTCAGAACCCCGTTCATTCCCATTTCCTCAAGGTTCTTTTTGTCTAACACATTGACTTCGACATTTGTGCCTTCAAAATTTTGCTTCAGTACTTCAGGAAACGTTTCAGGATTCAAAACGTTCGATACTTCATTCATTAAATCACGTGAAAATGCTGTTGCTGCCGCACGAATTTTTCCCACTTCAACGAAAGGCTTCGCTTCGTCGCCTGTTACATGGAGTTCAGTTTGGAATGGTGTGACTGCTGATTTATAGGTTACGAACTGATAAGATCCCAATTCCCATCCTTCTGAGAAAGCTGTCAGAATGGATTCTTTATCCAACACAGTAAATGAATTTGAAAGTTCCACGCCGTCCACTATTGCTTTATCCACTTTTTGAGCGCTTACATCGCGTGCGATATTACCCGCTGTAGCACGGACTTTTTCGAGTGTCATCTCTTTTTCTTTGCACTTTTTCACAATGATATAATGCGTTTCTCCAATTAATACAGAACAATGTCCTGCTTTTTGATTGGCAACAAATAGGTTGACTGTGGCATTATCTGAAACAATTGGATTGCTCGAAAAAATAACTTTTACTTCAATAGGCATTCATTTTCCCCCTGGATAAATTATTTCGATTTCTAAAATAGTTTACCATAAATTATTCCATTTCGTAGAATTATCTTTTATCCAAAAGAAAGAGGGTAAGACTTGTGAATGAACCATAATTAAAGATAAGAGAAACCATTTCAGCCCATTTTTTCCATTACGCCAATCGTGCATTGAATAACGCGAGTGTTCCTCAACCTACGTAGTAACTCTCGTTTTTCATTTGAGTGGCTCCAAACGATTTTGAATGTATTTCTGTCTAAAGGCTGCATGTATGTGAGTATGTTACACTTTAATTAAAACTTCTGGGAGGTAGCTGGATTGAAAAAAGCGTGGGATCATAAAGGAATTATGGAGAAATTTGAAGCGAATCGAAACACTGAACAGGCAGGACCAATGGTGGCTTATTTGAAAAACCATTTTCCTTTCCTTGGTATTAAAAGTCCACTTCGCAAAGCATTATTAAAGGAACAGTTTTCCGAATTCTCCTTACCTGAACGTAGGGAACTTTTTGTTGAAGCATGGAAACTGTATAATCTTCCAGAACGTGAGTATCAGTACGCAGCTATCGCGCTTATTGATAAGTTAAAAAAACAGTTATCAATAGATGACTTCCCTGTTTTAAAGGAGCTAATTGAGTCTAAATCATGGTGGGATAGCGTAGATTCGATTGCCCCTTCTCTCGTTGGTCATGTAGTGAAAATCAATCGTAAATATGGAGAAAAAGTGATGCTAGATTGGTCTCTTTCAGACAATATGTGGACTAACCGTTCTGCGATTCTCCATCAACTAAAATTCAAACAAGAAACAGACGCAGATTTGCTTTTTAGAATCATTCAACAGCATTCTACTTCAAAGGAATTCTTCATTCAAAAATCGATTGGCTGGGCATTAAGGGAATATGCCAAAACAGATCCAGATCTTGTGATGTCATTTGTTGAAAAACATCCTCTAAAACCGCTTAGTAAGCGAGAAGCGCTGAAACATTTTAAATGATTATGAGGTCTTTTCAAATTTCAAGATACTTTCTTCCGGTGTAATCGGTTTTGTATCGTCTTCTACTACAAAATCCGTATACCGAGGTATTTCCACATATTGAATCGGTTTACCTGCTTTACTAAAAATAATAGTATTTATATCATCACGGATTTCCATATTGTTCAGGTCTTTGCCGCCAATTAGCTCCTTTATCGCTTGATTAGTCGTATAAGGCCGGATAATGAATGCTTTGTCCCATATGAATTCCGTCATGTTATTCAAGTTGATTTCCACCGCTACTTTTTCATTCATTATGGAGATAATATCTTTTTCGAGTTCTTTATTGTGATGAGGCTTTCTCTGACTACAACTTGTTAGTAACAGTACAGAAAAGATTATCATTAAGACTTTCTTCAACTTATTACCCCCTTGGTATTATCATTTAATCAACTGCTATCATGTACTACGTTTCTCCCTAATGAAAGTTCCGTTCCTAAAATGGGATTCACTTATATAATTTTTATATCGGTACCTTGTAGTGAACAATACCATATGATATATTGGTGTCATTAAGTACATCGCATGGTATGGTACTATTCATTGATTAATAGCGAAAGGAGACGAAATTAAGTGAATGTGCAATTTAAAAAAGGTGTGTTGAATTTGTGTGTGCTTGTACTGCTGGATAAACAAGATCGGTATGGATATGAACTCGTGCAGAAGATTTCGGATCAAATATCCATTTCAGAAGGGTCAGTATATCCTTTACTGCGTCGATTGACCAAGGAAGGTTATTTTACAACTTACCTGCAGGAATCGACGGAAGGTCCTCCCCGCAAGTATTACAAATTGACGGATAGTGGCCGGGATTATCTTCATGCACAACTGGCTGAATGGAAAAACTTCACGGATGGCGTGAATA
Source organism: Sporosarcina sp. Y352 (assembly GCF_056786535.1). Classification (NCBI taxonomy): domain Bacteria; kingdom Bacillati; phylum Bacillota; class Bacilli; order Caryophanales; family Caryophanaceae; genus Sporosarcina; species Sporosarcina sp. Y352. The sequence continues at coordinate 523,278 of NZ_JBXCJE010000001.1, forward strand.
CATTAATCGAGGAGGGCGTTATTAATGACTGAAAATCAATTTATTGTTGAACTTCAAAATGCTTTAAAAAGGCTACCTGCAGAGGAACTGAACGATATTATTCTAGATATCCGAGAATACTTTACAAATGGACGTGAAGATGGAAAATCAGATAGTGAAATTGCTGCTTCCTTAGGAGCCCCTCAAACTATTGCTGAAGAATTGCAAGCTTCCCATTCGTTCTCTAAAAATGAAGTAGAAGTGACACCAATAAATAAAATGATTACAATTTCAGATAACCATTTTAACAATATCGATATCAATGTTAAATATGGGTCAATTGTGGTAAGTCCATCCGACAGTTCGGTTACCACAGTGGAATTGGTTGGTTGGGATGAGAAATTGCAGCTGTCGACTGAAGTTATTGAAGACACATTGTTCATCAGACTCAAAGGTTTGCGTCACTGGTTATTCATGCTTCATTTCAATTTTAAGGCAGTGACTCTAAATGTCATGATTCCAATTAAACTTTATCAATCAATTGCTATGATGACGGATAATGGACGAATTACCGCTAAGAAACTGCTTGCCAAGAAAATCCAAGCGAAGACTGATAACGGAGCAGTCCATTTAAAGGAAATTGCAGCAACGACATTGAATGCTGAAACGGATAATGGGCGAATTGAAGTCGATAAAGCACAAGTTGAACAGATAACAGCGAAAACGGATAACGGACGGATTGAAATGCGCTATGTAGATGCGGTCAGTATTGCAACAGAAACGGATAACGGGCGAATCGTTTTGGAACATGTATCAGGATCCATTGTCGGAAGTACGGATAATGGACGAATTATCGTTCAAACAGATAGTATTGATCGAAATATGGATTTACGAACAGATAACGGAAGCATCCTTATTGAATCAAGTGAAAGCGCGAAAAATGTTACAATACATGCGAAGACGAGTCATAGCGGAATTGATGTCTTTGGAGAACGGAATTTACGGACGGTTATCGGTGCCGGAGAGCATACGATTCGTTTAAAGACCGATAATGGACGGATTACGGTTAAGTAAGTATGGATATTGTTGGTTAGCGGTGGGTTTTGGATTGTTGCTGAGCGAGTTTTGAGCGGTCCAGGTACAGATTCGAGCGGTCGGTAATACTCATTGCCACGAATGTGCTAGGCAAATATTTTATTTCTCTCTTTATAGTTCAATATAAAAACCTTGTTCAGATACTTATCCCCTCAATAATTAAAAGAAAAGCTGCTCAATCATCAACTGATTTTGAGCAGCTTTTCATATATTTAGACTTTAGGAGCTTCTCCGCCAAACTCTGCCCACTCTTCGCGAGACGGTCCATATACACCCGGTACACGTAAACCTGCTTGTCTCATAAGAACAGTCATTTGACCACGGTGATGCGTTTGGTGTGCTATTAATATATTTAGGACGGTGCCAATCGTCCACTGCTCTCCATACATATCTTTCTTTTCATGCAAAATATCGTCATTCCATTGTTCTTTTATTGCCGCAACCATCGTATTGTTTGAAGAACGATAGGCATCTGCAATATCAGTAGCTTTTCCTGGAACAGGAGCGTCATGGGGAGTCGCATCAAATTCAAGACCTGTACGCGATACCATCTCGTCAAGTGTTGTAACGAGATGCCAAGCAATTCTACCGAGCGTGCGATCTTCAGGTGATACTTCTTGTCGAAGTGATTCATCTGTCAATGTGTCTAGAATCTTTTGTGTAGAACCACTTTCATGACCCCAGTTAACAAGAAATTCTTCAATTGTTTTAAACATCTACAGCGCCTCCAAATTGTATACTAATTATCTTAAGGACCATTCGACATGTGATAGTCGTTTTCCTTTGTTTTCATTAACAAAGAAGCTGTCTCTTTTAGCTATTTATGGATGCCGATGTCTTATCATCATTCATATTTTTATAATTTTGTTCTCCTACCCGCCTGACGATTTCCTCTTCAGTTAGAGGGGTACTAGCTGAAGTGGCATTGTTGTCTTTATCATTATCCAACTCAACATGCTCATATCTTGCGTTTTTAGCGTCTGTATGGCGCCCATATCCTTCCGATTCTTCACGTGTCATTCGTGCATCTTCTGGTTTTTTAAACATTCAGTTCACTCCTTCCACTTTAGCCTTTTTACAACTATTCCCTTACCTGTTTATATTGAAACTGAATGGTCATGCTATAATTTCCTTAATCAGATTGGAGGAGTCCTATGATTTTTAAAAAAAGGCTATTCTCTTTACTACTCGTATGTATTGTCCTGTTAACAGCCTGTTCATCTAAAACACAGGTCGTGGAAAGTCCAGGGTTCAGTCAAATGCATATTGACTTTAGCAATAATGTAAACGTTAATAACATTTACGCTTCCCTAAAAGAATTATCGTTAGAACCCCGTGTTGCAGGCACGAAATCTGAACTGCAAGCGGCTACTTTTATAACAGCCCAACTTAAAATGGCTGGTTATGAAGTTGAAGTTCAACCTTTTGAGTTTGAGAGATATATCATGCCTAAATTTCACAACATTGTCGTTGAAGGGTTTGATGGCACGCTCTCACCTTCTCCGTTTCAATACTCAGTTGACGGTCACGTCAAAGGACAATTGATTGACGTAGGCCATGGTTTAAAAGCCGACTATAAAAAAGTGGACGTAGTAGGAAAAATTGTACTTGTTGCGGTTAAGGATACACCTTTCTACGAACTCGTTTTACTAGCAGCAGATTCCGGTGCGGAGGGAATCATTCTTTATTTCCCTGATGAGTCGGAGATTGATAACTGGTCACTCGGCGATGAACATTATGACGATTTCATTCCTGCGCTTGCTCTAAATTATGAGGAAGGTACAAAACTTGTAAACTTAGTTAAAACTAGCAGCCCTATCAATGCGGAAGTTAAAATTGGTGGTGCCTCTATTCAAATAGAAGAATCGCAAAATTTGATAGCTACTAAACAACCTGTTTCCGAAGTCAATGATGAAATTGTATTAATTGGTGCCCATTATGATTCTGTCGCAAAGGCACCCGGTGCGAGCGACAATGCTAGCGGCACAGCAGTTGTCTTAGAACTTGCACGGTTGTTCAAAACCGTTCCAACAAATAAAGAAATCCGTTTCTTACTTTTTGGCGCTGAAGAAGAAGGATTGTATGGTTCCAAAAAGTATGTGAATGCGATGTCTCCTAGTGAAATTAAGCGCTCTGTCGCAATGTTCAATCTTGATATGGTTGGAAGTGCTTATGCCGGAGATTTAACCATTCAAACGATGGATGGATCTGATAATACTGTTACAGAAGCCGCAAGTAATGCGAACGAACAACTCTATGGAAATCCCATCGAAACTGATTTCGGAGACAGAAGTGATCATGTGCCATTTCATGATGCGGGAATCGATGCAGCGCTGTTCATTTATAATCCTGTTGAAGAATGGTACCATACTCCTGAAGACACAATTGAAAAATTAAGTAAGGAACGGCTACAGAACGTTGCGAAAATCGTCGGTTCCTCCGTTTTTGAATTAACTTTGCCAGACGTATATAGAGAATGACAAGTTGAAGGTTCTTTTTTAAAAGAATTACGCATAAGAAAGTATAAAGGGGGACGTCCCATGACGACAATTCTTATCGACGCGGATGCATGTCCGGTTGTAAAAGAAACGATTCAAATAGCAGGGACCTTCGGATTCCGCTGCATCCTCATTTGCGATACGACACATGAAATGCATCGCGAAGGGGCCGAGACGATAATAGTCTCTAAGGGAGCAGATGCAGTCGATTTTGTTCTTGTAAATCGTGTGCAAAAAGATGATATTGTCGTTACACAAGATTACGGTTTAGCTGCTATGGTCCTAGCAAAAAAAGGGCATCCAATCGATCAAAATGGACGCCTTTATACGGAGGACAATATCGATCAGCTATTGTACGCCCGCCATACTGCACAAAAAGTCCGAATGGCTGGCGGACGCTTACGTGGTCCAAAGAAACGCTCAAAAGAGAGTGATTTGAAGTTCGAAGAGAGTCTTAAAAAGTTATGTACACAAATTGTAAACAAATAAGGTAAACAAACGCTATCTAAGTATTTTATCAGATGAAAAAAACGTATGTAACACAAAAAGCATCGCAATTTTGCGGTGCTTTTTAATAATGTTGTATAAAAATAATTATAACTTGTGAATAACATAATATTTAATCCCAAAAATTACAAAGCACCGCCTAAGCAATGCTTTTTCCTAAGTTAGTCATCTTTCGTACAAGTTATGCGTACGCTAATGTATGTACATTCGTTCAGATAAGCATCTCATTGGCAATCAATTCATAAGACCTTAGCTTATCCTGAAAGTCATATGCAATCATCACAAGCATCACTTCATCCGCATTGTACTCTTCTGCAATTTTTTCTATTTCTTTTCTCACCAGTTTAGGTGTACCTACAATCATCCGTTTACGATTTTCTTTAACACGTTGCTGTTCAAAATGACTGTATGGATATGCAAGCGCATTTTCGGGCGAAGGTGTGCCTTTGGAGCGCATGCCCTGTTCTAGCATAATCCTGGATAAATCAAGTGAAGAGATGATCCGTTCGGCTTCTTCTTCCGTTTCTGCACAGGCAAAAAAGACAGCAACTGCTTGTTTAGGTTTTTGCAAATATACGGAAGGCTGGAACTTTTTGCGATAATGATTCGCGTATGCGGGACCGCCTTCTCCGTTAATGAACTGTGCAAACATATAGGGTAGACCTTTTTCAGCGGCAAGAAAGGCAGAGCTTTGACTCGATCCTAACATCCAAACGGGCGGTACCTCTTCCGTTATAGGTGTGGCTTTCAAGCCATAGTATGCGTGTTCGGCTGGGATAGAATCGTTCAAATACATCAGTAAGTCATCCACTTGTTCCGGGAATTTATTGACATCCCGATAGTTTCCATTATGCAAGGCATATGTCGCTCGCGGCATCCCACCCGGAGCGCGTCCAACGCCCGCATCAATCCGACCTGGAAAGAGTGCTTCAAGGAGTTTAAAATTCTCTGCAACTTTGTACGCGGAATAATGAGGCAGCATAACACCTCCCGTTCCGAGTCGGATTGTAGAGGTTACAGAAGCCAGATGAGCGATTAGTATTTCCGGTGACGATCCCGCTAGTGTTGTCGTGTCATGGTGTTCGGAAACCCAAAAACGAGTATAACCCCATTCTTCGGCTTTTTGTGCAAGTACTGCTGTCTGTTTTAATGATTCTATAGCGTTGCTACCTTCAGATATCGGTGATTGATCCAATATACTTAGTTTGATGGTCATTGTATTCCCTCCAATCATTATGTCACCATTTTACACGAAGTATAGTGACTAGATGGTAGGGACGCTCAAGTAAGACGTTTGACAAAGTCAAATTCAGGTAATATGTATTAGATAATGAGTGGGAGGTAACCTATGCCGAAAATTATTTCTGTTAGTACTTTCAAACCCCCGCATGAAGTAAAACAAGAACAGGCAGTTGAACTGACCCGTTCTCTTTTCAGTGAGAAATACAAGGATATAGAAAGACTACTAAATGTATTTCAAAATGGAGATATCGAGACACGCAATGTATGCATGCCCATTGAATGGTACGGCAAAGAGCATGACTTTGAAGAGCGCAATAACTTATACATTCAACATGCGGTCGATTTCGGTGTACAAGCCGTACTTTCGTGCCTGCAAGGAAACGGCAAGCTTGACAGTGCAATTGATCCATCTGTGATTGACGCCATTTATTTCATTTCAAGCAGCGGAATTTCAACTCCAAGTATTGAAGCACGCATCATGAATAATATCCCTTTCCGTGATAATACAAAACGTATTCCTATCTGGGGACTGGGTTGCGCTGGTGGCGCGGTGGGGATTAGCAGAGCTTATGAATATTGCCTTGCATACCCTGAGGCGAATGTCCTCGTACTCTCTGTTGAATTATGTAGTTTGACATTCCAAAAAGACGATTATTCAAAAAGCAATTTGGTAGGTGTGTCGTTATTTTCCGATGGGGTTGCTTGTGCGTTGGTTTCTGGAGAGAAATCGTCGGTAAAGGTTACTAAAGCAATGCCTAAAGTGATTGCCACTACGTCAAAACTGATGCCCAATTCTGAGGAGGTCATGGGCTGGGATGTGAAAAATACTGGGCTCTATGTTGTTTTCTCAAAAAGCATTCCTGCTATCATCACAAATTGGCTCGGCCCTTTCGTTCATGAATTTCTCAGTGAACAAGGACTTACTAAAGACAATATTACACATTTCGTTGCACATCCTGGTGGTAAAAAAATACTCGAAGCTTATGAAACCGCACTTGGTTTTGATAAAACTAAAACGGATATCTCGCGCGACGTACTGCGTCAAAATGGCAATATGTCCTCACCAACTATTCTCTACGTTCTAGAAAAATTCATGGAAAACGAACCTGTCGCTGGTGATTATGGATTGATGGCTGCTCTTGGGCCAGGATTTTGCGGTGAACTGTTACTATTGAAATGGGAATGAGGGTTGATGCTAATGTTATTTCCGATTGTCATTTCAATTGTCATCTTACAGCGCCTCATCGAACTTTTTATCGCGAAGCGCAATGAAAAATGGATGCGCAGTCAGGGGGCATTTGAAGCGGGTGCTGCCCACTATCCCGTAATGGTATCTATGCATATCGTTTTTTTTATTTCACTCCTGGCAGAGGTCTTTTTGTTCGAAAAAGCGTTGTCTCCACTATGGATTGTTTTTCTCGTCATTTTTCTAATCGCACAAGCGGCAAGAATCTGGTGTCTTACTTCACTCGGGAAGTTTTGGAATACGAAAATCATCATCCTACCAGGTGCTACTGTTGTACAAAAAGGGCCTTATAAGTGGGTACGTCATCCGAATTATATAATTGTAGCAACTGAACTGCTTGTCCTTCCGCTACTGTTCAGCGCATATTTAACAGCAATAGTCTTTTCTCTGTTGAATGTATGGATGTTGTCGGTGCGAATTCCTGTGGAAGAGAAAGCATTGAAGGAATCAACAAATTATAAAGAGACCTTTTCACTGCACGATTAAACCATTCCTCTAAACAACAAAAACGCTGATGAGAATTCATCAGCGTTTTTGTATCCCTGTTCATTTATATGGTCATTTACAAATAGAAATTCTATCAACTTTTCTGTATTTCTATATAGTGTATTTGGTGCCCTTCTAGTTCATTGAGTATAAAAATGAAGCCATCTTGCTCAATCCGTTCTCCTTCTTTAAGATCGGAACTCTGTGTTAAGAACCATCCGCCAATCATATCCACCGTATCCATTTCTATTGATATCCCAAGCAAATCATTGATTTCTTCTATCAGCACTTTACCGCTGACGATATAATGGTTCTCTGAGATCCTTGTGATTTCCGCGATTTCATCTGCATCATATTCATCGTGTATATCCCCGACGATTTCTTCAAGGATGTCTTCGATTGTTACCATTCCAGCCGTGCCGCCATATTCATCGATTACAAGCGATAATTGGGACCGTTCGTTTTGCATTTTTTTCAGAACTTCATCGATTGGCAATGTTTCGATTGCCATTGGTATTGGATGTAACAAGTCTTTAATGGAGAATGTCTGTAACGACGAGCGATCGCCGAGGGTGAAGTATAGTAAATCCTTACTGTTGATGAAACCTATGATATTGTCTATATCCCCCTCGTAAATGGGATATCGTGTGTATCTTTCCTCTTGGATTGTATAGGCTACTTCATCGAAAGAAACATCTGAGGAGAACGTTACCATTTCAGTCCGTGGCACCATAATCTCTTTTGCAATTCGGTTGTCGAATTCAAACATTTTGTTGACATAGTTCAGTTCGGACTGGTTAATTTCTCCGCTTTTAAAACTGTCTGACAAAATGAGCCGTAACTCTTCTTCCGTATGAGCAACTTCGTGTTCCGATGCTGACTTAAAGCCGAATAGACCGATAAGCAAACGAGCTGATCCATTCAACACAAAAATAAACGGAAACATTAACTTATAGAACCACATGATTGGTTTAGAAAAAAGCAATGTCAGTGCTTCTGCTCTTTGGATCGCTATCGTCTTCGGAGCAAGTTCCCCCACTACAACATGTAGGAAAGTGATGAAGACAAAGGCAATGACAAAGGAAAGAATCTGAGAGACAGATGGATCTACAGCGAACCTTTCGAACAAAGGATGTAGCATTGTCTCTACCGTCGGTTCACCAAGCCATCCGAGCCCTAGAGCCGTAATTGTAATTCCTAATTGGCAGGCAGAAAGATATTCGTCTAAATGAGTCGTTACATGTTTTGCAGATAGAGCCCCTTTTTTACCTTCTAAAACGAGTTGGTCAATTTTTGAACTTCTAACTTTCACTAATGCAAATTCTGTTGCTACAAAGAATGCTGTTAAAGCGATAAGTAATGCGACTAATACTAAGTTTATTATTTCCATTTTGATAACCTTACGTGATGCAAGGCTTCCACCTCCATAAATGATTTGCTACTATCGAGTATTGAATTATACATTTAATTGGTATATAGCTTGAATTACCGGAAAAGTATTATGAGTAATACTTTGATTATTTGAAGCATTTTCCCGATTAACTCATTTTACTAAATCCAAAACTTCTTGAAGATTAGTTAATATTAGGAGTGCGTTCTCCAACATCTGATTATTAGAATTAGTAATCGGAAGTTTTTGACAGGGGAACCCTTATCCTTTCATATGTACGATTTTCTGTAATAGATCAACATCAGAAAGTTCGAAAAACGATTATCTGTGTCGAAACGTGACGGTTTTAATAGATTCAAGTTTGTATAATCATTAATTCCCCGTTTGGATACAGCTGCACTATCGGCTAATTCCGCAATTTTTAGTTTATCCTTCCCAATAGGCTCGCCTCCAAACTCTCAAGTGATGCTTATAGTTTACCATTTTCATGTAATAATATATGTATCCTGAACAAACAATTTTATAATGTTCGTTAAATATACAAAGTTCTTAATAGATATACCCAAAAATTCACCTAAATATGTCTTAAAATATGGCTGGCTAATTGAATGGATGTATTTGAGCATGATTCTTATGGAAGAGTCGTCATTTCTCATGATTAATGGTTAAAATCATACGACTTCATAATACAACTTAGAAATAGATTTAGCCTTAGCTTTATATTGTCGAATAAAATTAGGAAATCTAGGCAAAGATTTTATAAAGTAGTAAAATATATGGGCGTAATAACTGCAACTTGCTATACCGATCTTTTTATTTACGTTAGTCACGCTACTTTTACAGTAATGAAGCGGCCCCAACATAGGATGAAAGGCGTGAAATAAATGAGTAGAAAAACGACTATACATCAGCATTTCGTATCAAAAAAGAAAAATAGGTTCTACAAATGAACAATGATTTAGCCATCACATATTTATACTCGATACTTTTCTTTTTTGGAACAAGTCTATTGGTATGTACTGCGCTCTATAGCGTATACGGCACATTTAAAATGTCCTTTGTGTTTGTTTCTATTTCAGGTGGAGGTATTCCAGGATTCATTGCGGGGGCAGCATTGGATTGCAGAATTGCAGAGAAACGAAGTCTAGAATAATTTGTGCAAAAAGAATACGCTATTGCTTGTATTTCCCTGCGATCATAATTCCACACCAAAAAGAGCACTACCTAATGAGGTATGCTCTCTCCCGTTACATAATTCTACTCATTCATCACTTTTCTACAGCCCGATAGGTCAACGTTTTCCCTGTAAATCCGAAGAAAACCGTTAATATAGGTGATAACAGGCAAAAGAATGCAAATGGCAAGTACTCCATCGTAGAGACGCCAAGTACTCCCGTGATGAAAATTCCGCAGACACTCCAAGGCACTAATGGATTCACGACTGTCCCCGCGTCCTCCATCACTCGGCTTAAATTCTTGCCCGTGAGACCCACCTTTTCAAATTGTGATTGAAATGCTTGGCCTGTCAGTAATATCGATAAATACTGTTCACCGATCAACACATTGATGCCAATTGCGGTTAACGCAGAAGCCGCAATCACAGAAGACGCTTTTTTCAATAGACTTTCAATTTTGGATAGCAGGGATTGAACAATCCCTAGCGTGAACAACAATCCACCCATACTAAGCGCTAATAATACTAACCCAACAGTAAACATCATACTTTCCATGCCGCCACGAGTGAGCAGCGCATCTATGTCCTCAATCCCTGTCGTTGAAACAAAGCCACTGAATAAGATTTTGAACACTTGTGCCGCACTATAGCTTTGATGGAAAAATGAAATTGCTACCGCACTGGCTGCACTTACTGCCAATGTCATTAACGCAGGAACTTTCATGATTGTAAAAATAACAAGAACGACTAGCGGAATCACCGTATACCAATGAATCATCCCTGTCTCTAAAAGCCCTTCCTGGAAAAAGGCGATTTTATCGACTTCAGTCACCGTGGTACTCGGGGAAAGTATACCGAAGATAACCAATGAAATAACAAAAGCAGGAATTGTTGTCCAGCCCATATTTCGTATATGCTCGAATAAGTCTACGTCCACAATCGAAGAAGCAAGGTTTGTTGTATCTGAAAGAGGCGACATTTTATCTCCGAAAAATGCTCCAGAAACGATTGCTCCCGCTGTTATCGCCATTGATAAGTCAAGGACGGTAGCCATACCAATAAATGCAACACCGACCGTTGCAACCGTCGTCAACGAACTACCTATTGAAAGACCAATAATTGAAGTAACAATAAAAACAATTGCAAAGAAAAAGGATGGTGTGATCAAATTAAACCCTGCATAGATTAGCGTTGGAATCGTTCCACTCATCATCCAACTACTGATTAATATTCCGATGAAGAAAAACAGGAAGACCGCACTCATTCCGGCTCCAGCCCCTTCTACTAAACCACCTTCAAGTTTACGGTAAGGCACTTTTTTGACCAGACCATAGCAGACCAATAACATTATGGAAAATAGAATTGGCATATGCGGAACTGCTTCAAATTTAACGATACTGACACTAATCATCAATACAATTGCTGCTACAAGTGTTGCCGCCTCTGTAAAAGTCGGCGAAATAATTGCTTTTATTTTAAACATGATGAAATCCTCCTCGATGGTTGAAAACTGAAAAGTACTTTTGGATACAAAAATGCCCCTTCAATCCCTTGGAAAGGGACGAAGGAGCTCTCCGCGTTACCACCCTAATTGACGAACCAGTCCTGAACCGGCCACCCACTTCATTAGTCGTTGAGAAAATCGGATGGCGTACTTCATACATATTGCTGCCTGAATTCACACCTGCCATTCAGTCTCTAGCTGCTGCTCACAATTTGATTACTGGACCATCTCTCACATTTATTTAATTATAACGATTAGTTATTTCGAATGTAATTGATTTGAATATTATCATGTTACTGGAGCAAGTCAAGTGGATTACGAAAACACGAAATTGAGTGTTTTATCTAACTCTTAAACGAAGTGTCAACGTTCACATGCAAAGCCATCTTTATCGCCATCCATTTTTTCGGAATATGCAGCATGTCCTTTTTTCACACCATTCGGATAGCTCTTGCGCAGTTCTGTACAATTTTTGAAAGATTCTCCAGCATCCGACACCGGCTTCTTCACGGCTTCCTTGTCAACAGAAGTTTCACTGTCGAATCCACGATCTGTCGCATAATCTTCAAGTGTCCAGATGCCAATTCCCGCTTTTTTCGCTTTTGCCTGCGCTTTTTCATAGGCGTCGAGATGTCGTGTGTTCGGCGGATAAACATACGCAACGCGGGCAAGACCTTCTTCCAGCAGTTTTTCTTGGACACTTACACCATCAATGTAAATATAGGCAAGCAGTCTGTCATACTTATCTGTTTTTCCGCCAATGTCAAATTCGATTTCGAGTTTCCCACTGTTCATCAGCTCCTGATTGCGCTCTTTTGCTTTGTCGCCGAATGGCTGCTTACCAAGTCGCGGATGATTCGTTTCCGGGGTATCTACGAGTAAATAACGGACATTTTGTTCTTTGCCTTCATACATAATTTTAATCGTATCACCATCGATTGTCTTGACAAGCTCAACTGGGATCAAATCCGAGCGGCTTAGTTCTGGGTCTGTTTCCGGTAAGAACAGGTTATATACGACTAAAGCGGTTAAGACAAGAATGATACTGACGATACCTGACGGGCTTTTTAAAATTTTATTCACTTTTACCTTTGCCATATAACTCATTCCTTTTCGTAAAAACAATTAAATTTACGCTATGTAATACCCGAGGGCTGCCAGCGCAATTCCACCCCCATAGGTTAACAGGAAATACAGTACTGTTTGATGCTTTTTGCCATTTTTCCAAAGTTCGATTAGTTCTTTATTCATCGTAGAAAACGTCGTCAGTGCTCCAGCAAATCCTGAGGCCAATAGCAATTTCACCCACAAAGGTAATCCAAGCCCTAAAATGATTCCAATCAGCAGAGACCCTGTCAGATTTACAAGCAATGTGCCCATAGGCAAGGTTTTTTCACCATTCATTTTAGAGGAAATGAAATACCGAGTGACAGCACCAAAAAAACCTCCGATTCCAACCATCAATAATTCAAAAAAAGTCATGGGCTCACCTTCTTACCGCCATGATGAAAGCCGAGGACACCTGCAGAAATTCCACCAAATACACTTATAATGACATACAGTCCAGCTAGCAGAAATTGATCTTGTTCCACGAGTAAAACCGTTTCCATGCTAAAAGCGGAAAATGTTGTGAATGAACCAAGAAAACCAGTTGTAACTGCGGCTTGAAATTCTTTATGTGTTGAAAGTGAGCGAAAAGCACCTGTGAGGATGAAACATAATAAAAATGTTCCAATCACATTTACAGTAAGAGTCGAAATAGGGAATCCTGAATCGCTGGAAATGACTTGACCAATCGCCACCCGCATAATTGCACCAGTCGCTCCCGCCAACCCAATCCACAACAACTTTTTCATGTGGCAACTTTCTCAAGTAGTCGTAAGGAAAGCACCGTTTCAAGATCAAGCCTTTTTTCGACATTCCCGAATTGGATATGGATTTCGTCACCTGCACGTCTGATGATTTCACCGTTCCCAAATACTCGGTGCTTGACCGCGGTTCCGACTGCTAATTCATCACTATCCTGTATACCGTCAGGGTTAAGTTCAATCTCTGCTTTTGTAATCTTCATCGGTTTCTGGTCTTTTTTCACTTCTCCCGGTTTCAATAGGAGGCTTCGCACTTCATTCAGAAACCTCGAATCTTCTTTAGGTTTTCCTTCGTCCTGCCCATATGAAAGCAATTCAAGACGATTTTTAGCACGTGTCATGCCGACATAGAAGAGCCTACGCGCTTCCTCAAGCATTGCCACGTCCCCTTCGTCCTCCTCTGATGGGATGATCCCTTTTAGTAAATCAATCATGAATACACGTCTGAACTCAAGCCCTTTTGCGCTATGAAACGTTGATAATGTCACTGCATTTTCTGGGGCATTGAATTTAGCATTTTGTACAGCTTGTTCTAGTTCTTTCAAACGCGTTGCAAATTCCACCATCGTTCGGAGTTGTGATGCAATGCCTTCAAGCGTGTCCAAAATGCGTAGGAGACTATCGAATCGATAGCCGAATTTTTCGGCCCTACTTTTTAGTCCCGCCTCATAACCAAAATCGTTGCGAATTAGCTGAATTACTCGTTCTGGGCGCATGTCAGGAATCACAGCATAGCCTTTTTTATAGTCCGCTAACTTTTTAACTTGGCTGTCTTTCAACTCAACCGTTTGAATAAAGGCATCAAACACATTCCCCGTCGTTTCCGTATTTTCAAACGTAGTAAGCATGTTTCGTGAGATAAATAAATTCATTTTCATAATGATTTTTGCGAAAACATCTTTTCGTTCCACATTAAAACTGAGACGCATGAAATTCAGAATGTCTTCAACAATCCAATGCGAGAAAAACTTATCGTCTGCATCCTTCATATAAAATGGAATCCCCCGCCTGTGCAACTCGCTTACAAACATCGTCGAAGATGAGTTATTCCTGAACAATATGGCGATCTCATTCAAATTCTTTTCACCCAGCAGTTCGTACGTCACGTATTCCAACTGCTGTTTCGGGTTGTTCAGTTGTTTAATATAAATGGGTCCTAACTTGTCATTTTCAGTGTGCATTTCTTTTGGATAGCGTATTTTGTTGCGTTTGATGAACTTCGAAGACATCTCCACTATCTCTTTTGACGAACGGTAGTTGCGCTCCATCATCAGCACTTGGGCGTCCGGATAGACACGTTTAAAGTCCAGCAGATAATCCGGCTCAGCGCCTCGCCATGTATAGATTGACTGATCATCATCTGCGACAACGCAAAGATTGCCATGATGCGCCACTAGATGCTCAACAATCTTGTGCTGAACAAGTGATGTATCTTGGCTCTCATCTGTCAGAAGGTAATCATAGAGGTTTCGAAAATGTTCACTTAGCTCATCGTCTTCCCGAAGTGCCTGTTCTGCAGTCGTCAGCATATCGTCGAAATCCAAAAGTAAGTGACCCTTTGTACGCATCTTATATTGTTCATACTTCTTTGCAATACGGCCCGCCTTTTCGACAGGTCCTTTTAGATCGTCCCATTTCCCAATAGGAATTAGCCGGTTTTTAATGGAACTGATGAATGTGGAAAGTGAAGCCAATTCGTCATCCGTGCAATCCTCTTTTAATACTTCTTTATAAATCCCTTTTAATAAAAAAGTTTTGTTGACTGACTGACGTCCTTTACCGCTTCCTTCAATCAATTCATAAGTTGTACCGATTTTTTCTAAATACGTACGTGCAATGTTGAATGCCAAACTATGTATTGTCGAAAAGTCGACTCTGGAACTCAGTGGGAAAAACCGTGTAAAACGCTCTGTCATATCGCGCGCAGATGCCCGGCTGAATGTTATTGCTTTTATGCGTTTTGGGTTGATTTTCTTTTCTTCAATCAAATAACCAATTCGCATAATCATCGTCGTCGTTTTCCCAGAACCCGGGCATGCCAATAGAAGGAGCGGACCTTCCGTCTGCGTTACCGCTTTCTTCTGCACAGCATTTAAATCTATATTTAGTTCTTTCTTTTTACGTTCGAAAAAGTCATTCATGGTATGTAACTCCTTTTACTTCAGCTGTACTTAATTTACCATAAGAATGCTTAATTGTAGAGGAATCCAGCGTTACCCAAACAAAAAGCCTTTACACAATGAATGTGCAAAGACCCTCTAAATTATCATCAATCACGCCTCGGTGTGATTGCGTCAAGATTTTGAATTGAGCTTGCTCAATTAACTCCCTTCAAAATCTGTGACATCCGCCGGAGGCTTTAACAGGGAGGAATTGAACTTCATTCCTCCCTGTTAAAATCCGCCCGTTTCGAGTCGGTCATTTTTCAAATCCTTTTTTCCTTCTCCGCCGCCTGTGTACTCAGTCGAAGCGACTTCGTTTGTATGACGCTCTTCATCTGAAAATTCTTTGCCAGTCGTTTCGGTTTGGTTCAAGCTACCCGTCTTTTTATCGGACATCGGCTTTTTATCGTCTTGTGGCAATGTTCTTCACTCCTCTATTCGAGATTCGTCAGTAAAAATATACCCTCATCGGGGTGTTCTTATTCATTTAACAGACCCATCGTTATGGATTCGGGAAAACATTAGCGCGTCGTGCGAATGGCCATTTTGAAATAAATAACTGCGCAACTTTCCTTCTTCTATGAACCCATTTGTCTTCAAAAGTCCGATTGATGCACCGTTTGCTAGAAATGTAACTGCGCCTATCCTATGAAGACCGAGTTCTGTGAATGAATAATGCAGAACTTCTTGCAGTGCCTCAGACGTAATGCCACTTCTCCAGAAATCTGGATGTATTTCGAATCCGACTTCGGCTCTTTTCATACCGAGTGCTAGATTATTTAAACCAATTGTGCCAACGAACTGATTTCTATCCTTCAACATAATTGCCCAGCGGATTCCTTTTTCCGTTTCAAAATTGGTCCTAAAATGCTGTATAATTTTGTCTGCCTGAGCCTGTTCGTTCATCAAGTCCATTCCATAATACTTAATTACTTCTGGATTTGAAAAAACCTCAAATAGCGCTGGTGCATGATCCGGTGTGACTTCAGTCAATAGAAGGCGTGAGGTTTTTAAAAGTGGAAATGTCATTAGAAACTCCCTTTCACGTCGTATCGAATTTCATCTGCTAGCGTATGCGGATTACACATTTGTAAATACACTTCTTCAGCAGGAAAAAGGTATATCGGACTTTCTTTTTCTGAATAAAATCATCAAGGTGAAAGACAATTGAACCTTCTAACTGTTGCTGCAATGTAAGAGCGTACGTAGTTTTCCCTGATCCACTACCACCGTCAATTCCGAGGATGAAAGAATGATTGGATTGATGCTTCACTTAGTAATTCCTATTTCCTGGAATGGGAAGAACCTGAATTTCACCGAACCCACAACCGACTTTTCATCAACGAAGCCAATGATTCTGCTATCTGTACTGTTTCTCCGATTATCGCCGAGGACATACAAATAACCTTCTGGTACTTCTACCTTCAAGTCCTGCGTTAATTTTTGTCCTTCGAAAACATTTTCTTTCATGTCTCGGAGATAGGTCTCTTCGTATTCTTCGCCGTTTATGTAAAGTATGTCGTCTTTCATGACAACTACGTCGCCCGGCAGACCGATTACTCGCTTGATGAAATCATCGTCAGAATTGGGAGCATGAAAAACAATCGTGTCAAAGCGATCAATCTTATATACCTTTGAAATGACGACTTTATTATCATTTTCAAAAGTTGGCAGCATCGATTGACCGGAAACAACCACCGGTGTAAAGAGAAATTGCCGTACGGAAATTGCAATAATGAAGACTATTGCTAATGATTGAATCCATGAAATAAGATCGCTTTTTTCTCCTTCTTTCATCTGATAACCCCCAACTCTTTTCGTTGTTTTTTATCTGCACAAAACAAGACTTCCCTTTTAACAACTACCTATGCTCTATATTCTATTCTTAATCCAATTTTCCTGCAAAACGTCAAAGTTCTTTTCTAAATTGATAAAGCACTGTCCGAAGACAGTGCTTACAGTCTTTTTTCTTTTACAATGGAATAAAGCCTGAAAAGTTGATTTCCGCTGCGAGCGGACGTTTTCCGCGGGCACGGCTTCAGCCGCTTCCCTCGCTGCGCTCAGTCCAGGGCCTTCAGCTCGCGCTGTTCCCGCAGGAGTCGCCGCTCGCAGCGGAAATCAACAGTGTTTCCTAAGTATCAAATGAGGTGATGGATATGATGACGAAGAATCAAATTCATGAACGGGAAGCGCAAGATGCACAAACAGTAAGAACCAACAAAAGCTAATTCAGCGACACATCTGGCAAGACTATCTGGATGTAGTGGGAGACTTTAGACACCACTATGAAATCAAAGAAATATATGGGAAGCGAAAAAAGACGGTCGAACGCGTCTTTGCCAATGCCAAAGAAAAGCATGGTATGCGATGGACAACCCCTAGAGGGCTTTTAAAATTGTCTATGCAAGCGATGCTAACTTTCCCTGCCCAAAATCTTTAGAAGCTCGCCAACCGGACCTAGAAAAACGCCAGCTACGGCGTAATTGAAATAAAAATAGTGATAGAATATGGCTATTTTTCGCAAACAAAACATTAAAAAGACAAAAGGGCTGGAAATCAATTTGATTTCCAGCCCTTTTGTCTACAGTCTGAAGCACTGTCCGTAGACAGTGCTTTGTTCAGTTATGAATGCTATTTTTAGATTTTGAAATGACTGATTGCTTTATAGAGGTCGTCACTTAACTCCGACAATGTGTCCGCGGCTTGTGCCACCTCTTGGATTGCTCGAAGCTGTTCGTCTGTCGACGCACTAATCTCTTCACTTGCAGCCGCTGTTTCTTCAGCGGTTGCCGCCATTGTTTCAATTGTCTGCATGACCGTTTCTTTATGCTCAACTACTTTATTGACCTCATCGTAGACACTACTAATTGACTGCTCTAACTTATTCATCAGTTCGGATATATCACCGAACGTCACTTGTGTAGCTTCTACCACTTTTCCTTGTTCCTCGAATGTCGCTCCCGTTTCTCTCATTTGCATGGAAACTTGACGAGAACCATTTTGAAGCTCCATAACAGTTGCTTTCACTTCCTCTGTAGCTCGGGCAGATTGTTCTGCAAGTTTACGCACTTCATCCGCTACCACAGCAAAGCCTTTACCATGTTCGCCCGCCCGTGCGGCTTCAATGCTCGCATTAAGTGCCAGCAAGTTCGTCTGCGTAGAAATTTGAGTAATCGTTTCCATCACGACTCCGATTGCTCCGACTTTTGTTTCCAACTCACCAACGACATCCGCCATCGACTGTAGGTTATTCTTCCAGCCATCGAACGATGATTGCAGTTGATTGACTTGACTAAGTCCGCTCTTATTGACTACCTCAGCTTCCTTGGCAATCCCTGTCATAATACTGGCTTTTTCTTGGATTCCAACAATTTGATTACCTAAGTGGTCGACCGTTTTCGTAACGTCTTCAGTATCATGCGCAGACTTTGTTGCACCAGACGCAATATCATCAATTGCTCCAGCCATCTGCTCACTTACGGCATTCGTCTCTTCCGCGGATGCACTTAAGCTTTCTGCAGCGAGACGAACTTCATTGACGGAGCTGTTAACGAGCGTAATTAAATCTCGAATTTTAGAACCCATCGTATTAAAATTGGTTGCCAGTTGACCAAATTCATCTTTGGAGTACACTTCGGCATGTGCATTTAAATCCCCATCAGCCATTTTGTCCATTGCCGATTGTAACGTATAAAGAGGTCTGATAAGCCGTGATATAAGTATCCACAAAACAACAATGACGGCCAATTCAGTAATAAGCGCTATGATTAAAATTAGATTGCGCGCCTCAGTTACGGAACCTTTTATGGCACCTACATCGTAAACCGTTCCAATTTTCCAATCAAAACCATCCACTGTCTCATAAACACCAATCTTTTTTCTACCATTTTCAGTAAACTCGATTACTCCTTCTGTTTTCCCATCTGTATACAGTGAGGCAACATGTTTCTCTTCGATGCTGCTCTCTCCTTGCGTAACAGGATGAACGACAGCTACACCTGTTGCATCATAAATGAACTGGTAACCATCGAAGCCAGGATCCGTTTTGCCGATTCTGTCAGATAGAGATGTTAATAGAAGATCGACCCCAATTGCTCCGACAAATTCGCCATCTTTCATTATTCCTTTTGTTACCGTTATGACGTAGCCGCCCGTAAATGCGTCAATATAAGGATCTGTCCAAATGACTTCGTTAGGACTTTCCTTTGCCAATTGATACCATCCTCGTGAAGTCGGGTCATATCCTTCCGGCGGAGGAGTGTCCCCAGAAAGTTTTGTATGCTTATTTTCAAATCCAAAAAAGATTGCTTCAGTTTCAGATAAATTATTTCGATAAGTTAGGAAAGCATCATCTATCCCTTTGTCTAGCGTAGCCGTAACATTTTCTTTTCCAGTTTGTGTATCGATATAATCAATAACGTTACTGTTTTCTGACACCATTCCTAAAGCATATTCATATTGCATCAGAAAGTTATGTATTGAATAATTCATTTCTTTAATAGTGACTTGACTGTTATTCAATACATTTGCGGTAGCATTTTTCTCCATCTGCGTACTGACAACGCCATAAATGAATAAAACCGAAACAAAAAATAGTAAAAAAACGCCAGCTACAATTTTTGTGCGAATTGATTTCATCCTATTTCCCCTTTTCATTATTCCTTTTAGTTCAAGTATAGTCTAAAAGACTCTAAGACTGAAGCATTATTTTATTATTTGAACTATTCCAGAATCGCATCGCATCAACGGTTCAGATAATATTTTTCCCAAAAAAATAACGCCATTAGCTGGCGCTTTGTTAATCAACCATTTGTAAATGCTTCGTGCAATTAAATAATTCGCACATGTTTCTTTCTTCTCGAAGCTCAATGATTGTAAGAGAAGTATTTTCAAGATTTTCTCTCAAGTCTTTATGGGGAACTAGTTCGTTGATCAAACGGCCGAGAAATCCACCGTGACTAACAACTAGAATTCTTTTTCCAGGATATGCCGCGTTCATTTCCTTAACAAATTCCAAACCGCGTGAGACAATTTCCTCTTGCGGTTCGAACCCCAGTTCAAGCTTTCTCCACGAATGACCCCATTTTGCAACGCGCTCTGTTTCCGTCATTCCTTCGATTAAGCCGCCCCCTGATTCACGCAGACGGTTGTCAGCTATCAGAGGAATTCCAATACTACTTTCAGCAATGATTTCTGCTGTTTTTGCTGCCCGCATTAAGGGACTTGTGTATATGAAATCCCATTGTTCGCTCGAAAGCCTTTTTGCCACTCGGTTAGCCATTTCAATTCCTTCTTCGTCAAGCGGGATATCAGTACTCCCTTGAGCACGTCCTTCTTTATTCCACGTAGTGACTCCATGCCTCACAAATCCAAAAGTCGTAATATTAAACACCCCTTTGCTAGAAAAATTTACTGCTGTTCTCACACGACGTATCCAACAGATCTCAGTACATTATTCATAAATGACTCCGTATATAAGTAAACTTCTTCTCGTTCTGGTTCCTGATAAATATCATGGTACAAATGCTTCCATTGCTTGTACTGTAATTCAGATAAATCTTGCCTAATGAGCCACTTCTTCACAGTGGAGGTATCCGTAATTTTATCTTCCTCTGCAATGTGCATTAAAACTGGAGTATCATGCATGTTTCCTTCGTGCTGTACCACCAATTTCATGAATGCCTGTAACTCTTTGTACCAAGATACCGTGCTTTCAGTGCCATAATTCTCATCTGACCGTATTTCTTCATATAACTCACTGTTACGAGTCAACATTTCAACATCAATTTCATGATCCAGCTTAGTAGAAGATGAAAGTTTAGTCAGTACGTTCGAAAATTTCGGCGGTTGGTGACGCAGCGCCAACCAAGGCGAGCTGAATACAACTCCTGCACACTCAATTTTCTTTCTTTGCAAAAGACGCATGACGAACGTCGCACCCATTCCATGTCCTATAATAAAAAAAGGTAGATGATCACCGAGACCGACCTCTATTAACTTTTCCACATATTTAGTGTATGTATCAACCTGTTCGTTGTGGATTTTCCCTTGGCTTTCTACTCCGTGTCCAGGTAAATCACCTGCCACGACATGGAAACCACTATTACGAAGCTTCTGAATGAGCCAAGCATTTCTACTATGATGTTCGTACACATTATGAACGATCGCCACGACAGCTTTAGGCTGTCCTTCCGCTTCCCATTTCCACACGGTCATCTTCCCCTTACCTATTACATTATTTTCTTTCTATTGTTTAACTCTTAACCTACTATAAAATCCTAATCTTTGTTACGATAATTATACACTACATAAAGAAATGAGGAGAGTTGAATGATTTATCCCTACAAAGATAAAACACCCGTAATCGATCCATCCGTATTCATTGCAGATTATACAACAATTTCTGGAGATGTAACAATTGGTGCCGAATCGTCAATCTGGTTCAATACTGTGATTCGCGGTGATGTCTCAGCTACAATTATCGGACGTAAAGTGAACGTGCAAGACTTGTGCTGCCTACATCAAAGCCCACACTCTCCACTAATCCTTGAGGACGAAGTTTCGATTGGACACCAAGTTACTCTACATAGCTGCACTATAAAAAAAGGTGCGCTGATTGGCATGGGCTCCATCATTCTAGACGGGGCTGAAATCGGCGAGGGGGCATTTATTGGAGCGGGCAGTCTAGTACCGCCCGGTAAGAAGATTCCACCGAATATGTTAGCACTCGGTTCACCGGCAAAAGTTGTTCGAGAACTGAATGAAGACGACCGTGCAGATATGGAAAGAATTGTTCGTGAATACGCGGAAAAAGGGCAATATTACAAGAGTCTACAAAAGTGATGTATTGCCGCCATTGATTGGCGGCTTTTTTTATTGAAGGATAATAACACACGATAAAAAATGCCGGAAGCTAAGGACGAGTCCTTGCTTCCGGCATTTTCAATAATTATTTCCCTGTTAGTTCTTTCAATGTTGCAGCTTTGTCCGTTTGTTCCCATGGCAGATCAACATCCGTGCGGCCGAAGTGACCATACGCTGCCGTCTGCTTGTAGATAGGACGACGGAGATTAAGCATTTTAATGATACCTGCTGGACGAAGGTCAAAGAGTTCACGTGTCAGTTCCACGAGTTTACTCTCCTCAACGGTACCTGTTCCGAATGTATCAATGGAAATCGATACAGGTTGAGCTACACCGATTGCATAAGCCAACTGGACTTCACAGCGGTCTGCAAGTTCTGCTGCAACGATGTTTTTTGCAACATAACGAGCCGCGTATGAAGCTGAGCGGTCCACTTTTGTAGGATCTTTCCCCGAAAATGCCCCACCGCCATGACGTGCATAACCGCCATACGTATCAACAATGATTTTACGACCAGTCAGACCCGCATCTCCTTGAGGTCCACCTATTACAAATCGGCCAGTCGGATTGATGTAGTACTTTGTTTCTTCATCAATTAGATTAGTTGGTACAACTGGATTAATAACGAATTCCTTAATATCACTTTGAATCTGCTCAAGTGTCACTTCAGGATGATGTTGTGCTGAAATAACAATCGTATCAATTCTAACCGGTATATTATTTTCATCATACTCTACAGTCACTTGCGTTTTCCCATCCGGTCTTAGGTACGAAAGTGTTTCATCTTTACGTACTTGTGCAAGTTTAAAGGATAGTTTATGGGCTAAGCTGATTGGTAATGGCATCAGTTCTGGTGTCTCATTACAAGCATAACCAAACATCAAACCTTGGTCGCCTGCTCCAATATCTTCAAGTTCGTCATCCGTCATTAATCCTTCACGCGCTTCAAGTGCTTGGTCAACACCCGCAGCAATATCGGCTGATTGTTCATCGATCGCAGTGAGAACTGCAGACGTTTCCCAATCAAATCCGTATTTCGCTCGAACGTAACCAATTCCTTTAACAGTTTCGCGCACAACTTTTGGAATATCGACATATGTAGTCGTCGTGATTTCACCTGCTACGAGTACCAGTCCTGTAGTGATTGTCGTTTCACATGCTACGCGTGCATTTGGATCTTCCTCCAAAATAGCATCAAGGATAGCATCTGAAATTTGGTCGCACATTTTGTCTGGATGTCCTTCAGTTACCGATTCTGAAGTAAACAGTCGGCGGTTAGTCATGTCTTTTCCTCCTTATATCCTACGAGATTGATACGGTACTCATATGTCCCATGTAGAGTCCTCCCGGATTCAGGAAAGACTACAAGCCACTGCGAGCTCTATACACGAGGATAAAGGGCTAAACAAATTAAAAAGCCCTTCGCTCACGTACTAATACATGAGGAAAGGCATGATTTTAAAAGCACCTTTCACTCTTATCATACAAGGACTGTGCCTTGCTACAGGTTTGGCACCTTTGCGCAGACAAATAAGTCATTGCAGGTTGCCGGGTTTCATTGGGCCTGACCCCTCCACCAGCTCGGGATAAGAGTATCCGTTCAACTATATATGCTACGAAAAAACTTGTTCCCTGTCAAATTTCTTTGCCGATTTTACATCTAATTGCTTGAGATTTTGATTAATATAGATTATTATTCTTAATGTGTTATACTATTTAAGAAATGTGATGACATGACACCCAATTATATGGGACTATGAGTAAAGGACGGTACATAATTATGATTACAGCAAAGATTAGCGACGATCTAAATAACCTTCTTTCCGGTGAAAATATAAAAATTCAACTTTCAGTACCACAACTTGTTGAAAAAGCGATATCACGTGGAGAAGCTCAACTGACTTCCGATGGAGCAGTCACGGCTCAAACAGGGAAGTATACAGGTCGTTCCCCTAAAGATAAATATATTGTCGAGGAAGCGTCCTCCAAAGACAAAATCGATTGGGGCAGCGTAAACCGTCCGATTTCATCTGATGTATTTGACTCATTATATAATAAAATGCTTACACACTTAAAAGTTAAAGACGAACTGTTCGTCTTCAAAGGATTCGCTGGTGCAGATCCAGCTTCACGTCTATCCATTCAAGTCGTGAATGAATTTGCTTGGCATAACCTATTCGTCCATCAATTGTTTATTCGCCCGACTGAAGTAGAGCTCTCGAAACACGAAGCGCAATTTACTATCATTTCAGCTCCTTCTTTTAAAGCGGATCCTGCAGTTGACGGTACGAATTCCGAGACGTTCATTATTGTGTCTATGGAAAAACGCATCGTTCTCATTGGTGGTACTGAATATGCTGGTGAAATGAAAAAAGCAATCTTCTCTGTCATGAACTACTTCCTACCTGAGAATGGCATCATGCCGATGCACTGTTCTGCGAACGTCGGCGAAGAAGGCGATGTCGCTTTGTTCTTCGGTCTTTCAGGAACAGGTAAAACAACACTTTCAGCTGACGCGAACCGCAAATTAATCGGCGACGATGAACACGGTTGGTCTGACACTGGTGTCTTTAACATCGAAGGTGGTTGCTACGCGAAATGTATCAATTTATCTCAAGAAAAAGAACCTGAAATTTTCGGTGCAATTCGTTTCGGATCAGTTCTTGAAAACGTTGTTATCGATCCAGTAACAAACATTCCGAATTACGATGATGGATCTTTGACTGAAAATACACGTGCAGCATATCCAATTCAAGCAATCGATAACATCGTTGACCCTTCAGTTGCAGGTCATCCTAAAACAATTATTTTCTTGACTGCAGATGCTTTCGGCGTACTGCCCCCTATTTCCAAATTAACGAAAGAGCAAGCAATGTACCACTTCCTAAGTGGTTTCACTTCGAAACTTGCTGGAACAGAACGTGGTATCACATCACCTGAAGCAACATTCTCGACATGCTTCGGATCACCTTTCCTTCCGCTTCCAGCGACAGTATATGCTGAAATGCTTGGGAAAAAGATTGATGAACATGACGCACAAGTATTCCTAGTGAATACAGGTTGGACTGGCGGCGTATATGGTGTTGGTAAGCGTATGGATCTTAAGTATACACGCGCAATGGTTCGTGCAGCACTTGCTGGTAAACTAAATAATGTTGAAACAGAAATGAATAGCATTTTTGGTCTTGCAATGCCTACAGAGATTGAAGGCGTTCCGACAGAAGTGTTGAACCCACGCAATGCATGGGCAGATGGAAATGCTTACGATCTTAAAGCAAAAGAACTAGCATCTATGTTCCGTGAAAACTTTAAGAAATTCGGTTCGGTTTCAGAAGAGATTACGTATAAAGGCGGGCCAATCGCATAAGAAGAATGCTCTTAGTCTATATCCGATAGACTATAGCGGCTCCATCCACTAGGAATGGAGTAAAGACAATCAAATCTAAACAGGGTAGCACATTTATTGTGCTACCCTGTTTTTGTATCATTATAATCAGTATCTATAATGATCTACTCACTGTCTCTTCATCCAACTCGTCAAATCTCTAACAAGCTGTGCATTCATGCCCGGTGGAATGAAATGCGTGTATTCTGGGAAGTACCATGTCTCGTATACTTTATTATGTTCACGCAATGCGTTCTCCAATAACACAGCCTGTTGAAATGAGACGTTCTCATCAATCATGCCATGAATGATAAGAACAGGTGCAGTAATTTCATCTACGCGAAACAGCGCTGTCCTTTTTCTGTATTCATCAGGCACGCTGTTCGGCGTTCCACCGATAACTCGCTTCATCATCCGCCGCATGTCTTTCCGTTCTTTGTATGTAAAAATGACATCGGAAACACCCGACCACGTAACAACCGAAGTAATATCCTCACGCAAAATAGCGGTCCACAGAGCCATAATGCCGCCTCGTGAAAACGCGAATAAGTGAATCCTCTCGACGTTTGTCATAGGATTTTGTTTCAGCACGTCTACAGCATTCAACGCATCCTGACGATCGGCACCTGCGAATTCATCCCGACCTTCCCCTCCACGGTTCCCACGGTAGTAAGGAGCGAATACAACGAACCCTTGCGCAGCAAACTGGGCAATTCGAGCTGGACGAACCATTCCTATATGTTGCATGCCGCCTCTTAAATAAAGGATACCTTCATAGGTTCCATGCGTAAGCGGTTGCGCCATAAGCCCTTTCACTCTCAGCCCATCCGAAAAATAAGTGATTTCTTCAAGATAAACGTTTGGGTTTGGCGAAGGATAGGCTTTCCGGTGAATAATAGTGCCATCATAACTCACGTGCTTCCACCCACTTTCTTAAAGCTTCCATTCCCGTACCTTTCATATGAAAACTTAACTCATCACACGCGTCCAGTTCCTCACTTGTCATCCATGTAGCGCCATTCGTTTCGTAAAGTGTTGGATTTTCATCAATTTCTACAACGCTTCCCGTGAATACAGCTTTACAAAATGTGCTATTGCTTCGAACGACATATTCCGCAAAATTTTGCACATCCGTAATTCTAACGCCGGTTTCTTCAATCGTTTCACGAATGGCCGCTTCTTCGATTGATTCCCCTTCTTCTGCTTTGCCACCTGGAAACTCGACACCACGCTCCAAATGACGAGTTAGAAGCCACTTTTCTTTATATTTCAATACAACAAGAACATGCCGAGCAGGCATACTAAATCGATTCTTTCCAAATGACAGCTCGACACGGCCACCGTTTACATCATTAAATGTCAACATTAAAATCCCGTCCTTTCGTTCATTTTAACGAAGGACAGGATGAGTATCAACGAAAATAAGGAAGTTCTTCGATGAATCGCTTCGATGGCTCATCGGTGAACTCATGGATAAGTGCATAAATCCTCATCGTACGTTGATCGACCTTTTCATTATTCCGGCCATAATAATACGGTAAAAACGGTAGATGCGACCTAATAAAGTTCCGTATTTCAAGTTCATCTATCTGTGAAAATAAACGATTGAATACGGGAATATGTTCTTCTGTGATTTTAACTTCATACTCCCACGGTGAATCATCCGGGTGATGATATATTTGCTGATGTACAACTGAAACGTACATATTGTATTTTTCCATGCCAACCCATCCTTTTTTTCTTTTTAGCATGGCTTAAAATGAACAAAAGCATGCATTCCCTTTACGGGAATACATGCTTTTTCTCAAATCAAGTTTGAACGTCGACCGAAGCACCTTTATGAGGATGCGTTGCAGCAGACTGATCAGCTAAACTTTTCAGCATTTCTGTTGCAGCTGCCGTATTCATTGAAAGTGTGTTGTTTAGAACACTCAACCGGACAGTCGATTGCAAACTATTCAATTGACTAGCCATGATGGAACTCATATTCATTTACACCATTCTCCTCACAAGTTTACTATCGGCAAATAGCTGACTTTTTCAATGAAAATTGATTATTTGTTATCTTCCCCAAGGAACGCATTTAGCATCCACTGGTGTTTCTCAATGCTCTGATAAGTTGCATTCAGTAAATCTTCCGTCATGTCATCGCCATCTTTTGCAGCTAATTCCATACCTTTTTTCA
The DNA here is from genome assembly GCF_056786535.1 of Sporosarcina sp. Y352. Taxonomy (NCBI): domain Bacteria; kingdom Bacillati; phylum Bacillota; class Bacilli; order Caryophanales; family Caryophanaceae; genus Sporosarcina; species Sporosarcina sp. Y352. The sequence continues at coordinate 550,862 of NZ_JBXCJE010000001.1, forward strand.
ACGATTTCATAATTTTACCAAAATCATCGACGACGTTCTTGACCATATCGTCTTCTTTTTCTTTTCCTGTAGCTTCTATCACCACAGACATTTCAAGATGTTCTTTTAAAGAAGCTACCGGATTTCCACCCAGCGTCAACACACGTTCAGCGATTTCGTCCATATGAAGCGTAGCCTCATTATAAAGTTCTTCGAATTTGGCATGCAATGTGAAGAAATGAGGCCCTTTTATGTACCAATGGTAATTATGAAGTTTTGCATACATCACCGACCATGTTGATACTTGCACGTTCAATTCTTCAATAAGTTCTTTTGACATATTAATCTCTCCCTTTGTTATTATATAGTTCGTCCTTCTTTTAATTTACCACTAAAGCCACTACAATAAACATATAGGTACGAATAGGGAGAAATGAAATGAAAAAAATTGTAATAGGCATTATCAAAATCTATCAAAAAGTTATCTCGCCTTTAACTCCTCCGTCTTGTCGTTTCTACCCAACTTGCTCCCATTATGGAATTGAGGCAGTGGAAAAGCATGGTGCATTAAAGGGTTCTTGGTTGGCGGTTCGAAGAATTTCAAAATGTCATCCATTTCATGAAGGTGGATTTGATCCAGTTCCTGAGAAAGACTCAAAAACAAAATAATTCCTAGGATAAGACAGGTAGGCAAAACTGCCGAACTGTCTTTTTTTGATGATAATAAAACCACTTATTTAGTTGCCAAAATAGAAAAGCTCTTGTATGATAAAAAAGTCAGTTCTCTAAATCGGAATGATTACTATTAAATAAATGGAGGTTTTTGCATGAACCGGAAACTGCTAATCATCTTTTCTTTACTCACAATTATAGTACTTTCTGGATGTGGTAATAAGGTGAAGAACACAGAGAATAGTGAATCTGAAAAACTAACAATTTATACTACGGTTTATCCACTACAATACTTTACTGAACGTATTGGTGCTGATCATGTTGAAGTTAAGTCCGTCTATCCCGCTGGAACGGACGAGCACACTTTTGAACCGACACAAAAAGATATGATGTCACTTGCGGAAGCGGATTTGTTTTTCTATATCGGAATGGGCCTTGAAGGATTTGTCGAAAATGCTGAAAAAACATTAAAAAATGAAAATGTCAAAATGATTGCAACAGCAGAAGCTATAACCGAAGAGTCGCTAGAGGAAGCACATGGCCATGATGCAGAACAGGATGAACACGAAGAGCATAATCATGGCAGCATTGATCCGCACGTATGGATTTCGCCAAAACTAAGTATTGAACTTGCATCTTCTATTAAAGACGCATTAATTGTATCAAAGCCTGAAATGGAAATTGAATTTGAAGAGAACTATGAACAATTGAAACTAGAACTTGATGAACTCGATGATAAATTTAAAGAAATGGCTCTGAATGCACCTTCGAAGACATTCTTTGTTTCTCATGCTTCTTTTGGTTATATTGCAAATTCATACGGCCTTGAACAAATTGCAATTGCGGGATTAAATTCGCAAAGCGAACCTTCACAAAAACAATTAACTAAAATTGTTAAAGCAGCGAAGGAGCAGAATGTTCAGTATGTATTATTTGAGCAGAATGTTTCTTCAAAATTGACTGATGTCGTGAGGAATGAAATTGGAGCAGAGTCACTCATGCTTCATAATCTAGGCGTATTAACCGTCGATGATATAAAAAATAATGAAACTTATTTCACTTTGATGAATAAAAATATTGAGACGCTTGAGAAAGCGTTAAATACGAAGTAAATGCGAAAAGGCTATCATGTAATCCAGATTAAATCCGGGTTGCTTGATAGCCTATTTTGTTGCTAAATATGTTGAAATAAAGAATCCTACTAACCGTTGATTTCCGTTTCGAGCGGACGCTTTCCGCGGGCACGGCTTCAATCTCCTCGTCACTACGTTCCTGCGGGGCTTTCAGCAAAGGAAGAGTGAACTTTCTCTTCCTAACCGCTTTTCCCGCTGGATTCGCCGCTCTACACTCCAATCAACTGGAAAGTAGAAAGAATCATAAGTTCAACCTATATAGAAAGTTTAAAACTTAGACTTGTGAATAACCTGCTAGAGGCGGCACTCCTAGTGCGGGTGCAGGCTTTGCCTACTTGAGACGACTCCTTATTCAGTATCCATCCAACTCTTTCAATTTACGACGCATTAGCTTATTAGACCCATTACGCGGGAGCTTTTCGACAAAATGGAACGACTTCGGTACTTTGTAGCGAGCCAATCGCTCTTCGCAAAATAATGTTAACTCTTCAGCCGTTACTTTTCCAGAAACGACAACAAATGCAATGGGGACACTTCCCCACTCTGAATGTTCTTTAGCACAAACGCCTGCCTCACGGACACTTGGATGCGCAACTAACACATTTTCAATTTCAGCCGGATAGACATTTTCGCCACCTGAAATGATTAAATCGGATCTTCTGTCAACGATATATAAATAGCCTTCATCATCCAAGTAGCCGATATCTCCTGTCGGGAACCATCCATCCTCCAAAGGATCTACCCCTTTGAAACGACCGATGTATCCTGGTGTGACGTGCGATCCACGTATTAGAACTTCACCTTTTTCTAATGGTGTTTCAGTATTTTTGATTTTGATTTGATTTAAAAACAAAGGTTTGCCGGCAGAACCCATCTTACGGATGGCATCGTTTGCCGCCAAAGTTGTTGTTTGAGAACTTGTTTCCGTTAAGCCATATGTTTGAAGAACTGGAACTCCAAGCGCTTTTGCTCGATTCAAATAATCGATTGGAAGAGGTCCACCACCGGCTAGCATTGCTTTGAATGTAGGATGAGCAACCTTATTCCTCTCTTCCATTTCACGCAAGACTTTATCAAGCATAAGTGATACGACGGACATATATGTGACTAACCCATTCTCTACTGCACTGGCAGATTTAACTGCATCGAACTTCTCCTGCAATACGACTTCCATTCCATAAAGAACAGAACGGACTAGAATTGAAAAGCCGCTAATATGGAAAAGTGGCATAGCACATAGCCACGCATCCCGTTCGTTAAGCCCCAGATTAAGGACCGATGAAAGTGCACTCGAAACATGATTCCCAACGGTTTGACGGACACCTTTCGGAAATCCTGTCGTACCTGATGTATACATAATTGTAATGGTTCTGTCGGTTTCCCAACTATCCTGGATAATAAATGGCCTTTCAGAGCTCGTGTAAATTGCAGAAAAGTATAACTTCTGTAATGGCATGTCAGCAACTATGCTATGTAAATCATCCGCCACAATTAGCGTGGTAGCACTTGAGTCGTCGAATTGATACTCAATCTCCTTTTTCGTCAACCGGCTATTCAACATGACAATTTCTAGTCCCAATAGCATACAGGCATGAATGACAAATACCATTTCAGCATTGGAAGCCCCAAGTAGTGCAATTCGATCCCCTTCACTTAAACCATTGGCTTTCATTTTCTGCGCAAGAGTCATTGCACGATTTTTTAATTGTATAAATGTCCACTTTTCATCCTTAAATGAAAAAGCTGTTTTATCGGGCGTTAAATATGCCCGCTGTATTAACCAATTTGGAATCATCCAATCACCATCCATTCAGAAAAAGCCACCCGATTAAAGGCAGCTCTTTAAGTATTCATGCAGTTTTATTAAGGGAATCGAGGAAACTGTCCGAATTCCGGTTTACGTTTTTCTTTGAACGCATCGCGGCCTTCTTTCGCCTCATCCGTTGTGTAATAAAGAAGTGTTGCATCACCAGCTAATTGTTGAAGTCCAGCAAGTCCGTCCGTATCTGCGTTCATTGCTGCTTTTACGAAACGAAGTGCAGTTGGGCTCATGCCAAGCATCTCTTCACACCACTGGACAGTCTCGTCTTCCAATTGTTCATAAGGAACCACAGTGTTAACTAAACCCATTTCGAGTGCTTCCTGTGCGTTGTATTGACGGCATAAGAACCAGATTTCACGCGCTTTCTTATGACCGACGATTCGTGCCAAGTATCCTGAACCGTAACCTGCGTCGAATGAACCGACTTTCGGTCCTGTTTGTCCGAAAACTGCATTTTCTGCAGCAATCGTCAAATCACAGACAACATGCAGAACGTGTCCGCCGCCGATTGCATATCCTGCAACCATTGCCACAACCGGTTTTGGAATAACCCGGATTAGGCGCTGCAAGTCCAGAACGTTAAGACGCGGTATTTCATCTTCACCGACATAGCCGCCGTGACCACGAACTGATTGGTCTCCGCCTGAACAGAATGCTTTCTCGCCTTCCCCTGTTAATACGATGACTCCAATGCTCTGGTCGTCCCGTGCGCGTGAAAATGCGTCGATTAACTCTGATACCGTTTTAGGTCGGAATGCATTGCGCACTTCCGGACGGTTGATTGTTACTTTTGCAATCCCGCCATACTGTTCGTATTTGATGTCTTCGTATGTACGTATCGTTTCCCATTGACGTGTCATAGTGACCCTCCTCGATTTTTCAACTCTGAAACATGCTGCTCTACCATTGTAGCAAATGTACCCGGTTTTTCCACATGAATTGCATGCCCAACGTGTTTTATCGTTTCATGGCGGACATTGTGAAATTTATCATGCATTTCCCGGGAAATATTTACGAACTTAGTGTCGAGTTCTCCCGTTATTAGCAAAACAGGCAGATTGAACGTCTCAAGACATTCCCAATAAGACTGTTGGCTGCCTGTGCCAATGCCGAGTAGGCTGTTGGCTAGTCCATTACCCCTTTGACCTAGCCGCTCATTTCTGATTTTTATCTGTTTTTCTTTAGGTAAACTTTTCTGTGTTGCAAATAACTGAACGTTTTCCCAAAAGTCGACGAATGAAGGTAACCCATCTTTCAATATTCTTTCTGCCAAACGTTTATCCGCTGCTTTTCTTTCATTTCTTTCATTTTCTGTCTTTAAACCTGGAGAAGAGCTTTCTAGAATTAATGATGAAATCCGATTCGGATAATTAATTGTATAAGCCAGAGCGATACGCCCACCCATGGAATAACCTATCAATATGAATTGATCAAGTGATAACACAGTAAATAATTCCTCGAGATCGGCTAATTGCTGTTCCATCGTGTATCTATTTACATCATCTGGAATACTCGATTTCCCGTGTCCAGTCAAATCGACAGCTATTGTTCTGTATTTACCTCTGAATAATTCAACTATTTCACGCCATGAAGCAGTGCTACCTGTGAATCCATGTAGTAGAACGACAGAGGGTAACTGTTCTTCACCCGAAATTTCTACATTTATATCTATGCCCCGAATGCGAATCGTCTTGTTACTCATCCTGCTCAATCCTAGCGGTAATTTGTTTCCATAGGTCACGGTGTGCAACGACGTTTGCCTGTCGATTTGTAAATACTTCTATGATGCGCACTGGTTTATTTTTCACTTTAGCTAACTCTATCCCAAACTCTTCTGGGGTTGTTATCGCTGCATACTGAGCGTCATACATAGCTGCTATGTGACCAAACGTTAACCCTGTAGGTGTACCAAATAATTCTTCAAAATGACGGCCTGCTTCAGCTTGTGGAAGGTATGAGAATATACCACCACCGTCATTATTGATAATTACAATAGTCAAGTCAACCTCATGAAAACGAGTTACAATAAGCCCATTGACGTCATGCAAGAACGACAGATCGCCTATTAATAGCCACGCCGGTCTCTTTCTATTGGTCTGGACACCGAAAGCTGTCGAGACAACGCCATCAATTCCGTTCGTCCCACGGTTGGCAAAAATCGCTATATCTTTGGTCGTTTTCCTAAAAAACGTATCAACATCACGGATTGGCATACTGCTACCAGTAATTAAGTCGCTGCCGGAGGGAAGATGCTCAAAAAGCAACTTTGCAAAAATCCCTTCATCTCCGTCAACTCCCGTGTATTCATCGGTGATTGCAGATGCAGCATCATTCGCTAGTGTCCATGACTCCGAAAAAGATGTCTTTTGTTTTTCGACCAATATTCTTAATACCGTTTCAGGTGAAGCCTGGATATGATGGGTAACAATACCAAGTGAATCTCGGAATTCCGGTGATTCATCAACCGTGATAACGTTCGCTGGTCGCATTGCTTTCAAATATAGTGAAAGTGGTTTCGAAACCGGTTGTGTACCGAATCGAATCACAGTATCAGGTACAGATTTCCCTTTGAATAACTCGCTCTTTAATATTGCATCATAATGATCAATACATAGTGAACGGCATTGCTCTGGTATTTCCGTACGAAGATTTGATATCGGATCGCACAATACCGGCCATTCCAGCGCTTTTGCAAAGCTCCAGAAAAGCTCTTTATTTAATCCTACTGGCATTTCCCCAGCAATAATTATTCCCTTTTCTGAACGAGCAAGTAACAAGGTAATCTGTTGAATCGTTTCTAGATCCAGACTATCTACACTTTGAATCCTTTTCTGGAAAGTCATTTTGGGTATCTCACGATCAAAATCAATGAGTAGCGGTTCACGGAACGGAACATTTAAATGGACCGGTCCGCGTGGAGCTGTAGTTGCTACCGATAATGCCCGACTTATATGTCTATCGATAAAGTCATCAATGTCTGTATTTTTTTCTGCAAGTGGGAAGTCTACACTATGTTTCACATGCTTACCGTACATTCGAATTTGATCGATTGCCTGTGGTGCTCCAACTTCTCTTAGTTCGTGTGGGCGATCCGCAGTAATAACAATTAGTGGGATTCGCGCATAGTACGCTTCTGTTATCGCAGGATGATAGTTGGACGCTGCTGTACCTGATGTACATAGGAGAACGATAGGATCAGAAGAGGCCTTTGCCATTCCAAGTGCAAAATAGGCTGCTGAGCGTTCGTCTACTTGCATATACACATCAAGCTCATCTGTTGAGGCAAATGCATATGCGAGTGGTGTCGAACGAGAGCCCGGACTAATGACCACAGTTTTCACACCGGCCATCATCAAAGCACTGGTCATTCGTCGAACATAATCAGTCAAAACTATTCGGTTATCCATTCAATTTACCCCCAAGTGCACGTATGACCGGTCTGAATTTCACCCATGTTTCGTCGTATTCCTTATCAGGTTCAGAATCCGCCACAATACCGCCCCCCGCATACAAATATGCACTATCCCCATCGAGTAGTGCAGAGCGGATAGCCACAGCAAATTCACCATTTCCTGCTGTATCCGTCCAGCCGATTGGTGCTGCATAATATCCTCGATCCATGTTTTCCTCAGTGCGAATCAGTTCCATCGATTTTTCTGTCGGAACACCGCCAAGTGCCGGAGTTGGATGGAGAGCCTGAACCATGCTAAAAATATCAGTCCCATGTTCAACTTTCCCCTCAACTGGTGTTAACAGATGCTGTATATCACGAACTTTCATTAATTTCGGTACTTTTGAAACTTTGACATCTGTACAAAAAGTTTCAAATACTTGTGAAATCATATTTACAACGTATTGATGCTCTTCCCTATTTTTACGATCTTCAAGAAGTTGATCACCAAGTTTCCGGTCTTCAGCCGCTGATTTACCACGTTTGATAGACCCTGCTACACATGCAGAGTACGCCCGTCCGTTTGATATTTCTATAAGCCGCTCTGGAGTAGCACCGAAAAATAGTTGACCTTCTTTTTGCAAACCGAAGTGGTAACTTTCTTGTTGTTCGTTCGTAATATGGTGAAGTGCCGTGACAGCAGGTACTTTATCTTTAAAGTTTAATTTTATCGCTCTTGCAATTACAACCTTCTCCGCTTCACCATTATTAATTCGTTCTGTAATATCAACTAACGTTTCCATATAATGATTTTTCGCTAGCTCCTCAATAGATACAACTTCTGGCTTGGTATGAAGAGCGAATTCTTCCACTTGTGCAATATGGATAAGACGATCCCTTTCCTCGCGCAACTTTTCAAACTGCTCCGCAGCATCATTGCTTTTTGTAACTAGGTTTATGGAGATGGCAGTCTTGCCATTTGTAATTGATAGCTGGAAAGCAGGCACAACAAAATGAGCAGATGGAAATGCATCCCACTCTGTTCCCTTATTACTTTTAGGATCAAATGAGAAACCTCCGAAAAGAACAGGCTCCCGATCATTTTCTTCCTTTATAAGCGCCGCACACAAGTTTTTCCAGCTTTCTGAAATAACCTCAAAACGATTCTCCGTTTCTTCACTGGTCAATACAGTAGCATGTCCAATTCCAACAAGTGTTAATGTTTTATCTGCATTTTGCCAATAAAACCGTTCATCTTTATAACATGAATCCCCTGCCTCAAAAAATGCAAGTGGTGATATTCGATCCGCATCAACAGTTTCTGTGAAAAAGCGCATTTCATGCTGACTAACTTTTAATTTAGATTCGCGGGTAGTGGTCAACTTCCGATTCATTATTTTCCCTCCGCACATTCATACGTCAAATTTTGAGCTTATTCCTTTATTCTATTATACCGAAACTGTAGCGTTTCGGCACATAATATGCAGTCTCTCTGTTCACTCCACCAATTATGGAGTACAATGGATGAGGTCATTATGAACCTCCTACGACTGAAATCATGGGTGTTCTTGGCTTAATCACAAATGTAGGGAGAGAATCATAATGCAACAGAAAATAGAAGCGGATTCAGGTTGGCGAATTTGGTGGCAGCTAACCCGACCTCATACACTCACTGCAGCTTTTGCACCAGTTTTCCTCGGTACAATGATTGCGTTGACATATGGGGACATTCATTTTCCTCTATTTTTCGCTATGCTTATTGCAAGTATATTCATTCAAATGGCGACAAATATGTTCAATGAATACTATGATTTCAAAAGAGGTCTCGATACAGAACAATCCATAGGTATCGGAGGTACAATTGTCCGGAATGGCGTCAAACCGAAAACGGTGTTGAACCTTGCCTTTATGCTTTACGGAATCTCCATTCTTATAGGAGTATACATATGCATGGAAACGTCGTGGATGCTTGCAGTGGTCGGTGGCATATCCATGATAATTGGTTATTTTTATACAGGCGGTCCATATCCAATCGCATACACGCCTTTTGGGGAACTCTTTTCCGGAGTTGTCATGGGAATGCTACTAATCCTCATTGCATTCTATATTCAGACAGGAACGATCACGACAGAAGCAGTACTTCTATCCATACCAAGTATGTTGCTTGTCGCGGGTATTATGATGGCAAACAATATACGTGATTTGGAAGGAGATAAGGAAGGCGGACGGAAGACGCTTGCGATTCTAGTTGGCCGTTCTAATGCAATTACCATCCTAATGCTATTTTTCATCGTATCTTATGGTTGGGTTGTAGCACTGATTCTCTTTGGACATCTCACTCCATGGGCGTTAATCATATTCTTAAGTCTAAAAAAACCGGCATCTGCAATCGCCGTGTTCCGAAATAACCACCTACCCATACATGTGAACCCTGCCATGAAAAACACTGCAATCACAAACACGCTGTTTGGATTACTATTAGGCACTGGAATCCTCATTGGACATCTTCTTTTTTAATATTTAATCAAAAAAAGTCTGAACCATCACTCTGATGGATCGGACTTTTTTTGTTCGAATGTTTAAAAAGGACTTCAAGAAGGAAAGTAAAAAGAATAGAAAACAATCCATTCCATGCTCATTAAGCAAGTTATTAATGAGCATACTGATACTATTACTGAAAAGGACGTGGCAAAACATGTTAGATGCGAAACAAACAGAGACATTAAAAAAAGAGTTACATGAAATGATGGATCATTTAACCAAAACAGCAAAAGAAACCGATATTAAAGATAGTCCGTTAGAAGAAGTCGGAGAACTTTCTATGTATGACAATCATCCTGCTGACATGGGTACTGAACTGTTTGAGAGAGAGAAAGACGTAGCACTGAACGTGCATGCAGGCTCTGAGCTTAATAAAGTAGAAAACGCCTTACAAGCAATGGAGGATGGTTCTTATGGAAAATGCGAAGTATGTCAAACGGATATACCATTTGAGCGGCTTGAGGCAGTTCCTTATACCACTCTTTGCATTGAACATGCGACAGAGCAAGAAGTACCTCTAGACAGACCCGTAGAAGAAGATACTCTTACCATGGCCAACCCTAACTCATTCGCCGATCGAAAGTTGGGAACAACTCGGGAAAGTGAAGATAGCTTTCAGGAAATTGCAAAATCCGGTACATCTGAAACCCCTTCAGATTTTAGTGGGGATCACGCCAGCTACAATACGCTATACGACAACGAGATTTCAGACGGTGCAGCTGAAGAAATTGAAGAATTCACTGGCACCGATATAAATGGTCAATCAAGGGGTTTTGTACGATCCGATGCTTCTGACAAATACGAAGATGAATTGGATAATGAAGGTATTGAATCCCCACTTGGCGACATTCCATATCATGAAAGCGATGGTTATGTTGACGGCAAAAGAAAATGAATTAATTTGTTAATTGAGTCAATTGGTATAGGTTTTTAATTTACGGTGCTAGATACAATGGAAGTAGATTCCATTGTATCTATTAGCAATTGTTGAGTACAAAACCAAGTCGAAAAAGTATATTCAGGTTTACAATACACAAGATAATTAAGCAAATGTACCGATTCATAGTAGTAGGAAAAGACTTGTCCCCACAAGCAGTAAACGGCGAGTCCAGACATGAAATCCAATCATTAAAATTATCTTTCTAAACAATAAAAAAGCAGTAATACAAGTTTAATAAAAAACTTGTATTACTGCTTTTATTATGACCCCTACGGGATTCGAACCCGTGATACCGCCGTGAAAGGGCGGTGTCTTAACCGCTTGACCAAGGGGCCAAATTATATGGCGGAGAAGGAGGGATTCGAACCCTCGCACCGCTTTCGCGATCTATACCCTTAGCAGGGGCACCTCTTGAGCCGCTTGAGTACTTCCCCATATAAATGGCTCCGCAGGTAGGACTCGAACCTACGACCGATCGGTTAACAGCCGATTGCTCTACCACTGAGCTACTGCGGAATGGTGGGCCTAAGTGGACTCGAACCACCGACCTCACGCTTATCAGGCGTGCGCTCTAACCAGCTGAGCTATAGGCCCTCTTGGAGCGAGTGAAGGGAATCGAACCCTCATCATCAGCTTGGAAGGCTGAGGTTTTACCACTAAACTACACTCGCATAAAAATGGTGGCTCAGGACGGAATCGAACCGCCGACACAAGGATTTTCAGTCCTTTGCTCTACCGACTGAGCTACTGAGCCACGTATTTGATTTAAGTTAATTACTTATCTTAAACCCTATAATACTAATAAAAAATGGCGGTCCCGACCGGGATCGAACCGGCGATCTCCTGCGTGACAGGCAGGCATGTTAACCGCTACACCACGGGACCATTTGGTTGCGGGGGCAGGATTTGAACCTGCGACCTTCGGGTTATGAGCCCGACGAGATACCACTTCTCCACCCCGCGACAACAATATAAGTATTATTTAATTTTACCACTAGTAAAAATGGAGGAGGTAGAGGGATTCGAACCCCCGCGGGATTTGACTCCCCTGTCGGTTTTCAAGACCGATCCCTTCAGCCGAGCTTGGGTATACCTCCATGGCTGTATAATAAATAAGTGGTGGACCTTGCAGGACTCGAACCTGCGACCGGACGGTTATGAGCCGTCTGCTCTAACCAACTGAGCTAAAGGTCCTTTAAGATGGCGGCAGAGGGGATCGAACCCCCGACCTCACGGGTATGAACCGTACGCTCTAGCCAGCTGAGCTACGCCGCCAGGATAATTTAAATAGTTTTTGTAATTGGTGGAGCCTAGCGGGATCGAACCGCTGACCTCCTGCGTGCAAGGCAGGCGCTCTCCCAGCTGAGCTAAGGCCCCAATGTAAGGGTTAGTTAATTAAGTAATAATTCGATTTAAGATGATAGTTTATTTAAGCGGTGAATCTGCTTAAAAAGCTTAATGGTCGGGAAGACAGGATTCGAACCTGCGACCCCTTGGTCCCAAACCAAGTGCTCTACCAAGCTGAGCTACGTCCCGATGTTTATTAAATTTTAAAATATAATGGTGCGCCCGGCAGAAGTCGAATCCACAACCTCCTGATCCGTAGTCAGGTGCTCTATCCAATTGAGCTACGAGCGCATATAAGTGTAAAAAGTTATTTATGCCGAGAACCGGAATCGAACCGGTACGATAGTCACCTATCGCAGGATTTTAAGTCCTGTGCGTCTGCCAGTTCCGCCACCCCGGCAAAAATATGGAGCGGAAGACGGGATTCGAACCCGCGACCCCGACCTTGGCAAGGTCGTATTCTACCACTGAACTACTTCCGCACTATAAGTGCGGGTAAAGGGAGTCGAACCCCCACGCCCGAAGGCACTAGATCCTAAGTCTAGCGCGTCTGCCAGTTCCGCCATACCCGCAATATATAAATTGACCTTATTTCATAAAAAATGGTGAGCCATGCAGGATTCGAACCTGCGACCCTCTGATTAAAAGTCAGATGCTCTACCAACTGAGCTAATGGCTCGAAAAGTGGTGCCGGAGAAAGGACTTGAACCCTCAACCTACTGATTACAAGTCAGTTGCTCTACCAGTTGAGCTACTCCGGCATTATTCATACGAAGTGAATCCGTAATGAAATTTCTTTAAAACGAAAGTTCGTGTTTTAAAAAAATTGGTGGAGGATGACGGGCTCGAACCGCCGACCCCCTGCTTGTAAGGCAGGTGCTCTCCCAGCTGAGCTAATCCTCCTGGGTAATCATTTCAACAAACTAAATAAAGTTTAAACATTTCTACTTACTCAATCATTTCTATGTATTAATGGCTTGTCCCACATAATGAGTCTTAAGCTTCTTATTACAAAGATCTAAACTGTATGTAATGAATGTTTAGGCCCGGCGACGTCCTACTCTCACAGGGGGAAACCCCCAACTACCATCGGCGCTGAAGAGCTTAACTTCCGTGTTCGGTATGGGAACGGGTGTGACCTCTTCGCAATCGTCACCAGACCTTCATCGTCTTATTTCTAAGACAATACTCATTATAACAACTCTCAAGCTAATTGCAAGCACTATTTTTATGAACGGTACTTATTCGTTCAAAACTGAATGAAACAGACATTGTGTGCATGAATCAGGGTAATCAAGCCCTCTTCAAAATTGGTTAAGTCCTCGATCGATTAGTATCCGTCAGCTCCACACGTCGCCGTGCTTCCACCCCAGACCTATCAACCTCATCTTCTTTGAGGGATCTTA